>NZ_JCAXEA010000020.1:0-92925 GCF_059759125.1 Arthrobacter sp. GQ119 | reverse complement strand
TCCTGTGGCCGAAGCTGACTTGGCCGAGGCCGATGGCTTGGAGACAACGCTCGAGGAAATCGAGGGATACCAGATCGTGCGGGCCATCGTCTGCAGTGAGGTCAAGCCAGCTCGCGTAGTGCAGCGGGATGCCAAGTCCTATTTCGCGGTGCTGCTGGACGACAATAACCGCAAGCCGATTGCGCGCCTACACTTCAACCGCACCCAGAAGTACCTCGGAATATTCGACGTCAATAAGGAAGAGACCCGGGTACCCATCAGCTCGCTGGAAGAAATCTACGAGCACACTGAAGCACTCCGCGCGAGCGTTAAGAGCTACCTGTGACTGCGCCTGCCAGTGACCTCGACCGCCTTCTCGTCGCCATCGCTGCCATGCCGACGCCCTTGGAAGAAGTGGCCTGGCGGCTATCCAGACCGGTAGACCTCGCGTTGGTGGACGCCGTCATGTCGATCCATTTCAGGTACGGCAGAGAACGCAAAGATGGGTCATGGACAGGCGCGCGCGGCCCTGTCCAGCGATAGGCGAAGCACTCGGAGAACGTCAGCCCTTCTTACAAAATGCACTACTCGGCTGAAGGGAATACCCTGAGCCGCATGGTCTGAGCGAGCGGACGACAGCGGGACGTCCCGCCGTCGTCCGTTTGCGTTTGGTGCCGCTCCCCTACGGCGAACGGTCAGCCTTCCGGCAGGCGCCCGGCCAGTCCTTGGAGCGATGGTTCGCGGCCCAGCTCCACATGTGCGAAGGCCAGCGCCGCCGCCAGCTCTGCCTTGCCGTCATAGATGGCCTTGCACAGGCTCAGGTGCTCCGCGCACTGAACCAGGGGGTCACGGTGCCCCGTCAGGGTGAAGAGCCACTGCATCCTCCCCAGCAGCGGCTTCATGGAGTACTCCAACAGCGAATTGCCCCCCATCGCCACGATCTCTGCATGCAAGGCCGTATTGCTGAGCGGTATCTGCGCGTGGTCGTGGCGCAGGGTCGCCTCTTCCGCCTGGTCCATCATCTGCTGCAGCCGCGCCGGCGACCGGCCACTTGCCGCAGCCTGGGCAGCGAGCCGCGCGGCGAGGACTTCCAGGCTGAGCCGCACATCAAAGAGTTCGTTGACATCGCGCAGCGTGATCTGTTTGACGGTGGCACCGCGCCGCGGGGAGGTGTCTATGAATCCTTCGGCTTCGAGCTGCTGAAGGGCCTCCCGGACAGGCACGCGGGAGACATCCAATGTCTGGGACAGATCACGTTCCCTGAGCCGGGACCCTGGCGCGAAGTCGCCTGAGATGATCAGTTCCCGGATCCGTTCCCGGGCAGTGTCAGCCGAGGACGCGGGCGATTCCGCTTGGGCTGTCATTCGTTCCTCCCGTTATTGCTGCAGCATCGTACGTCCGGCTCAGTTATTCAGCTCCACCTGGATGCCGACCCCCTGGCTGAGCGCAGCGTCGTACAGGAGCCGGCCAATGGCAAGGTCCTGCAGACCGATACCTACCGAATTGAACAAGGTTACGTCCTCATCGCCAAGGCGCCCTGCCCGTGTCCCGGCCGCCACGTTGCCAAGCTCTGCTTCCACGTCCTCAAAGCCCATGACACCTTCGGCCACCGGGATGATCAGCCCGCCGGACTTGGCCTTGGCCGTGGCCAGGCTGTCCACGAAGACCCTCGCCCTCACCATGCCTGCCGAGTCAATTTCCCGGTGATCGGCCCGGGGACGGGATCCGACGGCGTTCACGTGCAGTCCGGGCCTGAACCATTCGCCCTTCACCAGAGGCTCAACGGCCGGTGTGAGGGTGCACAGAACGTCGGCGGCCTCGACAACTTCCTGGACGGTGGACGCCCGCCTGACGCACAGGCCGTGATGGGAAATCTCCTCGCAGAAAGCCGTCACGGTGTCCGCGGAACGGGACCAGACCACCACGTTTTCAATCGGAAGGACGGCCAGCATGGCTTCCACGTGCGCCACTGCCAAGGCGCCTGCACCCACCAGCCCCAGGGTGGTGCTGCCGGGCCTGGCGAGCAGCTTCGTTGCCACGGCGCTGGCGGCGGCAGTGCGGACCCGGGTGGGGACTTTGCCGTCCAGGATGGCCAGGGTTTCTCCGGTCAGCTGGGAGACAAGCATGATCGTGGACCGCTGCGTGGGCAGGCTCGACTCCCGGTTCGCGGGGATGTCCGCCAGCAGTTTCACCGATGCCAGCTCCTCGGCGCCGGAGAGTGCTGCCATCGGCAGGAACCTCGCGTCCGACGACGGCAGAAGAAGGGAATCCGGCGGGGGCTGGACAGCGGTGCCCCGGCTGAGGCCGGCAAAGGCGCGTTCGACGGCGGCGATCGTCCCGGGCATGTCGGCCAGGGCCTGGAGCTCGGAGGCTTTAAGAATCAGGGTCATGGGTGGCTCTCTAAGTGGGAGGACGCGTTTGACCGCGCTTTACGGAGTGGGGAGCGGGCGGAGTCGCCCTTGTCTGTAACGTCCGGTCACAGGTCATTCCGGACGAGGGCTCCCTGCGCCACCACGGCGCTGACTTGCTCCAGGGCCGAGGCGCTGTTCAAGGGATCAGAGTCCACGATGACGGCGTCTGCAAAGGAACCGCGCACCAGGCGTCCCGCATGCTCACCCCACCCGAGCAGCGCGGCGGCATTCACTGTCGCGGCCCTGAGCGCGTCCAGTGGGGAAAGCCCGGCTTCCCCAAGAAGACGTACTTCTGTTCCGATCGGGGTCACATCGGAGCCGAAGGAGTCCGTCCCCGCCACCACCGTCACACCGGTCTCATGGGCAGCCTTCACCGCTGCCTTGATGATCGGCGTGTACTCCTTGCCGCGGGCAGCAAGGACCGGGTTGGCCGAGCGCGCCATGCTCGTGATGGCGTCCAAGGTGGGTGTGAAGTACGTGCCACGGCTGGCCATCCGGGAGATGGTCTCCTCGGTGACGAAGACGCCGTGCTCGATGCTGCGCACACCGGCCCGGACGGCACCGTCGATCCCCTCTGCGCTGTAGGCGTGGCACAGCACGCCCGCCTTGCCCGAGGCCTTGACCACCGCGGAGAGCTGCTCGTAGTTGTAGACGAGTTCGCGGGGGTCCTGTTCCGGCAGGCCTGCCCTGGGGTTGGCCCGGGTCTTGATCACCTTCGCGCCGCGTTTCAGATTGACGCGCGTGAGGTAGGCAAGGTCCGACGGCTCCGTGACTCCTCCGGACACGGAGGCGAGCGGGGCAAGGTCCGGATCTGCCAGGAGCGAGTCCCCCAGCTCAGGTGAAATGAACAGCCCGGCCGGGCTCATCCTGGGCGAGGCTCCTGCGGCCCAGTCGGGCAGGGCAGCCAGGGCGACGTCCTGATAGAAGCTGCTCGACCCGCTCCGGACGCTGGTCGCGCCGCTCTGCAGGATGGCACGCGCATCGGACAGCGCGTTCGCATGCACATGCACGTCGATGAGGCCGGGAAGGACCCAGCGCCCGGACGCATTGATGATGCGGGCGCGGCCGGCCAGAGCGGCTACTGCACGCCGTGTTTCGTCACGGGTTCCGACGGCGGCTACCTTGCCTCCTTCCAGCACAAGGACGCCGTCTTCCACGGCGTTGCCCGTCTTGGGGTCCACGATGGTGCCGCCCTCGATGATCATGGGCTGCGGCGAAGCCGGCCGGTCAGGGTAGCCGGGGCCGGGGCCGGGGCCGGAAAGATTGTCATCCGCATGTGCGGCAGGGGCAGTTCCGAGCTGGGCAGCCAGGCTTGCCATCGAGATTCCGGCCAGTGCGGCCGCTCCGGCTAGGATGCCGCGGCGGGGAAGCGCGGCTGCAGGCGGGGCGGCGGGGGTGTGATCGTGCAGGCACATTGTTTTCTCCAAGGGAATGGGCCCTGCCGGAGCGATGTTCGGCCGGGCAAAAGGTGAAGGATCGTGAGTCTTGGTATACCAAGAGAAGAGCGAGTACTTAGGCGTTCCGCGGATGTCCCCTATGGGATGGCGACCGGGCTGGCGATTTTTGCGTGCCGATAAGTGGGCGGAAACAGCTCGTCGGCCTCCCGGCGCTGAACGTCCCGTTCCGAGTAGGCCGCCCGCATTTGGCCGAACAGCCGCTGCCCGTCAGCCCGCAGTGCGTCGAGGTCGATGCCGGGCAGGCCGCCGCCGACCACCACGGGGCGTCCTGCCACGAAGGTGTCGGTCACCTGGCGCGCCGTCCCGTTGAGCACCAGAGTGCGCAGCGGGTCCTCGACCACGCCGTCGCCGAAGCTGCCCAGGGAGACAACCGTGATGTCGGCCTGCATGCCGGGGGCAAGCCTTCCCAGGTCGGCCCGTCCGAGGGCCCGGGCGCCGCCGAGGGTGGCGGCGTCGAAGTAGTCGGCCAGGGCTCCGGCGTCGGGCCTTTCTTCGACCATCCGGGTCAGGTGCATGCCGGCGTCCATGCCGCGTACAAGATCCGGCGGGAAGGAGTCGGTACCCAGGCAGAGGTTGATGCCGGCCTCCCGGAAACGATCGAACGAGACAAGCTGCTTCTGGTAGCGGAACGACGTCAGCGGGCAGTGGACAATGCTGACGCCGTGACGGGCGAGCAAGTCCAGCGGGCCGCCCGGCGCCGTCGCCGCCGGGCCCTTTCCGTCGATCACCACGCCGTGCGGGATGAGGAGGCGGGTGCCGAACAGTCCGGTGGACTCGAGCAATTCCAGGACGCCCCGCCCGGCCGAACGCTGCAGGAGTCCGTCCTCGAGCGGGGACTGAAGGCAATGGAGCCGGACGAGCGCGTTCCGCTCCCGGGCGATCCGCGCCGTCTCCCGCATGAGCTCTTCAGACAGCGTCTCGATGCGGCAGGGCAGCAACACCCCGGTGACGAGCGGGTCTGCCAGTTCGTCGGCATAGTTCATAAAACGCTCTGCTTCGCTGAGGCCTGCAAGCCCCAGGGCTTCATTGAAGTGGACTTCCCGGGCCCCTGCGGCGGTGGTGACATGGACCCCGGACCGGTACGCGGGGCCAAGATAGCCGCGCAGCCCGATCCGCCGGCTGGTCTCCGCCATGTCCACCAGCTCATCGAGGCTCTCAGCCCACGAACTGTGGATCTCCGAGGCGATCGGCATGTAGGTGGTGATGCCGTGCAGGGCGAGCTGCGCCAAGGCGAACTCGCGGACCGTGGCGCGCTCCGCTGGAGTAAACACGTCCCGGCGGCGGTGCTCGAAGTAGTCGTCCGACCACAGGTGGCCGGCCGCTATATCGGGCGAGGGCCATGAGTCCAGGATGAGATGATCGATGTCGGCGAGGGCGTCGAGGTCGATCAGGCCGGGCATGACCAGGCTCTGGCCATAGTGGCGCTCCTCATCGACCGGCCCCCGGTAGTCGCGTCCCACGAAAACGATGGACTCCCCGTCGAAGACCACCTCGCCGTCCTCGATGAGCGTGTGCCGTGTTCCATCGAACCCCAGAACGTACCGGGCAGAAATTTTCCTGTACAACGCGCCTCCCAAAAAAATGTGACTTGCCTCTCAATGGGTACGAGTATACAGTCATTTGGTATACCAAACACAAGATCCCGCGATACGGCGAGATTCGTTTGTTCTGATACCTGATCCTTCTCGAAAGGCCTGCGTCATGCGCAATGAAGCGACGACCACAGACGGCTCCATCACCGCCCTGGCGGACACACCCCCTGCCCCTTCCTTCCGTGCACGCCCCGCCACGTGGGCCGCGATGATCGCGCTCTCCACCGCCATCTGTGCCGTGGCCATCATGATCGGCACCCATAAGTTCCAGCTCGGCCCGGCCGCAATAGTCCTGATGCCCATCCTGTGGACCGTACTTATCGGCGGGTTCCTCGGAGTCCAGAAATGGAAGCCAATCGGAGGGCGTTCCCGTGCCGTGTCCACGCACCTGATGGACGTGGCCATCGTCTTCTTCCTGGCGGGTCTCGGAACCCAGATTGGCCCGTCGCTGACGAAGTTCACCGACATGGGCCCGGCAATACTCCTGCAGGAGGTGGGGCATGTCGTCGGCACAGTGATCCTGGCACTGCCGGTCGCCGTTGCCCTTGGTTTGGGCCGCTCAGCCATCGGCGCCACATGGTCGATCGACCGCGAGTCCTACCTTGCTTTCGCCATCCAGCGCTTCGGCGTCCGCTCCCCCGAATACCGCGGAGTATTCGCCGTATGGGTGCTCGGCAGCGTCTTTGGCGCCGTATTCATCTCCCTCCTGGCAGGCCTTCTCGGCGGGCTCGACTTCTTTGATCCCCGGGCCCTCGCTTTGGGCCTCGGCCTGGGTTCGGCCTCCATGATGCTCGGGGGCGTCGGCGCCCTGTCCATCCTGTATCCCGAGATGGCCGGGGAAATCATGGCCCTCGCCGCACTCTCCAACCTCGTCACCAACATCGTTGGCTTCTATGCCGGTGTCTTTATCGCACTGCCGATGTGCCAGAAGCTCTACAAGATGTGGTCACGCATCTTCGGACGGGACGACCTCGGCCGCCGTGTCCGCCGCGGCGCCGTCGTTGGTGCTGCGAGTGGCGTCTCGGCGGGCCGCTCAAACCCGGCAGGCCTGGGCCGGGCGGAGACGGATTCTGATGGGGCGTCGGGCATCGACGCAGTGGACGTCGACGGCATCGAAGAGGACCCCACTGTTGTCCGGACACCCAGGACGTGGCTCATTGCCTTCGCTGCGACCGGGATCGCCGGCATCCTGCTGAACGCCCTGGGCACCGGTTCAGCCAGGCCGCTGGACGTCGTCGGCGTGCTCATCCTCCTGACCCTCACCGCCGTCGCTCTCGTGCTCGCGAAGCTGGTCCCGGTGGTCCCGTCCAGCATCTGGGTCCTGGCCTTGGCCACCATTGCCTCCGCGACGTTCATCCCCATCGGTCCGTTCGTCGCCTCGGCCGCGCAGAACATCAACGTCCTCTTCGCGGGCCTGCCCATGATCGCCCTGATCGGCATGTCGCTGGGCCGCGACGTCAAGGCGCTGCGCTCACTGAGTTGGAAGGTCGTCATCGTCGCCCTGATGACGTTCACGGCGAGCTTCGTGGCCGCGGCAGTCATTGCCCAGGTTGCTTTCCACTTCTGATACACGCTGCACTTAATCAACGCTGCTGTGGGGAAGGCGCCGGTCCGTGTGATCGGTGCCTTCCCGCCGTCGTTCACTGGAGTCCCGCTTCACCGCACCGTCCGACTTCACCGCACTGTCCGACGCAGCCCAGCCGAAAGGAATGACCATGCTCATCACCAACGTCCGCCCCTGGGGCGGGGACGCCGTCGACCTTGAGGTTCGGGAGGGACGGATTGCCGCCATTCACCCCGCAGGGACCGCCGCCATTGGGCGTGCAGACCCCGACGGCGGGCCAGTCGACGGACGGGGGCGGATCGCCCTTCCTGCGTTCACTGACGTGCACGTCCACCTCGATTCGACCCGGATCGGTCTGCCATTCCGGGAGCACACGGCCTCGCCCGGCGTGTGGAACATGATGCGTAACGACAGGGAGAACTGGCGCGACACGCCCATCCCCTACCGGGACGTCGTCGCCGGGACGCTGGAGCGGATGATTGCGCGGGGCACCACGCGCGTCCGTTCCTACGCCCAGGTCGACGTGGACTGCAAGCTTGAGCGCTTCGAGGCAGTCATGGCCGCCAAGGAGCGCTTCGCCCACGCCGCCACGGTAGAAGTCATGGCCTTCCCGCAGGCAGGCCTCCTGCTCGAGGAGGGCACCGTGCCGCTCCTCGAGGAGGCGCTCCGTGCGGGTGCGACGACGGTCGGCGGCATTGATCCGTGCCAGCTGGACAGGGACCCGGTCCGCCATCTGGATATCGTCTTCGGTCTGGCTGAGAAGTACGGGGTCGACGTCGATATCCACCTGCACGAGCCCGGCCATATGGGGGTCTTCAGCGCGGAGCTTGTCTTCGAACGCACGCGCGCGCTGGGCATGCAGGGGCGCGTCTCCCTGTCCCACGCCTACGATCTGGCAAACGTCCACCCCGATGTCACCGCCCGGATCATGGAACAGATGGCTGAGCTCGACGTGGCCTGGGCGACTGTGGCCCCGGCAAGTGGCGGCACGCAGTTCAACCTGGCCGGGATGACCGAGGCCGGGATCCGTGTCGGGCTGGGCGAGGACGGCCAGCGGGACTACTGGAGCCCGTACGGCAATTGCGACATGCTGGACCGCACCTGGCAGTTGGCGTTTACCCACCGGCTGCGCAAGGACCGGCTGATCGAGCACTGCGCGGCGATTGCCACCATCGGAGGTGCGTCGATCATGGACCGCAGCGTCCAGCGCCTGACGGGCACCGACGACCGGCCCGGCCTGGCTCTCGGCGACCGGGCCGACGTCGTCCTGGTCGACGGCGAAACGATCACGGGCACCGTCATGGACCGCGGCACCGACCGCACGGTGATCCATGACGGGAGGCTGGTCGCCGACGGGCTGGCCGTACTGCCGTCGGACGGATAGTTCGGGAGCAGGCAAATAGGCCGCGGGCATTTTTCGCCACGCTTGGACTCGCAGCTAGATCAAGGCCGGACCCTGTGTGGCACGGCAAACACGACCACCGCACCGATGACGGGCAAAGATCGCGAACATGTAGAAGTTCAGCTGCCAGCCGAGTGCCAGGCCGGCAACCGCACCTCCGATGATCGGGCCGCAAATTGCCCCGACCCTGCCGACTCCCAGCGACCAGCTCAGGGCGGTTGCGCTGAGGGACTGCGGGTAGTGGGTTGCACAGTAGCCGCCGACCAGGATTTGTGTGCCTACCGAGCCAAGACCGGCGAAGGCGACAATCACCAGGAGCATACCCAGCGGCAGCTGAAGGGTCAGCATGAGGATGGCCACGAAGGCCACAACAAAAGACGCTGTGACGACCTTCTTGATCCCAATCCGGTCCGCTATGACCGACGCGCTCACTGAACCAACGATGGCCCCGGCATTCAGCACGAGGAGGAATGTCAGGGAATCCCCCAGGTTGAAGCCGGCCTGCCGCATGATCTGCGGCAGCCAGGTATTCAGGCCGTAAACGAGGAGCAGGCCGCAGAAGTTGGCCAGGGCAAAAAGAAAGGTCGACAGGATGAACTTGGGGGAGAATATCGTCCGGAGGCTGGATTTTTTGGCCGGACCCTGGGCCGCGTCCTCGGACGAAACGATATCGGAATAGACCAGGCCATAGCGCTGGGCTGTCTCTTTCGCGTCGGTAGTGCGGCCGCTGCGGGCGAGGTAGGCTACGGATTCGGGCAGCAGCTTCCACGCCGCCGGCAGAAGGGTCACCAGCGGCAAGGCGCCGATAGCGTACAGCCAACGGAATTCGATGTGCGGCAAAAGGGTGATCGCCAGGAGGGACGCCCCGACACCGCCGACTGAATAACCGCTGAACATGAGGGCATTGGCAATTTGCCGCCGCTCCTTGCGGGCATATTCGACCGTCAAGGCAATACAGGTGGGAACTACGCCGCCAAGGCCGAGCCCTGTAAGAAAGCGCAGTGCGCCGAATACTTCGGCGCACTGCGCGAAGGCGGTGATGAGCATGCCGATCGAAAACACCGTGATGCTCGCCAACATGATCCGGCGCCGGCCAAGCCTGTCGGTGAGCATTCCGACCGACATGGTCCCGAGCAGCATGCCGATAAGGGCCAGGCTGCCGATGAATCCGGCTTGGGCCGCTGTGAGTCCCCATTCCTGAAACTTCAGGATGGAGGGAACGGTAGAGCCGTAGATGACAAGGTCGTATCCGTCAAAGACGATGGTGACAAAGCAAAGAAGGAGGACCGTGCGCCCCTTCCAGGCCGGCGTGGCTTCGGTCAGGCCAACGCTGCCGCCAGTTCCTCGATGATTTCGAACTGCTCGCGGACGCCGCCTTCCATGCCGGAGTGCGCAATCATGTCCCGGACTTCCTTGCTGCCCGCATTGGTGTGGATGGTGACCGTAGTGGCGCCGCCGTCGGCATCCTCAAAGGTGACTGTGTTGACCACTGCCCCCTCCTCACCCCCAGGCGCACCCTCACCCCCAGGCGCACCGCCGGGCAGCTCCATGACCTCCGTGTGCACGATCCGTTCGTTGGGCTCAATGTCCGTGTAGGTCCCGTGGAAGGCGACCTCGAACCCACCGTTCGCCAGCATGACGTACCGCCACGCCCCGCCCACCCGGAAGTCCATCTCAACAACGGTCATCTCACCGCGCCGGCCCGGCCACCAGCGGCGGACGAGGTCGGGTGTGGTCCAGGCCTTGTACACGAGGTGCCGGGGTGCATTCAGTGTCCGCGTGATGAGTATTTCCTGATCGCCGGGGAAGGCGACCTTCATGGTGCCGCTGCTTGTCTGTGCCATGGCCTTGTCCCTACGCTTGGTCTTCTTGATCCTTGAGGTCCTCCAGCATGCCGTCCAGGGCTTCGAACCGCTCCTCCCAGAGGTGCTGGTAACTGGCAACCCAGTCGTGCATGGGCTTCAGCGCAAGCGGATTAAGCCGGTAGAGCCGCTGCCTGCCTGCGTCGCGCACGTCCACCACACCCACCTCCCGCAGTACCCGGAGGTGCCGGGATACGTGCGGCTGGGCCAGGTCCAGAAGGTCAACGAGGGCGCTGACCGGCCGCTCACCGCCGGCCAGGAGATCGAGGATCTCCCGACGGCGGGGCTCGGCCACCGCGTTGAACGCATCCGTCGTTGTTGCCGCCCTTGCCATGCCGAAATTATATACCCATATGTATATGCTTTGGAAGGTTCTCCCCGGGTTCAAGAAGCACCGGGCATTGCCACCTCCACTTTCGAACCGGGGCAGATCGTCGAAACCCAGTACGTGGCCCGGGAGCGCCACCGGGAGCGGCCCGTGGCAGAGCAGCCGCCGTATTCCCTTCTGGCCCTGGGAGTGGAACACGAAGTCCTGCCACTGGCCCAGCGCCACAGGCTCGCCGTACTGCCGTGGAGCCCGCTGGCCAGCGGCTGGCTGTCCGGCCGGATCAAGCCCGACGGCGGGCACGTCCCCTCCAGCCGGTCAGCCCGGCAACCGGCACGGCACGATCCAACTACGTCGGAAAACGCGCGCAAAACGCGCGCAGTGCTCGAGTTGACCGAACTCGCAGACCAGGCCGGGCTGTCCTTGATCCATCGCCTTGGGGTTCGTACTGGAACATCCGGCCGTCACGTCCGCCATCATCGGTCCAAGGACGCTCGAGCATCTCGAAGGGGCGCTGGGGGCAGACAAGGTGCTCTTGTCCCGTGATGTGCTGGACAGGATCGACGAAATCGTTCCGCCGGGCACTACGCTGAACGCCGCAGACAGCGGCTACCAGCCGCCGTCATTGACCGATCCCTTCTTGCGCCGCCGCAGCCTCTAAACGCCCGGCACTGCAGCCCGCATCAAGCAGGCAGCGGACGACGGCGGGACCTCGCGCCGTCGTCCGCTGGCGTCTGGTGCCGCTCCGGCAGACATCGCGACGAACCCCCTCCGGAACCTTTAGGACGAGGGTGTCACCGGCTAGGCTGGACTTAACCGCAACAGGGCCTGGAGGATGCGCACCATGGCTGATGACCCAGCACCTGCCGCCCCATTTGACCGGGTAGTCCTGGTCTTCAATCCTGCCAAGGCCGATATGGCCGACCGGATCGGCGATGTACAGCGGGATCTGACCGCCGAACTGCCGGATCTGCAGATTGACCTGCTGCCGACGGAGTATGCGGGGCACGCCCGAGATCTTGCGCGGTCCGTGGCCGCGCGAGGCGCCGCGCTCCTAATCTCGGTCAGCGGCGACGGCGGGTACAACGAGGTCGTCAACGGGGTGATGGACGTTCCCGCCAGCAGGGCGGTGTGCACTGTGCTCCCTGCGGGCAACGCCAATGATCATCACAGGAGCATGACGGCAAGACCGTTGACGGAGGCCATCCGCGAAGGCAGGGTCCATCGTATCGACCTGTTGCGCATAACCTTCGGCGGGGCGCATCGGGGCCAAGTCCAATACGCCCACTCCTATGTAGGGTTCGGGCTCACCCCGTTGATGGCGATCGGAATCGAAAAGGGCGGAAAAGGGAAAATCCTCGAACTCCTCTCCGTCGCCCGGACGCTCTCTCATTTGAAGCCGTTTGAGCTCGTCAGGGCCGACGGGGCTACCGCCCGGTTCGACAGCCTGATCCTGGCCAACATTTCACGGATGGCTAAGTACGGGACGGTCAGCGAGTCGAACCACCCCGACGACGGTCAATTCGAGGTGGTGACCTTGCCCCATGCTGGGCGCTGGAAGATGGCGCTGATGACCCTTCGGGCCGTCACTCTGGGGCTGGGGCATCAACCCAGCGTCAGCAGTTACGCCTTCACGACGCGGGACGCTGTTCCTTGCCAGATTGACGGCGAAGTCGTACACGTACCCGCCGGCACCCATGTTCTGGTGGAAAGCGTCAAGGGCGCCCTTGCCACTATCTGACGGACGGTCGCGGGGCTGCGTGGCTGGTGCGGATTGCGACGCCGCTGTAGCCTGCCTCCGGGAGGCGGCGGCTGGTGTTGATTCCATGCAGCAGATCCAATTCCCGGGGCTGCGCACACCGGGGCGTAGAGCCTGTGGCAATCTATGGCAGTTATGGCACCGCACGGGATAGTCTCAGTGCATCCCAACGACCGGCACCGGCAGCGGCCAGCAATCCGAGCGTCCTGAAACTCCCCGGACCGCGGAGAGCGTGCAGGCCAGCGAGACTACCGTGCCGTGTATGCGCAGGTGCAGCGCGCTGGCGCAAACTGCCAATCAGCGCGCGTCTGCGGGGATTCAGGGCACGGTGATCTATCACGGCTCCCGAGCCGGTATCCGCTTCAGTGAGGACCCGACCCATACGGTCGATGTGCTGGAACTGGCGGACGAGTGCTTGCAGTGGTTGCGCAGTTACCTTTCAAAGCAAGGACTTACCGCACTCTGAGGCAGTTGGCCGGCGGCGGACTCCTGGACCCCACGCAGACCGGCAACTCCAGTGCCCGGCGGTTCCAGGCAGCGTCACAAGGTTGCGGCTTCTTCCTCCGCCAGTCTGATCAGGCGAAGTTCGTCCTCCACCGCTCGGGATGGCCAAAAGTCCCTCGACAGCTCACTTGACCAGCTTCGATCCGCCGCCGGAAAGAGCTTGCCGAACAGGCCAGCCGCCTGAAGCAGCGCGATCAGCGCTGTGGTCCTGGCATCGGGACCCTTCGCAGTCTGCTTCACGGCATCAGGCGTCCCGGCATCAGATGACCTGTCCTCCGTCGCCCCGGCGTCGGTCGCCCCGGCATCAGGCGCCGCGGGAGCAGGCGCCCGGACTTCAGCCCCGACAGCAATCGTCGCACCGTTAAGTGCGGCCTCGATCTTTTTCAGGAGCGCATCCTCCGGGCCGTGGTCCTTCTCCGGATATCGCACGCTCCGGAACCGGCCCAGATGCTTTGCGCCGACGTGTTCCACGATGCCCAGCGACGCCATCCCCTCATAGACGCGCTGCACTTCGGCGCGGCCTTCCAGCATGGAAACCCACTGCTTGGGAGTGTGGGGCCGGGACTTGCCACGGATGAGGTCCAGCTCGTGCTGGAAGTCCGTTTTCGGGGTGGTGCCGGTCGCTTTGACGTGCTTCCCCTCCAGCCCGATTGCATCGATCAGGTCCAGCTCGGCCAATATTGCCCCCGCCACGGTGGTCCTGAGCGCGAACACTGGCACTTCAGGTTTGCCGTCCTTGTCGTTTGTGGCCAAGAGCAGGAAAGCCTGCGGGAGGTTCAGTTCCACCGCCTTCGGTGTTTCAGCATCCATGGGATCATGGTGGACCTGTTGGGCCGCCGCCACAACGGCTTATTTATGTAAACCGACGTGCTCGCGGCGCTTCAACAATTGCCAGCTGGCCGGTGGTGTCAGGGACGCCCGGAAATTGAACCTGGGGGGCATCAGCGGCTGCCGCTGCCGGCTGGCCCGCCCCACGCATGCGAAAAAGCGCGACGGCGGAAATGAGGCACCACGCGACATTCGTGGCCACGGACGGCCATGCTTCGTGGAATGCGCCATTGACTATGAAGGCGCAAGCACCGAGGAGATTCGCGGTCTGGAAGCCCCTGCCGGCCTTCAGCCAGCCCATGGATACGGCCAGGTAGGCACTGAGGATCGCCACCGCGCCTGCCCAACCTGCGATTTCCCACAGCAGTTCCATGATGTCCTTTCAAAGGTTATGCCCGGCTGCCATCCGCTGGGCGGAGTGTAGATGGCGGGCTAGAGGTGTGTTTGGAAGAGGCTGTTGCCGAATGGATCAGGTATCCGCTGGACCAGCGGTTTGCTCAGCTGTCCGGGGCGAGAACCTCCTTCGTTGATCGGCCTGCCTGGATTTCTCCCGCGGGGCCTAGCCGGTTCACCAGTAATTATCGGGACGGAACTGATGTAGAGCAATTGCATTCCACTGAAGACATGGTTTAGAACTACTTAACATGGACATCGATCCGCGCAGGCTGCGCGTGCTTCTGGCGGTTGCCCGGACGGGCGGGGTGCTCGCCGCCGCTGACGAGCTGGGAATAACGGCCTCTGCCGTGTCCCAGCAGCTCAACAAATTGGAGGACGAGACGGGGCACGCCTTGGTGGTGCGCACGCCCAAAGGCTCAGTTTTGACGCCCGCCGGCCTGGCAATAGCAGAAGCCGGCGAGGAGATAGAACGTGCACTCAGCGTCGCTCGCGCGCGAATCGAAGGCGGGGCCAAGGTCGCAGGAGTCGTGCGGGTAGGCGGATTCACCAGCTTTGTTCGGACGGTGGTGATCCCGCGCCTGCCCGAGTGGCGCACCCAGTACCCGCAATTACAGATCCGGATCGTCGAGGACGACTTCCCTGCCCTGATGCGGCTGCTCCGCCAGCGCGAGCTCGACGCGGTCGTGGTCGAGCTCGATTCGACGACGGCCGAGCAGCGTTCACTTTCCGCCGGAATGACCGAGGAGCCCCTGCTGGACGAGCCATGGAAGCTGGTGGTTCCCTCGGGTGCCCTGCTCACCACCGAGAACGTTGACCTTGCGCGGCTGCCACTTCCGTGGCTCGGCGTCGAGCCGTCAGCCGCCAACTCTGCGGTGCTCGGCCGGCTTCGCCAATCAACGGGCGCCCAGATAGAGACTGTGCATCAGTACCAGGAGACGCTGACCGCCCTCGCACTCGTCGCAGCGGGTGAGGGGATTGCGATCGTGCCCACCTTGGCGTTGAGCGGCGTTGTCCATGATGGCGTGGACATCCTGGACGTCCCCGGACTGGGCACGCGGCGCATCGTTCTGCGCCGGTTCGACCGGCGGCGATCGGCCAGCATGCCTGCGGACACAGTCGCACGCCTTCTGCGGGAATCGGCTGCGGCGTTCGACACGCGCTCGGCATCCTGAACTGCCCCGTTCGGGATGGTCCCGCTGACCAGCGGCGTGCGGGTGAGCCGACGACGGCGGGACGTCCCGCCGTCGTCGCTGAGCAAGAAGGTGGCGGTGCATGAAGGTGGCGGTAGAGAGCCGATCCTATGCCGCGGCGAACCATGCCCAGTCAGGCAGTGGATCCACCGGTAATGGCGGCCCGGTCTCTCGGAGAGCGGCGGGACCGTCAAGTACGTGCGTTACGTCCGTCCAGTCGGGCGGATCCCACCCGCGGACTTCGCCCGCGAGGGCGGGGTGATCCGGCCAGTGTGGTGGTTCCCAGTCTTGTTGTTCGCTGGGATAGGAGCGTCCCGCGGGTGAAATCCAGCCGGGCGGTTGGTCCCGGGTGGCGTCAGTCGGCCTCCAAGCAGTGGTGTGCTTGAGTCTGTGGTGCTTCCGGCATGGTTGGGCCAGGTTGGTGATGCCGGTGCCACCTCCCTCTGACCAGGCCATCAGATGGTCCGCTTCATTATCCAAGGAATGGTTGTTGCAGCCGGGGAAAGGACACCGGCCATCCCGAAGCCGGAGCCATTGGCGCATCGCTTTCGAAACCCGGTAGCTGGTCCGTCCGATCTCCAGCGGCGCTCCGCTGCGCGGATCGGTCAGTACACGCAGGAACGAATCGGCACCATCGCCGACCAGCCGGCGGGCCATGCTCGGCGGAATGGGACCGTACCCGTCCAGGATGGCCGGTTCCGTCACGGCGCCCAGGAGTGACAGCACCGGAACGGTCATCAGGACCTGTGCCTTGGGTGACGGGGTTCCTTCTGCCACCCCCGCCAGCAGCCAGTCAGCAGTGACGTCCGTGCGGAGCTGGGTCAGAGTCCGGGATTCGGTCGGCCCCTGCAGGGCACGCGCAGCTTCCGTGGCACGGGACCAAACAGCAGCTGCGACGTCGGCAGTCACGTAGGCCGAGAGCCAGGCCATGCCGTCCCGGTCCGGCACATATTCCAGCCGACGGTCCTTCACACTCTTGCGGTGCCGCGCTTCGATGCTGACAGGATGGTGCCGCTCACGCCAGCTGCGCGCTTTCGCCCGGAACCTGCCCGGCACCAACTCCCCCGCCGGGCAGCCACGCGCAGCAAAGGGAGCTTCGGGGTCCAGGAAATGGGCCTCTAAGGCAGCAGCTGCGGCGGGGTCCAGACCAGATGTTTCATCACACATCACTCGCGCGTGCTGCCACGAAATGGTGCCTGAGCGCAGTGCGGACAATGTCAGGGGCAACCCGGTGGTCAGTGTGGCTGACTCCTCCAGCAACGCCGCTGCCGATCTTTCACTCACAGTCAGGACGCAGGCCACTTCTGCTGTCACCGCCATCACCTGGGCGGTGCGCTCCTGCGGGGAAGAAGCCGGGGCGGCCATGGCGGCGGCCGCGTGGGCGTATCCGGCGGCGAAGTGCACTTTCAACGCGGCGAGCCTGGCGTCCATACCGGCCAGCTCGGCCAGACCGTCCAGGCATGCGTCAGCTTCGTCCTGCAATGGGTCAGTATCAGTCGAGGACACGGTCCCTGCCCCGTGACTGACAAATGAACGCAGCGCAGCAAGGGAGGCTTCCATGGCCTCCAACGTCTCCGCGACTGCTCTGCCTTCCATACCCACAGCATGTCAGCACGCACTGACAATTAACGCGGCTTCAAGGTTGCAGGCAAAGTCAGATCTCCAAAATCTGCCTGATCCCGAACTCTCCGAGCGCCAACATCCGCGGATTGTCGTCTGAGTTGCTCAGCATGGCGGTGGAGAGGATGAGCCCCCACCCGCGCGCCCTCAACCAGGTTCCTCATCCACGGCGGAACCAAAGGCGTCCCTGAAGCGGTGGCGGATACCGGCGTCGAACATCAGCCATCCCGCCGCAAGATCGACAGCCGGGTCCCCTGCCCCCATGTCGCCGAAATCGATGACACCGGCCAGCGAACCGTCGTCCGCCAGGACGATATTGCCCGGGTGAAGGTCGCCGTGAAGCATGATCGCCGGGCCATCCCAGGTTTTAGCAGCACAGGTCTGCGCCCACACCGCTCTGAGCGCTGCCGCCTGCGGGTAACGTTCGAAGTCTCCGAGCCGATCCGCCACCGCGGCGTCACGGTCCGTCAGCGGCAGGATCGCCACGCCCGCCTCACACCCCCTTACGGGGAGCGGACGACGGCGGGGCGTCCCGCCGTCGTCGTCGAGGGGAAGGTGATGGGCAGCCCACGGGGTGTACGCCGATACCGTGCAATGTAGTGGAGAACTAACGTCACACAACGTGGCGGCATCCTGATCCGGATAAGCAACGTCCTACCCTTGACGAGTGACTTTGACTAAGATCCGCACCGCCGCCGCGAGCTCCCTCGCCGCCGCAGGTCTCCTGTTTGCTCTCGCTGCCTGTTCCGCGCCGGCCGCCACCCAGCCAACCACCTCCGCACCGGTTTCCCCGGCAACGTCTTCAGCCAGCGCCGCTTCCGGGCCCTGCGACGGTGTGAAGGTCATCGTCGACTCGGGTGCACTGAAGCAGGCTGCTGCTGATACGTCCGTTTGCGTGCCCGTGGACGCACCGACTCTCGCTTCCAAGGTGCTCGACGAGGCCCAGGTGAAAACCGAGGGCACCGCCGAATATCCGAAGGAACTGGTGTGCCGTGTAAACGGTGTGCCCGCCGCAGACTTCGACATCGCCCACAAGGGCGGCACGTACCAGGAAGAGTGCAAGAAGATGCCCGCCGCCTTTGCCTACTGGGCTCTCTGGGTTAAGCCGGCCTCCGGTGCCTGGGCATATGCCCAGGAAGGCCTCGGCACCCTGAAAGTGAGCCCCGGAGAGAGCCTGGAGCTGCTCTTCACGGTCGACGGCGCACCGGCAACCCCCGCGGCATGATCTTTCGACCCGCGCCGTTACGTGCAGCGGCGGCTCTCGCCGTCGTATTCATAGCGGCGCGGGTCATCTACCGCATCCTTTTCAACGGGGCCAGTACCGGCGGGCCGGTCATGCTCGACCTACCGGCGGTGCCGCTGCCTGCCCCGTACGGCCATGTGGTTGTCCTCGGTCCAGTAACGGCGCCTGGTCTGTGGGCGGCGGTCCTGTCCGCCCTGCCGATCGCCGGGATCATCCTCGGTTTCGGCATCCTCAATGCCTGGGTGGACATTGCCCGCGGCTTCGTGCACCTGGCCCGCCGCGGACCCATGCAGGGCATTGCCCGGATGCTTGTGGTGGCGTGGGCGGCGCTGCCGGCGCTTGCCGACGCCGTGACCTCCGTGCGCCTGGCTTTCCGTTTGCGGGGCGAACGCTTCGGACCCCGTGCCCTGGTTCCCGTGCTCGAGCGCACTCTTGAGCACGCGGGCCGGGTTGCCGCCGCCCTGGAGTTGCGCGGCTTTGGGAGCCGGGCAGCACAGCAACCCGGCCACGGCACCGAAGCGCCGGTCCTCGTCCGGGACGCACAATTCCGCATTGGCGACGCACAGGTGCGTGCCGCCGGCTTCGCGCCGTCGAGCGGGTCACTTGCGGTCATTACGGGGCCGACAGGCTCCGGCAAATCCACAATCCTGCGAGGCATAGCGGGCCTACTCTCGCACGTCGACGGCGGAGAAATTTCGGGTACCGTGCGCGTCGCCGGAACGGACCGCGCCACCACGCCGCCGCGCGACACCGCCCGCCTCATCGGCGTCGTACTCCAGAATCCCCGTGCCGCATTTGCCAGCACCCGGGTCCGGGACGAAATCTCCCTCGCACTTGAGCTGCGCGGCATGGCATCCGGGACCGCCAAGGCCCGGGTACTGGAGGTCGCGGAGAGCATCGGAGTGTCGGCGCTGCTGGACCGGAATGTCAGCACCCTCTCGGCCGGTGAGGCAACGCTTGTAGCCATCGCCGCCGCGGTGGTGGAGCAACCGGCCCTGCTCCTGGTTGACGAGCCCCTGGCCGACCTTGATACGGCAGCACGCGGACACGTCATCGCGGTGCTCAGCGCCCTCGCGCGCGACGCCGGTGTCTGCGTCATCGTGGCGGAGCACCGGGCGGAAGCGCTCGTACCGGTTGCCGACTCATGGTGGACCATCGACGACGGCGCCCTGGTGCCGGGCGTTGCGCCATCACCGCCTTCGCCCCCTCTCGTTGCCCGTCCCACGCCGGCACAGCCAGGGGAGCACGTGCCCGTACTGACTGCGACCAAGCTCGCGGTGCATCGGAAGGGCAAGCCGCTCGTGCGCGATGCATCCCTGACCCTGCACCGCGGTGAAGTGGTTGCCCTGGTGGGGCCGAACGGCGCCGGGAAGTCGTCCCTCCTGGTGGCGCTCGCCCTCGGTGAAGGCACTGGCGCTGAGGGCTCTGGTGGTGAAGGAACCCTCGACGGCGGCACGGTCGGTGAAAACACGGTCGACGGCGGCCGCGTCGCCCTCGTGCCGGACGCCTCAGACGACCTCTTCACGAGGGATACGGTCGCAGGAGAGCTCCGCGCGGCGGACCGGCGCCTGGCGCGCGCTGTGCGTCAGACATACAGGCGCCGCTCAGGTCGGCGCCGCCCGGGCAGTGACCAGCTTGCCCCAATGTCGGCGGAGTCGCGCCTTGCCCGGTTGCGGGGAGACGTCCGGATACCCATAGGACACGAGCATCCCCGGGACCTCTCTGCAGGGGAGCGAAGGATCCTTGCCATCGCGCTGCAGACCATGGACGACCCACAGGTGCTCCTGATCGATGAGCCCACCCGCGGACTCGACCCTGCGGCGCGCACAGCAGTCTCCGCGGCGCTGCGGGCCGCAGCGGATGCCGGCACGGCGGTCCTGATCGCCACGCACGATATCGACTTTGCCCACGGCCTCGGCGCCCGGATCCTCCCGATGTGTGACGGCGTCGCCCCGTCATCCGTGTCAGAAGCCGTCCCGGCCAGTGCCGCCCCAGCCTCCGCGACAGCACAGCACATCGAAACAGCGCAGCGCCTAGTTGCACCATGGTTCACCGAGCGACGAACAGATATTCCGGCTGCGAAAAGAGCCCGCCGCATCCGGATGCCGCGGGGCGTCGAGCTCGCAGTTCTCGCCGCAGCAAACCTTCTGGCCCTCGCAGCATTCTGCTGGCCGCTGCTCGCCGCGGCCCTCCCGGAGGATGCCGCCGCCGCCCTCCCCTACGCGGCGCTGGCCATTGCGCCGCTCGCCGTCGTTGCCATCGCCGTGTCCCTCGACGGCTCGGTTCGCTCCGCCCATACGGTGGCGTTGCTCGGTGTCCTGGCCGCAGTCGGTACGGCAGTGCGCGTGGCGAGCACCGGAGTCGGGGGCGTGGAGGCAGTCTTTATCCTGCTGATCCTGGCCGGCCGCGCCTTCGGTCCCCGTTTCGGTCTGCTCCTTGGTGCCGCCACCATCGCCATCTCAAGCGCCCTGTGGAGTGGCATCGGGCCCTGGACGCCGTTCCAGATCTTCGCCTGTGCGTGGGTAGGCGCCGGGGCAGGCCTGCTTCCCCGCCGGGTGCGCGGCAAAGCTGAGCTGTGGATGCTGTGCGCCTATGGCGCGGTATCGTCCTACCTGTTCGGCCTGCTGCTCAATCTGTGGTTCTGGCCCTTTGCGGTGGGCGCCGGCACCAGCATCTCCTACGTGCCCGGCGCGCCGCTGGACACCAATCTCAGCAGCTTCCTGCTCTACTCGCTGGTGACGTCGACGGCGGGCTGGGACACCCTGCGTGCCGTCACCACGATCATCGGAATCACTCTGGTGGGGCGGGCCGTTCTCGCCGCGTTCCGGCGGGTAAAGCCCCTCTCCAGCGGGGGCGGGCACACCGCGCAGGGTCACTTCGATAAGGCAAGGGACCGGCTTCAACTCCGGGTCTGAGGACACCACTGGGACAGCCGTCGCATCCCCAGCTGGGAATGACGGCCCAGCCGTGTTCTCCGATGAGGTCTATCCAGTCATACCTGTCGTTCATGTGGTAATGGCCCAGCACAGTCACGCCGTCGATGGTTTCGCCGGTGTACTTGGTGATCACTGTCTTCCGCCGCTACGCGGGCGTCCTCATGAATCAACGCGGGCCTGTTGACACCTGGCCAGGCGGGGTTACAGTAAGCCATGCCCATGACCGGCCGAACCGTCTCTGCCGCGGTGCTGCTCGTCATTGGGGCAGGACTGGCGCTGCTGGCCGTGCTGGTCCACTACGGTTTCATGGCAATGTACGGCGGTGTCACCGATACCGCGTTCGAGGGGTTCACTTGGGGGTTGACGTCCGGTCCCTCCGGGTTGGCGCTGGGTCTGGTCGTGGTGGTTGCGCTGATCGGCTTCATGCTCTCGACAAGTCGGTGGATGCGGCTGACGGCCGTGGCCATCCCGGTCCTCATGCTGATCGGGATGTTCGCTGTCACCCCCTCGGCTCTGGGGCAGAAGATGGAGAAACAATTTGTTTCCGCTCCGCAATGCGTGACCGAGGGCACGGATGAGCCCATGGCCTCCGCCGATCATGAGTCCCAACGGGTGTTCGATTCCATCGAGCACATCGGCCATTTCAAGGGTGGCGGCGGCATGAGTGGTGTCGCTGGCTGTACGCGCTGGTTTGTGCTCTCTGGAGACGTCGATGTGTTGCAGCACTATCGTGCAGCGCTGCCAGCAGCGGGCTGGAAAGTGGTCGAGGATGACGCGCGCCACCTGCGGGCGCACCTTGATGGCCGGGCATTCGATGTGATGCCCTGCCCCGGAGGCGGTGTCGTCTGGGCCGGAAGCGAGGACGTCCCCTCATACGGACAGGGAAGGCCTGAGCTGGCGGGCACTGAAATTTGTCCACACGACCTCTGAAAACGACATCTCGGGTCGCCGCTTCGGTGAACGACATTCCGTGTGTACCGTCGTCTCAGAAGGTGCACGTCAAGAGATTGAGGCGGTTTTCAGACCCCGCGTCACACCTTGAAGTACTTCGCCTCCGGGTGGTGGAACACGAACGCGTCGGTGGACTGTTCGGGGTGCAGCATCAGCTCATCGCTCAGGATCACGCCCATCCGTTCGGGTTTCAGCAACTCCGTCACCTTGCGGCGGTCCTCCATGTCAGGGCACGCGGGGTAGCCGAGCGAGAAGCGCGCACCGCGGTAGTCGAGCTTGAAGTACCCTGCCTTGTCCTTGGGCTCCTCGGCTGCGAAACCCAGCTCGGTGCGGATACGGGCATGCCAGAACTCCGCGAGTGCCTCGGTGAGCTGCATGACCAGGCCGTTGAGCTCGTAGTAGTCGCGGTAGTGGTTCCCCTTGAACAGTTCCGCTGTCACCTCATCGATCGCTGAACCGGCGGTGACCAGCTGGATCGGCAGCACGTCGATCTGGCCCGATTCGCGCGAGCGCACGAAGTCGGCGAGGCACAGGTGCCGGTCCCGGCGCTGGCGCGGGAAGTCGAAACGCAGACGCTCGGTGCCGATCGGACCACCTGAACCGCCGTCGGGGGCGAGCAGTCCCGCAGTGCCGAGGACGCCGTCGTGGTCCTCTCCGTGGTGCAGCACCACCACCTGTTCCCCTTCGGAGACCACCGGGAAATAGCCGTACGCGACGGACGCATCCAGCATTCCCTCGGCGAGGATGCGGTCCAGCCAGTAGCGCAGGCGCGGCCGGCCCTCGAGTTCCACCAGTTCCTCGTAGGAGGCGGCGTCATCGCCGCGGCCGGGCTTGAGCCCCCACTGCCCCATAAACGTGGCACGTTCGTCGAGCAAAGCCGCGTAGTCGTGCAGCGCCACGCCGCGTACGATGCGCGTGCCCCAGAACGGCGGCGCAGGCACCGCGTTGTCGGCGGCCACGTCGGAACGCCCGGGCATCGCCTCCGGCTCGGTCACCGTGAGCTTGGCGCCTCCCTTATGGATCCGCTTCTTCAGCGGCGGAAGGCCGACGTCGTCCGGCGACTCGCCGCGGGCAACGCGGACCAGCGGTTCCATGAGTGAGAGGCCCTCGAAGGCGTCCTTGGCGTACCTGACCACGCCGTCAAACTGCTCCGCCAGGTCCTGCTCCACGTAGGCGCGGGTCAGGGCTGCACCGCCGAGGATGATCGGCCACTTCTTCGCCAGGCCCCGGGACTGCAGCTCGGCGAGGTTTTCCTTCATCACGACAGTGGACTTCACCAGCAGCCCGGACATGCCGATCACGTCGGCGTTGTGCTCCTCCGCTGCGGCCATGATCTCGGCGATCCCCTGCTTAATGCCGATGTTGATGACGTTGTAGCCGTTGTTGGTGAGGATGATGTCCACCAGGTTCTTGCCGATGTCGTGCACGTCGCCGCGCACAGTGGCGATCACCATGGTGCCCTTGCCCGACGAATCCGACTTCTCCATGTGCGGCTCCAGCAGCGCTACCGCGTTCTTCATCACCTCGGCGGACTGCAGCACGAACGGCAGCTGCATCTCGCCGGCGCCGAAGCGCTCGCCCACCACCTTCATGCCCTCGAGCAGGTTGTCGTTGATGATGCCGAGCGGGGTCATTCCCTCGGCGCGCGCCAGGTCGAGGTCCTCTTCCAGGCCCTTGCCCTCGCCGTCGATAATGCGCCGCTCCAGGCGCTGACCGGTGGGCAGCGCCGCGAGTTCAGCGGCGCGCTGGTCCTTGAGTGCTGCGGTATCGACGCCGGCGAAGAGGTCCAGGATGCGGGCCAGCGGGTCGTACGTGACGTTGCCGTCGGCGTCGTACTCGCGGCGGTCCCAGACGAGGTCCAGCGCCACCTGGCGCTGTTCCTCCGGGAGCGACGCGAGCGGCACGATCTTGGCGGCGTCGATGATGCCGCTGGAAAGGCCCGCCTGGACGGCCTCGTGCAGGAACACCGAGTTCAGGACCATGCGCGCGGCCGGGTTCAGGCCGAAAGACACGTTCGAGACGCCGAGTGTGGTTTGGATGCCGGGGTACTTCGTTGTGATCTGGCGGATGGCCTCGATGGTTTCGATGCCATCCCGTCGGGTTTCTTCCTGGCCGGTAGCGATGGGGAAGGTCAGGGCGTCGACGATGATGTCTTCGACGCGCATCCCCCATTCGCCCACCAGTGCGTCGACGAGGCGGGAGGCAATGGCCACCTTGCCCTCGGTGGTGCGCGCCTGGCCCTGCTCGTCGATGGTCAGGGCAATCACGGCGGTACCGTGTTCCTTCACGAGCGGCATGATGCGCGCAAAGCGGCTGGCTGGGCCGTCGCCGTCCTCATAGTTGACGGAGTTGACCACCGGACGCCCGCCAATGTGTTCGAGCCCGGCCTGAAGTACGGCCGGTTCGGTCGAGTCCATGACCAGAGGGAGCGTGGAGGCCGACGCGAAACGCGAGACGATCTCCTTCATGTCGGCCACGCCGTCGCGCCCCACATAGTCGATGCACACGTCGAGCAGGTGCGCGCCAACACGGACCTGCTCGCGGGCTATATCGACGCAGTCGTCCCAGCGCTCTTCGAGCATCGCCTGGCGGAATGCCTTCGAACCGTTCGCGTTGGTGCGCTCACCGATGGCGAGGTAGGACAACTCCTGGTCGAAATTCACATGGTGGTAGAGGGACGCGATGCCGGCTTCCCTCTCGGTGGGAACGCGACTGCCGTCAGCGGCCCTCCCGCCGCTGGCGACCGAGGCCCCCTTGCGGAAGGGCGCAAGACGTTCGACGACGGCGGCCATGTGTTCCGGCGTCGTACCGCAGCATCCGCCCACGAGGCCCAGGCCGAATTCCCGCACGAACTGCTCGTGTGCAGTAGCGAGTTCGGAGGGTGACAGCGGATAGTGCGCGCCGTTGGGACCAAGCACCGGCAGGCCTGCGTTGGGCATGCAGGCGATCGCCACGGAAGACTGCTTGGACAGGTGGCGCAGGTGCTCGCTCATCTCGTCCGGCCCCGTGGCGCAGTTCAGGCCGATGGCGTCGACGCCGAGCGGCTCGAGTGCGGTGAGAGCGGCGCCGATCTCGGAGCCCATCAGCATGGTTCCGGTGGTCTCGACGGTCACCTCGACGAAGATGGGGAGCCGGACGCCGCGCGAGACGATGGCCTGCTTGCAGCCGTTGACCGCGGCTTTGGTCTGCAGGAGGTCCTGGCTTGTTTCGATGAGGAAGGCGTCCGCTCCCCCGTCGATGAGGCCTTCGGCCTGGAGGGCAAAGGTCTGCTTGAGGTAGTCGTAGCTGGTGTGTCCGAGACTGGGGAGCTTGGTGCCCGGTCCCATCGAGCCCAGGACCCAGCGCATCCGTCCGTCTGTTTTTTCTGCCGCTTCGGCGCGGTCGCGGGCGATCTCTGCACCCTTCCGGGCGAGCTCTTCGATCCGGTCGTCGATGCCGTAGTCGGAGAGGTTGGACCAGTTGGCGCCGAAGGTGTTGGTTTCGACTGCGTCGATGCCTGTGGCGAAGTAGGCGTCGTGGATGTCTGCCAGGACGTCCGGTCGCGTGTGGTTGAGGATCTCGTTGCAGCCTTCGAGCCCCAGGAAGTCTTCCTCGAGCGAGAGTTCCCGTCCCTGCAGCATGGTGCCCATGGCGCCATCGGCAATGACCACCCGGTGGTTTACGGCATCCAGGAGCTCCTGCGAACGGGCAGGGCGGGGCACGGACTCAATATCAAGTGCAAAACGGGGCATCTAAATAGGTTACGGGTGTGGCCCGAAATGTTGCTTCGTATTTCTGTGTACTACGACGGCGGGTGGTGTGCGGTCAGCCCGGGACTCCCGACGAGAAGGGGCTTGCCCTTGCTGTCCGGGCGTCACCCGTTAGAGTCTCGATCGCTCAAGTCCTCGCACAGTGGGTACAGGCCCTCGCCTCACGCCGGTACCGGGTGCGGGCTTCCCCAAGGTTCGGAGGGCGTTGGCCGCTACCATGGCCCGTATGGATGCCCAAGAGAGCCCGCCGGTCCACACCGGTGCCGTTCCTCCTCCGGAGGGGATGACGGTGGGTCGGCTTTTGACTCTCCTTGGTGAGGGCGTGTCTGCTGAGGGTTTGGAAACGCAACTGGCAGCCATGGAGGCGGAGAACCTGCTCGATCCGGCGACGGCAGCAGCGGCCCGCAGCCTCAATGCCAGGCTCCGGGAGGCCAGCCGGCGGGAGGGGCTGCTCCGGGTCCTGTACGACACGGCCACGGACCTCACCGGCATTCGTGATGTTGAGGCCGTTCTGAAAGCCATCGTCCGCAGAACCCGCTCGCTCATCGGCAGCGACATCGCGTATCTGAGCCTGAATGATTACGCTTCCGGGGAATCGTATATCCGGGTCACCGACGGTGCCGCAACAGCCCTGTTCCGGAATATCCGCATGCCCCTGGGCGAGGGCGTCCTCGGCGCCGTGGCCACCGGTGAAGCCCCTTCCCAATCCGCGGACTACCTGAGTGACCGGACCAAATCTCACCTCGAGTCGAGTGACGCGGCGGTCGCGGCAGAAGGCGTCAAGGCCATCATGGGCGTTCCGTTGAGGGCAGAGGGCAAGGTCATCGGTGCGCTCCTCGTTGCGGACCGGCACGCTCACAACTTCAGCAGCGATGACGTCGCGCTCATGGAATCGATCGGCACCCACGCCGCTGTTGCGCTCGAGAACGCGCGTCACTTCACCGAAATGGCCGATGCCCTGGCCCGGCTGGATCAGGCGCAGCAGCAGAATCTTGCTCACGTGAAGGCGTTGGAGGAGCTTTCTTCCCTCGATCAGCGGCTGATGGAGACCTTGGCGTCAGCCAACAGCCTGCCCAACCTCATGCTGCTTTTGGCCGAGTCGATGGACAGCGAAGTGTTCGTGGTTTCACCCATGGGCGAGACCGTGGCAGGCCTCGGCGCGAACCCGGACTTCGGCTCGCCCGCTGCGTTAAGCGCCGCGGAGATCTCCGCCGCGCGGACGCTGCCCATCCCTTTCACGGTCAAAGGCCAGCAGTACACCGTGATGTCCGCGGTCGCCGGCGACCAGCACCTGGCCTCGCTTATCGTTGCCGGCCACGTCAGCCAGGACCGGCTTGCAGTGCTGGAGCGAAGCGCGCTGGTCCTCAGTGCGGCGTTGCTCTTTGAACGCACCTTCCAGGACGCGCAGTACCGGCTGCAGCTCGAACTCATCGACGAGCTCCTGAATCCGCGGTCTGAGGATACGGAAGCAATGAAACGGCGGGCCGGGAGATTCGGCCTCGCAGGCAACATCCCGCTGGTGGTCCGGGTAGTGGGCGTTCGGGAGGACCAGCGACAAAGAGCACTCGCGGTATTGAAGCGGCATGCCCAGGACCGTCCCGGGATCACCGCCCTCCACGAATCGCATCTGTGCGTCATCGAGCCGGCCTCGCCCCGGGATCGTGCCGACGGAGCCAACCGGGGCGAAATCAGCGGACAAGCCCTCATCGATGCCCTCAAGCATCAGCGCATCGAGGCCGGCGTCGGTTCATCACAAGCAGTAACGGGGTTTTCCCGTCTGGCCACCGCTCATGCCGAGGCAGATGCCGTGCTGAGAGCGCTGCAGGCTCTGTCGCGAAACGGCGAGGCCGCCGACCGGGCCGTCCTTGGCACCGCCGGGATGCTGCTGGGGGCAATGGATACGCCCTTCGCCACGCAGTTGCTCGCCGCCCAACTCGGACCGCTACTGGAGTACGACCGGCGTCGGGGAACGCAGCTGGTCCTGACCGCCTGGACTTATCTGGAGAACGACGCCTCCGGCCCGGCGGCTGCGGGGGCCCTGCACATTCATCCCAACACCCTCCGGCAGCGGCTCGAGCGCATCGACGCTGTCCTGGGCGCCGGCTGGCGCAAGGGCGGACGGTCACTGGACGTGCACGTAGCCCTGCGGCTCTGGCGACTGCAGTCCGCGGGCATCCGCGTCCCGCTGACCTGACGCCGCTCGGGGAACCGGCGCAGCCCGGACACCACGGGGTGTGGTTCCGGCACATGAAGCAGCGGCCAATATGGCAGCAAGTTCCATAGTGCGCGTCGCAGCCCTCTGACACCATGAGATCCACGGCACCTTCCAGGTAGCCCCAAATCCCCATTATTAGGAGTCAGTCACAATGTCGTGTGCGCATGCAGCCGGCCTCCCTCCCGCAACCTTCGGCGTCCTGAGGTTGCCGCGGAACATCGTCGTCGGTGCCCAGCAGCGTTTTGCCATCGCCGACATCGCCGCAGAGTTCGGCGACAGGGTCCTCATCTGCACCGACCCCCGGCTTGCGGCCTCGGACGAGCTGCAGGCCCTGGTCACAAGCCTGGAGAGCCGGAAGCTGTCCGTCCGGGTCTACGGCGAAACCCAGGCCGAGCTGCCCACCCCGGGCATCATTGCCTGTGTCGAAGAGCTCAGGGGACAGGACATCGACGTCGTTATCGGGTTCGGCGGCGGCAGCTGCATGGACATGGCCAAGGTGGTCTCGGTGCTGCTGACCCACGGCGGGCAGCCCAGCGACTACTACGGCGAATTCGCCGTTCCCGGTCCCGTCAAGCCCGTCATCGCCCTGCCCACCACGGCAGGCACCGGTTCCGAAGCGACAGCCATCGCCGTGGTTTCCGACCCCGGACTTGGCATGAAGATGGGCATCTCAAGCCCACACATCATCCCCTTCGCCGCGGTGTGCGACCCCGAACTGACCTACACCTGCCCGCCGCCGCTGACCGCGGCCACCGGCGCCGACACCTTTGTCCACCTGGTCGAGTCGTTCACCGCCATCACCCGGGAACCAACCCACACGCTCGCCAACGAGCGCGTGTTCGTAGGCAAGAATGTCCTGACGGACTCCCTGGCGCTGGACGGCATCAGGCTGGTGGGACGTAGCCTTGCCACCGCATACAAAGACCCGGGCAACACCGATGCCCGCGCCGACATGATGCTGGCCGCACTCTACGGCGGCATTGTGCTCAGCAACGCCGGAACGGCGGCGGCGCACGCTATCCAGTACCCGGTCGGCGCACTGACCCACACTCCCCACGGCATGGGCGTCGGACTGCTGCTCCCTTACGTCGTCCGCCACAACTTCAGCGCCATTGAACCGCAGCTGGCACAGGTTGCCGAAGCGCTGGGACGCGACATCAAGGGCCTGAGCATCCGGGGCGCTGCGATCGCCGGCGTAGAGGCCATCGACGAAGTCATCGCCACCATCGAACTGCCCGCGACGCTTCAGGACCTCGGAGTGCAGGAACGCGACCTCGCCCAAATTGCCAGGCTGTCGCTGAACTCCAAGCGGCTCATCGACAACAACCCCGTGCCGCTCGACCTTGAGTCCGTCACGTCCATCGTGCACGCCGCCTACGCCGGCGACCGCACCATCCGCTAGATCACCTCGCTCACGCATCATCACCTGATCAAAACCTGAGGATCCCCCATGACACTTCTCTCCGCCCAGGAACCGCTCGACATCGATGAGCTGGCGGTCCCCCGCCAGCTGCTCATCGCCGGAGGCTGGCAGGACGCCGCCGGCGGCCGCACCGTCGACGTCGTCAATCCCTCCGATGGGACGGTGATCACCGCTATCGCGGACGCCGACGTCGAGGACGGCCTTGCCGCGGTCGACGCCGCCGCCGCGGCCTTTCCCGACTGGGCAGCGTCGCCGCCCCGGCGCCGCGCCGAAATCCTGACCCGCTGCTTCGAGCTCATGACCGAACGCCGGGAACAGCTTGCCCGCCTCATCTCCCTCGAGAACGGCAAGGCACTGCCGGATGCGCGCGGCGAGGTGGCGTACGCAGCAGAATTCTTCCGCTGGTACGCGGAAGAGGCCGTACGGATCATCGGCGACGTTTCCATCTCACCGTCCGGTGCGAACCGGATCCTGGTCCAGCACCAGCCGATCGGTGTCTGCGTCCTGATCACTCCGTGGAACTTCCCCGCCGCCATGGCTACCCGCAAGCTCGCGCCGGCGCTTGCCGCCGGGTGCACCGCAGTACTCAAGCCAGCCACCCTCACCCCCCTGACATCGCTGGCCATCGCCCAGCTCATGGTCGACGCCGGCGTCCCGGCCGGCGTCGTCAACGTGATCACCACAAGCAGGACTGGTGACGTCATGGCGCCCGTGCTCGCCGACCCCCGCGTGCGCAAGCTCTCGTTTACCGGTTCTACCGGCGTCGGCCGGCACCTGCTGCGGCAAGCGGCCGACAACGTGCTCAAGTGCTCCATGGAACTGGGCGGCAACGCGCCGTTCGTAGTTTTCGATGACGCGGACCTGGACAAAGCCATCGACGGCGTCATGATCGCCAAGATGCGCAACGGCGGCCAGGCCTGCACGGCAGCCAACAGGATCTACGTGCAGCGCGGGATCCAGACGGAGTTCGCCAGCCGCCTCGCGGGCCGCATGGCCGGACTCAAGGTCGGGCCGGGCACAGATCCGTCCACCGAGGTGGGCCCTCTGGTGGACGAGGCAAGTGTCCTGAAGGTCGACGCCCTGGTGCGCGATGCCCTCGACCAGGGCGCGCGCCTGCTCACCGGCGGACAACTGCCGGAAGGCGACGGCTACTACTACCCACCCACAGTGGTGACCAACGTGCCGCTCCATGCGCGCATGGTCAGCGAGGAAATCTTCGGACCCGTGGCATCGGTCATCGGCTTCGACACCGAGGACGAAGTCATCGCTTCCGCCAACGACTCCGAGTACGGCCTTGCAGCGTACGTCTTCACTGAAGACCTGCGCCGCGGGCTTCGGGTATCCGAACGCATCGAAAGCGGAATGGTAGCCCTCAACCGTGGGCTCGTCTCGGACCCGGCAGCGCCGTTCGGCGGCGTGAAACAAAGCGGCCTCGGCCGTGAAGGCGCCCACCAGGGCCTGCTGGACTTCACCGAAACCAAATACATCGCCCTCGACTGGTGACCCGCCCGACGGCTGCCACCGACATATCCCTCAATCTCCGCCTGACCTTCGAAAGACAAAATCAATGACGATCTCTGCAGTAAACACGCGCAACTCAAGCCGCGTGCCGTGGCGGGTATCACTCGCCAGCTTCGCCGGTACCACCATCGAGTGGTACGACTACTACATCTTCGGGCTCCTCGCGGCCACCGGCGTTTTCAGCAGGCTGTATTTCCCGGATCAGGACCCCGCTACGGGTCTCCTGCTGGCATTCCTGACCTACGCCGTCGGCTTCGTTGCCCGGCCCTTCGGCGGCATGTTCGCCGGCCACTACGGGGACAAGATCGGGCGCAAGCCGATGCTCGTCCTCTCGCTGCTCCTGATGGGTTTCGCCACCCTGGCCATGGGACTTCTGCCGACGTACGCGCAGATCGGTGTCTGGGCCCCCATCCTGCTCACCGTATTGCGGCTTATGCAGGGCTTCGGTGCCGGCGCCGAATGGGCAGGCGCCGCCATCATCTCCACGGAGCACGCCCCGGAGGGACGCCGCGGATTCTTCGGCAGCTTCACCCAGATGGGCGTCCCGGCCGGCATGCTGTTCGCCAACGCCTCAGTGCTGGCCGTGAAGGCTGCAGTTCCTGCCGACGTCTTCGACGCCTGGGCCTGGCGCGTTCCCTTCCTGCTCAGTGTCCTGCTGATCGTCGTGGGCCTGGTGGTCCGGGCGAAGCTCGAGGACTCCGAGGACTTCAAGGACCTCGTAGCCAAGAAGCAAACGGCCCACAACCCGCTCGGCGAAGCCCTCAAGAAGGAAACCAAGGGCGTCTGGCTGGTCGTCGGCATGCGTCTCGCTGAAAACTCGGCCTTCTACCTGTACACCACCTTCTCGGTTGTCTACATCATGCGGACGTTCGGCCCCGAACGCGCCAACCAGGGCTCGATGTCCGTCCTGATCGCCTCCGCCATCGGCGTCATCGCCGTGCCGCTCTGGGCAGCGCTGTCCGACCGCATCGGCCGGAAGCCTCTATACCTCTTCGGATCCATCGGCGGACTCCTGTTCTTCCCGCTCTACTTCGTCATGACCGACACCGGAAGCGCCCTGCTGGCAACCCTGGCCATCATCATCGGCCTGGCAGTGTTTCACAACTCGATGTACGGCCCGCAGGCGGCGTTCTTCTCGGAACTGTTCTCCACCAAACTGCGCTACAGCGGTGCCTCCATGGGCTACCAGTTCGGCTCAGTGCTGGCCGGCGGCATCGCGCCACTCGTCGCCGTCGCTCTGCTCAACGCAGGCAACGGCGAACCCGGCTGGGTGATCCTGTACTTCAGCATCATCGGCGTCATCACGGTCGCCTCGGCGATCATGGCTCCGGAAACCGTCAAGCGCGTCCGCGGCCGCCTCGAAGCTGAGCAGCAGTCAGACTCTCTCAGCCCTGAGAGCACGCCTGACAGGGCCGGCGTAAACTAGTCGTCGTTGGGCCCGAAGCCCGAAATGCCGGGGTCATCCGCAGAGCATTCCGCGGATGACCCCGGCATTTCCTTTTGAGAAACAGGTCGACGGGACAGGGCTGGGCTTCTTGGCCCCGCTGGGTTGTCGTGACACGGACTGCACACTGCCGTCGTTTGGCTGTTCTCCGGCCTTGTGACCGTTTAGGCATTTTTGCCCGTGCGTTTGGTCATTTCGTCATCGTCGACGGCCGATCCGCATCTAGGGAACTGACACTCCAGGGACACAGGCTTATAGGACAGCATTACCGCTCAACCAAGGAGATCACGTGACTACCTACAACCTGGCCCTGATCGGTTTCGGAGGCGTCAACCGCGCCCTGGCGGAACTGATTCGAGACGAACCGCAACGATTTGCTTCCCTCGGATTTGAGCTTCGCGTCGTGGCCATCACCGACCTTGCCTTTGGCTCGCTCGTCCAGGGTGACGGCATCGACTTGTCTTCCGTCCTCGCAATGCCGCGTGGATCCTCATTCCAGGGACTCCCTGGTGGAAGCTCCGATCCGCGCAACGAAGAAGTCATCAAGAACAGCCCGGCCGACATCGTCGTCGAAGCCACCTTCACCAGCCCGGTCGACGGGGAGCCGGCGGTGTCGCACGTGAAGTGGGCCATCGAGTCCGGCAAGCACGTCGTGACCACCAACAAGGGTCCTGTGGCCTTGTACGGTCAGGAACTGAGCGAGCTGGCTGCCAGCAACGGAGTTCGGTTCGAGTACGAAGGCTCCGTCATGAGCGGCACCCCCGTCATCCGACTGGCGCACAAAATGCTTGAAGGCCTGGAACTCAATGCGGTACAGGGCATCCTGAACGGAACCAGCAACTACGTCCTAGGCAGGATGGAAGCCGGGCTACGCCTGGACGAAGCCATCGCCGAGGCGCAGGAGCGCGGATATGCCGAAGCAGACCCAACCGCAGACATCGGCGGCTCCGACGTCCGTTTGAAAGTCGCCATCCTCGCCAACGAACTGCTCGGAGCGAACCTACAGCCCAGCGACGTGGACACCAAGGGAATCCAGGACATCACCAGCGACGACGTCGCACAGGCCGTGGCAAACGGCCGTCGCTGGAAGCTCGTCGGTGAAGCCCGCCGCGCCGAAGACGGCCGCGTCGTGGCCACCGTTCAGCCCATCGCGCTTCCCGCCGACCACCCGCTGGCAGGCATCTCCGGGGCAACGAATGCCGTGTCATTCAACACTGACCTGCTGGGTGCCGTCACAGTCTCCGGACCTGGCGCTGGCCGCGTCGAAACCGCCTACGCCCTCATTTCCGACATCATTGCCGTCGACGAATTCGTCAAGGGAGCCGTCCGTGCCTGAAACCGCCATTTCCGAGACCAAAGCGGCAGCTACAACCACTGATCTGCTGGTTCACAACAAGTTCGACGGTACCGTTCTGGCGGCCCTTCCCCAGTGCACTGAGCCAGATGTTCAGGTCGAGCTTATCCGCGCTGCTTCTGCCGCTCCCGCAGCAGCAGCCATGCCCCGCCATGAACGCGGCCGAATTCTGGATACCACCGCAGAACTTCTGCAGCGACGGTCGGAGGAGGTCGCCGACCTCATCGTCGCCGAAGCCGGAAAAACCATTAAGCAGGCACGCAAAGAGGTCTCCAGGGCGATCAACACACTCAAGCTCTCTGCCGCGGAAACCCGCCGCAACGTCGGGGAAGTCGTACCGTTTGACTCTTTCGCAGGGTCCGAGAACCGCCAGGGATGGTTCACCCGCGAGCCGCTGGGGCTTATCGCGGCCATCACGCCCTACAACGATGCGCTGAACCTGGTCGCGCACAAGATTGGGCCGGCGATTGCAGGCGGCAACACCGTCATCCTTAAGCCGTCGCAGCTGACACCATTGACCGCCATGCTCCTGGTGGACCTACTGCGGGAAGCCGGCCTCCCCTCGGACTTCGTCATCGTTGTCCTGGGTGACCGCACGGTCGCGCAAGCCATCATTTCCTCCAAGCTGGTCCGCATGGTCTCCTTCACGGGCGGTTTCGCCACGGGCAAGGCCATCGCCGCGAACGCCGGTATCAAGCGGCTCTCGATGGAGCTTGGCGGCAACGCACCCGTCATTGTCTTCGATGACGCCGACATCCCGGCCGCCGTCGAAGCAAGCGTGTCCGGTTCCTTCTGGGCAGCCGGACAGAACTGCATTGGCGCCCAGCGGATCCTGGTCCAGCGGTCAGTTTTCGACAGCTTCCTGGAGGCGTTCATAACCCAAACCGCGGCCCTGAAGAGCGGAGACCCGCGCAAGGAAGAAACGGACGTCGGGCCCATGATCAGCAGCGCCGCCGCTGCCGAAGCAAAGCGAAAGATCGACCAGGCCGTGTCTGCCGGCGCTCAACTGCTCACCGGCGGCACACTGGAAGGACCGGTCCTGACGCCTGCCGTTCTCACCGGAGTGCCGCGCACCTGCGAGGCCTGGAGCGAAGAGCTGTTCGCTCCCGTCGTCCTTGTCGAGCCCTTCGATTCCGCTAAGGAAGCCATCGAGTCGGCCAACGACAGCGAGTATGCCCTCCAGGCCGGGGTCTTCACCAAAGACCTGGGCCGCGCCCTGGACACCGCCAGGGCCATTGATGCCGGCGGCGTGATGATCAACGATTCTTCGGACTACCGGCTTGATGCCATGCCGTTCGGGGGTTCCAAGTACGGCAGCATGGGCCGGGAAGGCGTCCGGTTCGCGTATGAGGAAATGACACAGCCCAAAGTCATCGCGATTGCCTCATGAACGCGGGCGTGAGAATTGAACAGGACAGTTTGGGGTCCCTGGCGATCCCCAAGTCAGCCTTGTGGGGCATCCACACTGAACGCGCGATCCTGAACTTCCCCATCAGCGGCATACAACTGGGATCGCACCGCCACCTGGTTCGGGCCCTAGCGTATGTGAAGAAAGCTGCTGCCCTGACCAACACCGAATTAGGCCTGATCCCGGCCGATATCGGCCAGGCCATCGTCGCTGCCTGTGACACCGTGGCCTCGGGCGACGTCGATGACGCCTTTCCCGTTGATGTGATCCAGGGCGGAGCCGGGACGTCGACCAACATGAACGCCAACGAGGTCATCGCCAACCTGGCGCTGCAGGAACTCGGACACCCCCGTGGTGCCTTTCATGTTGTCGATCCGATCGGGCACGTCAACAAGTGCCAGTCCACCAACGACGTCTACCCCACAGCGGTGCGGCTGGCCCTCGTGTTCGCGCTCGAAGACCTCCTGGAGCGCCTGGCACTGCTGTCGGCATCCTTCGCCGAACGCGGGCGGGCGTTTGCGTCGATCCCGAAGATCGGCCGGACACAGTTGCAGGACGCGGTACCGATGACGCTCGGCCAGGAGTTCACCGCATTCTCCGTAACGCTCGAGGAAGACCAGCGCCGGCTCAGCGAAGCAGCCGCACTGCTGCGTGAATGCAGCCTTGGCGCCACGGCCATCGGCACCGGTATCACGGCTGATCCGCTGTACGTCGAGCGCGTCATTGACAAGCTCTCATCCGTGAGCGGGGTCCAGTTGTCCCGCGCTCACGACTTTGTCGAAGCGACGTGGGACACCGGAGCGTTCATGACGTTCTCCGGGGCACTCAAGCGTACGGCCATCAAACTCTCGAAAATCTGCAGCGATCTTCGTCTCCTCTCCAGCGGTCCCCAGACCGGACTCGCGGAGATCCGCCTGCCCCCGCGGCAAGCCGGTTCCTCGATCATGCCCGGCAAGGTCAACCCCGTGGTGCCCGAGGTCGTGAATCAAATAGCGTTCTTTGTCGCCGGCGCCGATGTCACGGTCACGATGGCCGCGGAAAACGGACAGCTGCAGCTGAACGCCTTTGAGCCGGCCATTGCCCACGCCTTGTTGCAGTCGCTGAGCTGGCTGACCAACGGCTGCGACGTCCTGAGGGATTTGTGCGTGAATGGCATCGAGGCCAACGAGCCGCTGCTGCGCTCCAGGGCCAGGGCGTCCACGGCTCAAGCCACCGCGCTGCTGCCGGTTCTGGGATACGCCGTGGCGGCCGAGATTGCCCACCGTGCCTTGGTTTCCGGACAGAGCGTTCTCGATATCGCCCTGAGTGAAGGGTTGCTCTTGCCGGAGCAGGTTGAAGGCCTCATAGCTACCTGACTAGCCAGGACAACAAGCTCCTCGGTGCGGACGGTCCAGGACAGAAGTGATTGTGACACTGAGCTTCTTCCTGGATCGGCACCCCGCCATACTCGATTCCGCAACGCCGGATCTTCTTAGCGCCAGCACGAAGGGCGGGCTGTCCCTAGCGCGATTGCCTGTCGATGACGGTCGACAGCGACAACGCGGTGGTGATATCCCGGACGCCGGGAAACTCTGAAACCTGCCTCCAGATCTCCTGGATTCTCGCGGCATCAGGCGCCTCCACCCTGACGACCAGATCAAGTTCACCGCTGACCACATCGCAGGTGGCCACCTCGGGAATGGCCCGCAACCCTGCAATGACGTCGCCGCCCCGCATCCTGTCATGGCGCTGAACCAACAGCACGGCGTTGACGGTGGGCGTCCCCTCCCCCGCTGATTCCCTAATGGTGTAGCCGTTGATATAGCCGTCCCGTTCAAGCCGCTCAATCCGTTGCCGCACCGCGTTCCGGGACAACAGGACCCTCTCGCCGAGTTGGGCCAGGCTGATACGGGCATTGCGCCGGAGCTCAGCCAGAATCTGCGAATCTATCGCATCACGGGGACTCTTCGGCACGGGTGCTCCTGTCTAAAGGGAATTGAACATGCGATTGGATGATCTGGCCAAGTAGTTCGATGCCCGTCTCGCCCTCGAGCTGACGCCACAGTCGATGTTAGACCGGCGTTGGAAGTTGGATAGACGTCGTTGTTTCTTGAACCGGCGATGGAGCGCCCGTACCCCGTTGTTGGAGCACGGGTCGATCGTTTTCAAGGCCAGAGAAATATTTGGCGCCTTCTCATTGCACACCGCTGCTGATTTTGCTGTCGGGGCTGGTTGGTTTTTCCGGAAGGATGTTCGGATCGACCCATGCCTCATGCTTGAGTGACTTTTCGTACATCGAGCGGTACTGGGGTCCGCATTGTGCCAGCCACAGGATGGAAGAGTCCGGCATGGCGTCATCGACGGTTCCGCTGGCGACCGTGTGGCCGGCCTGGCGTATTTCGACCGGCAACCCTATGAGGCGCTGCCACTTGAGGTATTTTTCCATGGTTTGCTCTTCCTAAAGGGCTTACACGGCAGGAGTCAGAGTTGGATGCCGGTGTATTTGGTTTCTTGGTAGGCCTCGAGGCCTTCGGTGCCGCCTTCGCGGCCGAGGCCTGATTGTTTCGTACCGCCGAAGGGGGCGGCGGGGTTACTGACGAGTCCGCGGTTGATCCCGGTCATTCCGGCGTCGATCGCGTTGACAACGCGCAGTGCCCGCGCCAGGTCCGGGGTGACGACGTAGGAGGCCAGGCCGTAGGGGGTGGCATTCGCTTCGGTGATGGCTTCTTCTTCGGTGTCGAAGGTGTAGATCGCTGCGACGGGGCCGAAGATTTCTTCTTCCCTGATCGTGGCGTTGGCGGGGATGTCGGTCAGGAGGGTGGGCTGGTAGTAGTAGCCGGGGCCGTCGATGATCCGACCGCCGGTGAGGCAGGTCGCGCCCTTGGCGACGGCGTCGGTGACGAGATTGTGGACGGTTGCGCGTTGCTTGTCATCGATCAGTGCTCCGAGGCCGGTGCGGGGTTCGTGGCCATTGGCCATGGTGACGGCGGCGAGGCGTTTGGTGAAACGTCTGGCGAACTCGGCGGCAAGGCTTTGCGGGGAAGGGGGTGCGGGGCCCGGCGGCGTAACCGGGCCCCGCTGTTTCAGGGGGCAGCCGCTCAGGCGGGGGTGAGCCAGCGGCGTTCTTCCCACGAGCCACATTCTGTCTTTGGGCCGTTGGGAGGCGGTGCTAGAAGGCGGTGTATCCGCCGTCGACCGGGAGGGTCGCTCCGGTGATATAGGACGATTCCTTCGATGCGAGGAAGAGGATGGCGTCGGCGATCTCTTGGGGGGTGGCGAGGCGCTGGAGCGGGATCTGGCCCTCCCGCTGGCGGCGGTAGGCCTCGGGGTCTTCCCTGCGCTGGATTGATGCTTCGATGATCGGGGTGGCGGTCAGCCCCGGCGCGACGACGTTGACCCGGATGTTGCGTGACGCCCATTCGATCGCGGCGCCCTTGGCGAGCATGATCAGGCCTCCCTTGGCCGCGGAGTACAGGACTTGATCGGCCATGCCGACCATGCCCAGCCGCGAACTGACGAGGACGAACGAGCCACCTGCTGCGGGCATCAGCGGCGCGAAGTGCTTCATCACCAGGAAGGAGCTGAGCAGGTTGCTGTGGAGCACGTTCTTCGCGTCCTCATGGGCCATTTCCGTGAGCGGGCCGGTGACCTGCAGGCCGTGGTTGAGGACGACGGCGTCCACGGTGCCGAAAGACTCGGCAGCCTGTTGCGCGAGGCTTTCGACGAACGCCTCGTCGTTGAGGTCTCCCGGGACGTACAGGTCCTCGGGCTGGGCGCTGTCCAGTTGCTCCCTGCGGCCGGTGAGCAGCAGCCGGGCGCCTTCGTTGCGGAAGTGGGAACTCACTGCCTCCCCGATTCCGCTGCTGGCGCCGGTGACCAGGGCGGTCGTCTTATCAAGTCTCAAGTTAGACACTCCATCGTGAAGTTGGTTGTTTTTGGGTTGCGGGCTGGGGGACGGAAGTCCCGTCCCCCAGCCTCAGTTAGGGGTCTAGTCAGTTGAGGAAGCCGCGGGCGTCGACCGGCCACCGTTCCAGCGTTGTGCCGGTGCTGTCGGTGACGATGTACTCCTCGAAATTGACCACGACGGGGCAGACGTGGTTGGGCACCACCGGAAGCACGGCCCCGACGCCGGGGCGGAAGTCTCCGCCAGGCAGGGGGAGGAATCCGTGGTATTCGTTGAGTTTGGACAGGACGGCGTTGGTGCCGGCAATGCCGCCGTATCCGATCTCGGGGCTGCCTTCGCGGCCGAGGGCTTTGGTGCCGATGTCGAGGATGACCTGATCGGGAACCCAGTCGCTGACCACCGTGCCGGCAACGAACAGCGCGATCTGATCCTCGGTGCAGGCGCCGAGCCGGGTGTTGTTCAGGTCGTTGAACACGTATTCGCCGGGCCGGATCTCGGTGATCACGCTGTTAGTGGCGAACTCCACAGTGGGTGTGGAGCCGGCGCTGACCACCTCCGGGGTGATCCCGGCTGCGGCAAGGCTGCGCACCGCGGTGGTGAGCGCGGCGTCCTGGTCTTCCGCGGCACGCTTGCGCGCGTCCGGGCCGGCGCTGCCGTGGCCCGGGTAGGTAAAGACGCCGGCCGGGACCAAGCCCCGGTTGCGCGCGGCCAGGGCGAGTTCGCCCGCGGCCTCGGCGGGAGCCCCGGAACGGCGGGCGCCACAGTCGACCTCAATCACGACCTGCAACAGCCCGGGTTCGTCCCCCATTGCGTCGGCGAGGGCATTGATCGCCGCGACGTTATCGACGCCGACCCGCAGCCGGATGGTTTCGGCCAGTTTGCGGATCCGCGGCCCCTTCGTTCCGGCGGGCCAGATCGGGTAGGCGAGGAAGATGTCATCGAACCCGGCCGCCGCGAAGACCTCGGCCTCACCCACGTTGCCTGCAGTGATTCCGACCGCCCCCGCCTTGACCTGGCGCCGACCGATCTCCACGCACTTGTGCGTCTTAACGTGTGGCCTGACGTCCAGGTTGTTCCGCGCGGCGAAGGCCTGCATGCGGTCGATGTTCTCCTGCATCACATCGGCCAGCACGATCGGTGCCGGGGTATCAATCCGCTCGACGAGAGCCTCGAGGGCTCGTTGAATGCGGTTCACGCTGTACTCCTTATTGTTCATGCCACTACGCCTCAGTGCAGATCATCTGGATCTCGACAGGACTCTTGCGCGGCAGCCCGGCGACACCGATCGCGGTACGGGCGTGCCGTCCGTTCTCGCCCAACACCTCGATGAGCAGTTCACTGGCCGCGTTGGCGACCTGAGACTGCAAGCCGAAGTCCGGCCCACTGGCCACGAAGACCAGCATCTGCACGATCCGGACCCGCTCCAGGTCACCCACTGCCTGCACAGCGGCAGCCAGTGCGTTCAGTGCGGCGTGGCGGGCGAGCTCCTGCGCTGTCTCCAGCTCGACATCCCGCCCGACGATGCCCTGGCCCAGCAGCTCACCGTCCTTGTAAGGCAGCTGGCCCGATATGTGAATGCTGGAGTCCACCGCCCGGTGGTGCAGGTAGTACGGGTTCTCGGCGAGGCTGGGCAGTTCCAGACCGAGGTCCCGGAGCCGTTCCGATGCGGAGCCGACGTTAGTGATAGTCATTTGTTTTTCATGTCTTTCTTGCGAGGCGACAGGACGCCGCCGGCCAAATAGGACGGGCTAGGTGGTGAAGAACCTCTGCGGGCGCAGGAAGTCGAGATTCTCGAAGGTCTCCTTGCCCAGGGCCTCGTGGGCGGCGATCTCGCCGTACCCGGTAGCCATCTTGAAGCCGCCGCCGGAGAACCCGGTGGCGCTGTAGATCCTGCTGCCCGCGTCCAGCCGGCCGAGCAGCGGGTTGCGGTCGGTCGTGAAGAGATCCGGGAACGCGTCCGACCGGACGATGTTCGGATACAGGCCCGGGAAGAACTCGCTCACCGTCTCGGTCGTCTCGGCGATTTCTGCCGGAGTGAGTTCCCTGGGCACTGCATCGGGGTTCTCGGTCGGGGTTGGGCGGAAGTTCAGGGTCGCCTTGACCGTGACCCCGTCAACGGCGGGTGCACCGTACATCGAGCGCTCTCCGGAGAGCCGGACGAAGATGGGGAACCGCTCCGGGGAGAAGAGCTCGGGATCTTTCGCGACGAACCAGGTGAGGAAGACCCTGTTCGGCTGGGTGTGTGCCCGCAGGGACTCTGGCATGAGCTTCCGCGACCACCCCCCGGAGGCGACGATGACGTTCTCGAACGTCCAGGACTTTTCCCCGGAGGTGACCACCACGCCGTCGTCCGTTTCCTGGATGCTGTCGATCGGGGTGTTGGTATGGATTGTTGCGCCGTTGGCCTGGGCCGCGGTGATGGCGGCTGTGACGGCCCGATCCGTTCGCAGTGCGCCGCCGTGGGGATCGAACACACCGATATCGTCGGCACGCAGATTGTGCTGCGGGTAACGCTCGGCCATCTCCTTTCGGGAGAGGATCTCGTGGGCGGCGCCGGTCGCACGTGCCGACTCGAGCAGCTGCGGGATGTAGGGGCCGTTGTCCGTTCCAATGTAGATACCGCCGCAGCGCAGGAGGATGTCCTGGCCGGATTCCTCCTCAAGCTCAGCCCAGAGACTCTGGGAGCGTTCCAGGATCGGGTAGAAGCCCGGGTTGAGGTTGAGCATCCGGAACAGGCGGGTGTCCCCTCCGACGGCGCTGCGGCCGTGGGCAGGGACCTGCGCTTCGAATCCGACCACCGAATCGGACATGCGGGAGGCCTGCCACAGGGCCATACTGCCAATGGTGCCGAGGCCGATGACGGCCAGTTTTCCATCTGTCATTTCAGAGTACTTTCTCGAGGAAGGACTGGGTGCGGGGTTCTTGGGGGTTGCCGAGGACCTCGCGGGCGTCGCCGCGTTCGACGACGTAGCCGTCATCCATGAAGACCAGGGAGTCGGCCACTTCGCGGGCGAAGCCCATTTCGTGGGTGACGACCACCATGGTCATGCCCTTCTTCGCCAGCTGCTTCATCACGGCCAGGACCTCGCCGACCTTTTCGGGGTCCAGGGCCGAGGTCGGTTCGTCGAAGAGCAGGATCTCGGGGTCCATGGCCAGGGACCGGGCGATCGCGACGCGCTGCTGCTGCCCCCCGGATAGCTGGGCTGGGTAGTAGTCACCGAACCCGGCCAGGCCTACGCTGGCCAACAGCTCCTGTGCCCGCTTGGCCGACTTTTTCTTGTCGGCGCCCTTGACCAGCACCGGTCCCGACATGACGTTCTCCTGCGCGGTCATATTCGGAAACAGGTTGAACGACTGGAAGACCATGCCGACCCTGGTGCGCTGCTCCGCGAGCTTCTTCGGGCTGTGCGCGTGGTAGGCGTGCGCAGTCTCGTAGTAGCCGAAGTCTTCGCCGTTGACCTTCAGGACGCCGGAGTCGACGGTCTCCAGGCCGTTGATGCAGCGCAGGACGGTGGACTTGCCGGAGCCGCTGGGGCCGATGATGCAGCAGATCTCGCCGCTGGCGATCTCCAGGTCGATGTCTTTGAGGACTGTTTTGGGACCGAAGGACTTTCGGATTCCCCGGGCAACAATCGTGCCGTCGCTACTCATCGGAGGGTACCTTCCGGTTCGGTCAGCACAACTTTTTTCGCCTTCCGGGGAAGCCGTGAGGTTGCGCGGGAGTATTTCTGTTCAAGCTTGGACTGCGGGTAGCTCAGCAACAGGGTCATCACCAGGTACCAGATACTGGCTACCAACAGCAGCGGGATGGTATCGAAGGTGCGGGCGTAAATGAGCTGGGCGCTTTGGAGCAACTCGGCCACACCCAGCACACTGACCAGGGAGGTTCCCTTGAACATACCGATGACCTGGTTGCCGGTCGCCGGGATGATCGAGGGCATCGCCTGCGGGATGATGACCTTGCGCATCTTCATCGCACCGCTCATCCCGAGGGAGTCGGCGGCCTCGATCTGGCCCTTGCCGACTGCGGAGAAGCCACCGCGGATGATCTCGGCCATGTAGGCGCCTTCGTTCAGCGTCAGCCCGACCAGGGCCGCCGTGATCGGCCCCATCAGGGTGTTGACGTCGATGGCGGTGCCGATGTCCGTGAACGGGATCCCGATGCTCAGGTTCGGGTAGAGGGCGGAGACGTTGAACCAGAAGATCAGCTGCACCAGGACCGGGGTGCCCCGGAACAGGGTGATGTAGAGCCCTGCGGCAATGGAAACCGGCTTCACTTTGGACGACCGCATGATCGCGAGGGCAAGCCCGAGCAGCGTTCCCAAGGCCATGCTCGCGACCGTGAGGAAGATCGTGAGCATCAGCCCGCGCAGGATCGACTCGGCAAAGAAGTACCTGCCGACGATGTCCCACTTGAAGTTGGGGTTGGTCAGGACAGAGGTGAGGATCCCGATGCCGATAAGGATGCTCAGGATCCACCCCGCGTACTCGGAGCGGGTCCGAAGCCGAAGCCGTGGCTTCAGGGCTGCATCAATGCTACCCATCGTTGCTTTGCTTCCTTTGTTGATAGCTGTGACCATGGAGGCGCCCCGCTAGTTCAGCTTGGCATCGGCGATGGCCCCGAACTCGAGGCCCCAGGTCTTGAGGGACTCCTTGTACTCCGGGGTGCCGAGGATCGACTGGACTGCTGCCTGTATGGCCGGTGTCAGCGGAGAATCCTTCTTCAGGGCGACAGCCACGATGCCGGTCCCGCCGACGTTGAGCGCGGGGGTGAGCATCTGGAACGAGCCCGGCTGCTTCGTCTGTGCCCACGCGAGTGCCGTCGTGTCGTAGAGGATGCCGTCGATGCGCTTGGAGTGCAGCTGGATCAGGGCCTCCTGGATGTTGGGCAGCGTTACCGGGCTGATCGCCGGCTTTCCCTTGGAGACGCAGGTCATCTCGTTAAGGGCGGGGAGGCGCAACAGCTGGCCCGTCGAGCCTTGGGTGACGGCGATGTTCTTCCCGCACAGGGTCTCGTTGGTGAGGTTCTGCGGGTTTCCGGCGTTCACGCCGATGGAGCTGCCGGCCTTGAAGTAGTCGATCATGTCTACGACCTTGAGCCGCTCATCGGTCTTGGCCATGGTCGAGACGGTGAAGTCGAAGCGGTTACCATCGAGGCCCGGGATGATCGTGTCGAACTTGGTGTCCACGAACTTCACCTTCACTCCGAGCTTCTTGGCGATGAGCCGAGTGATGTCCGGGTTGAGGCCGATCGGGGTTTTGTTGTCTTCGGCGAGGAAGACCGTCGGCGGATAGTGCAGGTCCGCGGCCACAGTGAGCTCGCCCTTGTCCTTGTAAGACTGCGGCAGGAGGCTCACCGCCTTCGGATCGGGCTGGATGCCCTCGGAGATATCCCTCAGGCCCAGTTCGGTGGGGCTGGCCGAAGGTTCGCCACCGGCAGCGTTGCCGCAGGCGGTCAGGGTCAGGAGGAGGGCCAGGGCCGCTGCAGCGGCGTGGGCCTTGCGTTGTGTCTTCATGATGCTTTCCTTGGAATCATTTCGGTCGGGGATGATGTGGTTGCTGGGAAGCCAGTGCAGTAGTGGCAGGTGGCTTTCGGGAGGGCTTCCCCCATGCGGGGTCTTCTTTGACCTTGCGTGGTCTTCGTTGACGGGGGGCTGCCAGAGGAATCAGTCAATGGCTGGGAATGGGAGTTGCGTCACCTCACCGGTTCGCCGGTCGGCATTGTCAGGAACCGGTCGGGGCTCAGGAGCGGGATGGTGTTGTCGCTGGAGCCATCGAGGGCGTAGTCCGCGGCAATTTCCCCGAGCGCCGGTGCGAGCTTGAACCCATGTCCGGACAGTCCCGTAACGACGGTGAGACGCTCCTCTCCACCGAGCCGCCCGACAATTCCGTGCCCATCCTGGGTGTAACCCTCCATGTAGGCAGCGACCCGGATCGGGTCCGGATAGAGGGCCGGGAAGGATCCCGCGACGAGTTCTCTGAATGCCTGGACCTCGTCGAGCGGAACCGTCCGGTCGAGGGCGTCGGGGTCAGCGACCGGCCGGTTGACCGTACCGGACAGGCCGAGCTTCAGCCCGTTCCCGTCCATCGCCGGCAGCCCGTAAAACTCTTCAGGAGCCGTGCGGATGAAGCACGGGAAGTCGGCCGGATCAAACGCTCCGCGTTCCTTCGCGACGAACCACGCTGACACCGCCCTGCGCACGTCAACGAGCGCCTCGAGTTCGGGAAGCAGCTTGCCCGCCCAGGGGCCGGTGGTGACCACAACATGGTCGTATCGCTCGCTTTGACCGGCAGCGGTGACCCAGACGCCGTCGTCCCTGGCCTCGATCCCCTCAACGGGGGTGTAGGTGCGCAGTTGGGCGCCCAGCGCCTTGGCCCGGAAAGCGGCCTTCAGGACGGCCAGCTCGGGGCGCAGATAGCCTGCTTCGCGGTCAAGGACGACGACGTCGCCTTCATGGAACGGGTGATGCGGCCAGCGGTTGCGCGCCTCCTCGATCGGAACGAGAGAGGCGTCGACCCCGAACTTGTCGATGGAGTCACTGACGTTGGCCATCCGCGATGAAGCGTCTCCCAGCATGAGATTGCCGGCGAGGGTGAGCAGATCGGTGCCCGTCTCGCCCTCGAGCTGACGCCACAGCGCTTTGGCGGTGCGGAGCAGCGGCACGTATTCGGGGTCTTCGAAGTAGGCGGTACGGAAGATGCGGGACTCGCCGCCGTGAGCGCTGCGGTCGTGAGCGATTCCGAACTGCTCGTAGCCGACGACATCCGCGCCCCGCGAGGCCAGGCGCCAGGCGGACATGGTGCCTGCGGTGCCGAGGCCGATGACGGCGACGCGCTTCTTGGTGGTGCTCATTCTGAAACCTCCGGGGTCAGAGCCATAAGGAGTCCGTCCACGGCGACCGCGGGGCTCGTGGTGATGATCATGGGCATTCCGGCTTCGAGTGCCTTCACTTCGTGGATGACGTCACCGAACAGGTCGCTGACCCGTCCGAGCACGTCGCCCTTTTCGGCACGCTTGCCGAGTTCGACGAGCGGTTGCCACCAGCCGCCTACGGGGGTGTAGATCCAGTTCCACCCGTCGTCGTGCTCGACCTGGCGGGGGGCCTGCTCCACGTCGTAGGGGAGCATCCCCAAGGTCGCGACCACATTCCGCAGGCCCCGCACGTGCGCGGCGACAGCCTGGCGGTCCACGATGCCGTTGCCGCCCGATTCAGCGATGATCGCCGGGACGCCGGCGTCTGCAGCAGCAGCACTCGTGGTGCCGGCGGTAACCCGTGCGGCGGCCGGTTGCCTGATCACATGCCGGATTCCGTACGCCAGAGCGATCCGCCGTGCAGCCTCACTGACGGGTGACTCGTCATAGACGACAAGCGGTTCGATAGCTTCCGGCACGTCCCCGGAATGCAGGTCGATGAGGTAGTCGGCTTCACGGATGAAGCGTTCGAACACATGGTGTGCGAGTACGTCGGAGTAGGTGCCCTTGGGGTCGCCTGGAAAGCACCTATTGAGATTCTTGCCGTCGGCTGGAACGACGAAGGGCGTCCGTCTCGTGAACGCCGGAAGGTTCACCACCGGAACCGCCGTGATGGTCCCAATAAGTGCCGCCGGGCTGACCTCTGCAACGAACTCTCGCAGGGCAGCCATGCCCACATATTCACAGCCGTGCACGCCTGCGAGCACCGTCAGCCGAGGCCCGGTCTCCCGACCTTGGATTTCGATATACGGCAGATCCAAGCTTCCGTCAGGGAGGCCCGAGATCGGCAAGTAGCCGCGAGTCACTGCTCCTTGGCTGATCGGGTCTTCGATCATGATGTTCTCCTGAGATTGTCGGACACTGTTGTCGGTCTTAACTGTATGATTATCGTGTCCGTCACCACTGTATGATGTATCGTAAGATGATGTTGTGTCAAGGCTCACTCCGAAATGGGGTGGCCGTGAGCCATATAGGGGAATGCAATGGAGAACAGAACTTTCTCTGAGCCAGCAACGACAACTCTCGCGAGAACGCTTGCGCCTCGGGTTGCGGAGCGAACCACGCTCGTGGATCAGGTGGCGCACCGCATCAGGAGGGAGATCATCCTGGGCACCCTCGACCCGGGCCGGCATCTTGTGGAGAAGCGGCTCGCTGAAGATCTGTCAGTGAGCCGTGGCACGGTGCGCGAAGCCTTGTCGCGCCTTGCCTCAACAGGCCTGGTCGAATCCTCGGCTGGCTCCGGCCACCGGGTCCGCTATTTCAGCGACGACGACATCGCCGGAATCGGCGAAGTCTTCGCAGCACTCGAGGGACGAGCGGCCCTGCACACAGCGCTTCCCCTGCCCGAAACCGTTGAGAAAGAGCTGAGGGGCATCGCGGAACGCATGCGGGGGCTGCGTCTGCCGGAAGACGTCGACGAGCAGATGAGGCTGGACCGCGAGTTCCATGGGACGCTGATGAGCCAGCAGCCCAAGGCCAAGCTGGTCGAGGCCTGGCAAAGCCTGGAGTCCCTGATCGCGGTCATGATGGTGCCGATCATGCGGCGCGGGCTGGGCAGCGCCGATAACCAGGCCGACAAGCATCTGTTGCTGGTCGACGCCGCGATGACCGGAGAGCGCGAGATGCTGATCAAGGCTCTTGAACAGCACTATTACCAGGCGTAACAGCGGGATCGGCCACGCGGTGGCCTCGCGCCTTCACGGCGAAGGCACGACGATCATGCTCACCGCCCGCAAGAAGCGGCCCGAGCGGGCTGACTCGAGATCAGACAGAAAGGTCATGATCATGGAACTCACCCTCAACAATGGCGTCACCATGCCGGCCCTCGGGCTGGGCGTTTTCCAGAGCCCGCCGGAGCAAACGACGTCGGCTGTCGAGGCCGCGCTGGCGGCCGGCTACCGGCACATCGACACCGCGGCCGCCTACGACAATGAGCGTGACGTTGGGGAAGGAGTGCGCGGGTCCGGCCTCAACCGATCCGACGTGTTCATCGAGACGAAGGTCTGGGTCAGCGATTACGGTTACGACCAGACCTTGCATGCCTGGAACAAGGCAGCCGCCAAACTTGGCGTCGATTATCTGGACATGCTCGTTCTGCATCAGCCCGCACCCGATCGCTTCGAAAAGACCATCGCAGCCTACAAAGCGCTTGAGACCCTGCTCGGCGACGGGCGTGTGCGCGCGATCGGCGTCAGCAACTTCATGCCTCACCACCTGGAGCAACTGCTCGCGAGGACCGACATCGTCCCGGCCATCAACCAGATCGAACTCCATCCCTTCTTCACACAGCCAGCCGTCCAGGCAGCGGACGCAGAAAACGGCATCCTCACCCAGGCATGGTCACCGATCGGTGGCATCACCTTTTACCCTGGCTTTGGCGAGAACCGCAAGAAGAACGTGATGGAAGACGCCTCGATCGTCGCCGTAGCACAAGCCCACGCGAAGAGTCCGGCCCAGGTCATGCTGCGTTGGCACCTGCAACAAGGCCGCTCAGCCATCCCGAAGTCGACCAACCCTGCACGCATCGCGGAGAATTTCGACGTCTTTGACTTCGAACTCAGCGCGGACGAACTTGCCAGCATCGATGCGCTCGACCAGGGGGTGCGCCATGGACCGGATCCGGACGTGGCGCGGTTGTCCAATTTCGCCAGGGTGATCCCCGAGGCCTAGGACCTGGAGCCCTTTCACCCAATCATTGTGAGCATTAGACCGTCCCCCTTCGCCCATCCCCAACGGAATGCGGACGAACACTTGCGGCGTTCAGTCCCGAACTCAGTCCGCATCTTCTGCCGGGCCGCTTCCGCGCCCGGACAACCAAACGGTAGCTCCAACGGACAACGGCCAGGAGCGCCACGAAGCACTGGAGTGAGATGTCGGATCCCATCCTTGGAAATGCCCAAAAGTCTCCGAAAAATGAGGACGTCATGAACAGGAGGCCAGGAGTCCCTGACTGTATCGACGAGGGAATACTTCTTGAGCTGGAGGCGGATTCGCGCCTCACTGCTGATGACATCGCCCTCCGGATCGGAGTCAGCCCGGGAGAATGCGCAGCTCGTATCGCGGAATTGGAAAGAGCCTGCCATATAAAGGGCTACACACTGGTGCGGAGCTATCCCGATCCAGAACTCCGTCCTATCTCGGCGGTGATCAGGGTGGTTCAGGACCGGTCGCGGACAGGGGCCGATCTCTTGCGATCTCTGGACTTCATCCCAGAAATCGTTACCGCCGAGATCTTTGACGAGGACCGTTCCCTGCTCCTGAGACTTCAGACCACAGAGCCCGCCCGCATCGAGTCGATCGCCAGCGCGCTGCGAATTCAAACCACCGTTGAGGCGGTAGACGTGACCCCAACAACACTTGTTTTTTCAAACCGCGGGCTATGAACCGAGAAGGCAATGGCTTCTAAGACATCTTTCCTCGCCAGGAGCGCTGGCCTTCGAAACTCGGGCAGAAGCAGGATCGAGAAGGACTCCTTGGGGGCCAGCGAGATCCCGGCCAACATGTATTGGGGCATCCACACGCTCCGTGCGCTCCAGAATTTCCCTCTGACCGGGATCCAGATCTCCTCGTACCCGAAGCTGGTGACGGCACTCGCTCAAATCAAGCATGCAACCGTGCTGGCTAACTTCGACCTCGGCGGGATCGATGAGCCAAAGAAGGACGCCATGGTGCAGGCCTGCCGAGAGATCGAGCAGGGCGAACTCCTCGACCAGTTCATCGTCGATGTCATCCAGGATAGGGCCGGGACGTCGACGACCATGAATGTAAACGAGGTGATCGCCAACCGCGCCCTCGAGCTTCTTGGCCACGACCGGGGCGCTTACTCGGTGATCCACCCCAACCGCGACCTGAACATGGGCCATTCCACGAGCCATGTCTACCCGACCGCGATCAAGATCGCCGTCATCCAGACTGCAGATGATCTCCTGTCAGCCATGGAATATCTCCGCGACCGCCTCGCCCGCAAGGCCCTGGAGCTCGGGGACATCGTCCCGACTGGCTGGACCAAGCTCCAGGATGCCGCTCCCCTGGCGTTGGGGCAGGAATTCAGCGGGTATGCAGCCATGGTCGACGAGGCTGAACACAGCATCCGCGAAGGGCTCGTCCATCTCCACGAGGTAAATCTCGGCGGCCCCGCGATCGGCGCCGAGATCAACAAGCATCCAGCATACGCTTCAGCCGTTCGCGCCCACCTGCAACAGATCACTGGCTTGCCCCTTGAAGCAGCGGGCGATCTCACGGAAGGGACCCAAGACTGCAGCGCCTTCGTGCTCGTCTCGCGGAGCCTGAAGCGCACAGCAGTTGGGCTCTCGGAGATCTGTAGCAACCTTCAGCTCCTCGCCACCGGACCCAGAGCAGGGACTGCGGCAATCAATCTGCCGCCACGACAAATCGGATCGACCATGACGCCGGCCAAGGCCGACCCTGTCATCCCCGAAGCCGTCAACCAGATCGCCTTCGAGGTCATCGGCAACGACCTGACCATCACGATGGCGGCCGAGGCTGGACAGCTTCAGCTCAAAACCTTCGAGCCCATCATCGCCCAGTCTCTGCTTGCCAGCCTCACCCACCTCACGTCCGCCTGCACCACCCTCGCAGAGCACTGCATCAGCGGGATCACAACCAACAGGCGCCACCTCCACCCGGATAAGGACGGCGTGGGAATGTCAATCTAACGTGAGCCACTTTGCCCTGGAACCGCAGCCTTATCGGAGACACCTGGGCGTGTTTGCCGCCTCATCGCGGGCTGGGCCGGAGGTGATGGGACGAATGAAGTACTCTTCGGCACCGAGTGGCTGCCTCACCTCCACGGCGAATGATCGGGTCCATATGGACGAGCATCTGAAGAGTTCCGCGACAGAATGATGCCCCGACCTCGAAGCGAGGGAATCATCGTGGGCTCTAGGGGACCAGAACGCCCACGGCGAAGTCTTAGTGGCTGTAGCTCAAGATACGGGCAGTAGGACAGCGAGTATCAGGAGCACTGTCCGAGTGAGCTACACCCTAAACTGACGCCAACGAATTCTTCCGGCCGACCTTCGAAGCAGCGTCGGGCATCTCGTTTTCGCCGTCGTCACCAGGTCCGTCCCCGATGCCCGTGGGGGTGTTAGTGGCAGCCGCAGGATGTGCGCAGTACGAGTTCGGTGGGGAAGATTTTGGTTTGGGTTTCTTCTCCGGGTGGGGCCAGGAGGGCTTCAAGGGCGGTTTGTGCGAGGTCTTTGACGGGTTGGGCGACTGTGCTGAGCCGGGGCCAGGTGTATTCGGATTCGGGTGAGCCGTCGAAGGAGAACACTGCGAGGTCCTCCGGTATCCGTAGTCCGCCCTCGTGGAGGGCGCAGAGGAGACCCACTGCCTGCTGGTCGGAGCTGACGAAGACGGCGGCGGGTCGCTCGCTGCGGGCCAGCAGCTCCTGTCCGGCACGGTGCCCGCCTTCGCGGGTGAAGGGTGCCCTGACGATCGGGCCCGGAGTGAGACCGGCGTCCTGGATGCCTTGATGCCACCCGACCTCGCGTGCGTCGAGGTCACCGCCGGCATTGCCGCCCATGACCAGCCCGATGTGTTCGTGGCCGTGGGTGATGAGGTGCTCGACCGCCATGCGTGCCCCGTCCTGGAAGGCCACGCCAACGGAGTTGGAGTGGCCTCCCGTGCCGTGTTTCATGACGGTGGGACTGCCTGCTGTGGCGAGGTCGGTGCTGTGGTTCAGGAGGACGGCGGGGATGTCTGCCTGTTCGAGGTCCGTCAGATCGGGTTCGAACAGCATGCTGCAGAGGAACAGGCCGTCCACCCTCCGGGCGGCGAAGTTTTTGATGAGGCGGCGCTCGGTGCGTAGGGAGGCCTGGGAGTCTGCCAGCAGGAGGGTGTAGCCCCGCTCGGCCGCGGCGTTTTCGACGGCGCGGGCGAGCGAGGCGAAGAACGGATTCATGGCGTCGGAGACGATCATGCCGAGCATCTCGCTGGAGCCCAGGGCAAGTGCCCTGGCTGCCGCGTTGGGTCGGTAGCCCAGCGCCCTGATTGCCTGCCGCACCTTGGCCTCGGTCGCGGCCGAAACCGCTCTGGGCCCGCCGTTGACTACGTAGCTGACGACGGCGGGGCTGACTCCTGCCAGCCGGGCGACGTCATCGCGTTTGACGGTGGGCTTGGCGTGTGAGGTGGGGTGCGGCATGGCAACCATGCTAGCGGTGTCTACTTGGCGGTTTCGCGGAGTGCCGGGCGGTGCAGCTCTGCGGGGGCGTCGCCGAAGTCGGGCACCGGCAGGCGTTCGCCGCCGCGCAGGGCGGACTGGTGGGCGATGATGCCGGGAAGTGTGTAGCGGGCCGCTTCCCAGGCGTTGACCGGAGGCAGGGTGCCGGTGTTGATGGCGGTGACGAAGTCATCGACGAGGAAGTGGTGGCTGCCCTCGTGGCCGTTGGGCAGGCCGCGGAACTCTGCCGGCAGACGTCCCGCGTCGTGCACTGATGCCATGCCGGATATAAAGGCGTCGCGCAGCGCAGGCGCCACGTCGGCCAGCATGGGGTCATCCGCGTCCATGGTGGCCTGGGTCTCGAGCTGGTCGCTGATGTCGGTGACGGTGTGCTTGTCCTGCCAGACGGTGACCAGGGCGAGTTGTTCCATGCTGGCCTCGGTGCCGAAGTAGCGGAAGCGGCTTTCGCGCAGGTGGGAGGGGTAGCCCACCCTGCGGAACTCGTTGATGCGCATGGACCCGCCGCCGGCGAGTTCGAACAGGGCGCTGGCGTTGGAGAAGTCGTTGGCGAACATGCTTACCTCGCGGTCGAAGACGCCGTCACCGCGCTCGTCCCTGAAGCCGACGCAGCTGACGCTGACGGCGTGAGAGCCGGTTGCTCCGAGCACTCCGCCCACGGAGTGGGTGGGGTAGAGCATGGGCGGGTAGCTGGCGGTGCGCTTCCAGTCTTCCCCGCCGCTGTACTGGTAGGCGTTGTAGAAGCCGAGGTCCATGTCGTGGACGTAGTCGCCCTCCACGTAGAAGATCCGGCCGAAGGCGCCCTCTGCGTTCTTCTTGCGGGCCAGCACGGTTGCGGGGTTGTAGTAGCTGGTCTCGCCCATCATGTACGTCAGCCCGGTCTCCCGGACCGTGTCGATGATTTCGGCAATCTCCGCCTCGGAGATGGCCATGGGCACAGCGGAGTAGACGTGCTTGCCGGCCCGCAGCGCCTGCACCACAAGGGGTCCGTGGGTCCAGCGCTGGGTGAAGATCGCAACGGCGTCGACGTCGCTTTCAAGCATTGCCTCGAAGCTACCGAAAGTCCCTGCAGCCCCAACATTGCTGGCTTGAGACTCCGCACGCTCACTGATGAGGTCGGTGAAGTAGATGTCTGAGATTCCGGGGTGGGCAGCGAAGAGCTTGGCGAACACGCCTGCGAACTGTCCTGCACCAACGATTCCAATTGAAGAAGTCATGGAAAGAAGTATGGACAAAAAATCAACGCGCGTCAACAGTTTTCTCAGATTCCACGTTAATCCCTTATATTCCGCGAAATACCTTGCATCTACTGATTCAACGCGCGTAGAGTAGCCGCCAAGTGTTACCTACCTCACAGGAGAGGGATCAAAGATGACCACCACTGCCGCCAGCCAGGCCGCCAGGGCCGGCACGGCACCTCAGGACCAACCGGGACGGGCCGGGCAGCCTTTATGGCGCCGGAACCATGGGGACCTGCGGATTGCCCTGTTCTTCATTGCCCCGGCCCTGATTGGCTTTGTCACGTTCTACGTGGTCCCCGCGGTCCGGGGGACTTACCTGAGCTTCACCGAATACAGCCTCTTGGGAGAGCCCGAGTGGGTGGGCGGGGCGAACTACGCCGCGATCGCAAAGGATCCACTGTTCTGGAACGCACTCGCGGTGACAGGGGAATACGTACTGATCAACATGGTCCTCCAGACGGTTCTGGCCCTGGGCCTGGCACTGCTGATGCACCGGGTAGCCAAGTCCACCTTTGTCAGGGGAGCACTGCTGCTGCCCTATCTCATGGCCAACGTAATCGCGGCTCTGCTCTGGTTCTGGCTGCTCGATTACCAGATCGGCATCGTCAACCACTTCATCGAAGCCGTCGGATTGCCGCGGGTGGCGTTCTTCGGCAGCGAAGCATGGGCCATTCCCACCCAGGCCCTGATCAACACGTGGCGCCACGTGGGCTACACCGCTTTGCTCATCTTCGCCGGTCTCCAGGCGATCCCCCGGCAGGTCTACGAGGTGGCCGACCTCGACGGCGCCTCCCCGCTCCAGACCCTGTGGCGCATCACCATGCCGCTGCTGCGCCCGGTAATCGTGCTGGTGCTCATCGTCACAGCCATCGGATCCATCCAGATCTTTGACACCGTTGCCGTGACCACTCAAGGCGGCCCGGTTAACGCCAGCCGCGTCCTGCAGTTCTACATCTACCAAAAGGCCTTCACCGAGTCAGACTTCGGCTACGGTTCCGCCCTCGCCGTCATCCTCTTCGTCATCCTCGCCGTGGTGGCCTTCGCGCAGATGAAGTTCCTCCGCGGCAACGAGTCGGACCTGGACTAAGGAAACCAACCATGACCGCCACCAACCGCCCTTCCCGTCCCCGTCTGCAGCGGTCCCGCAAACCCATGACTTTGCGCCGGGCAGTGTCCTGGGGCCTGATAATCCTCGCCGTTGCCGCCTCCTTGCTGCCGTTCTACTGGGTAATCAGGACCTCGCTGTCAACCAACGGTTCGCTGGCCAGCAACGCCACAAACCTGCTGCCGGCCGACTTCAATCTCGGCGCCTTCAAGCGCGTGTTCGGCCTCCAGTCAGCCGAAGAAGCAATGGCAGAGGGTGGCTCCGGGGCTCACATCGACTTCTGGCTATACCTGCGCAACTCTCTCCTGTTCGCCTCCATCACCACGGTGGGTGCGTTGTTCTTCAGCGCGATGGCCGCCTATGCTTTCGCCCGGCTGCGCTGGAAAGGCCGGAACGTGGTCTTCAGCCTCTTCCTGGCCACAATGATGGTCCCAGGGATCTTCACCGCACTGCCCAACTTCCTGCTCATCAAAAACCTGGGTCTGCTCAACACCCTGCTCGGCCTGGTCCTGCCCTACCTGTTCATGAGCCCATTCGCCATCTTCTTCCTGCGGCAGTTCTTCCTGAACATGTCCCGCGAAGTCGAGGAGGCAGCAATGCTCGACGGCGCCAAACACCTGCGGATCTTTTTTCAGATCGTCCTCCCCAACGCCGCAGCACCCCTCGCCACCCTCGCGCTGCTGACCTTCATTGGCCAGTGGAACGAATACTTCTGGCCGCTCCTGGTCGCCAACCAGGACGACCTGAGGGTCCTCACCGTCGGACTCGGCGTCTTCAAGGCACAGGCTCCCCAAGGCGCGCCGGACTGGTCCGGCCTGATGGCCGCGACCCTGGTCTCGGCCCTGCCCATCCTTCTGCTGTTCATCGCGTTCGGTAAGAAGATCGTCAATTCCATCGGCTTCTCCGGCATCAAATAACCCCGGACCAAATAACCCTGGGACCAGTTCCCAAACGCGCCAGACTGGCGCCGCCCCTCCTGCAGGCGCGCCCCCACCTCATCCTTGAAAGGAACCATCATGAAAAAGAAAACAGCCAGCGCCATCGCCGTTGCGGCTGCCGCCGTCTTGACCCTGTCCGCCTGCGCAGGCGGTGGAGGCACCTCATCAGAGGAAGCAAAAGGCGAGCTGAACTACTGGCTCTGGGACCCGAACCAGCGCCCGGCCTACCAGCAGTGCGCTGACGACTTCCACAAGGCAAATCCCGATATCACCGTCAAGGTCACCCAGCGCGGATGGGACGACTACTGGGCCACCCTCACCAACGGCTTCGTCGCCGGGAACGCCCCTGACATCTTCACCAACCACCTCACCAAATACCCGGAACTGATCAAGACCAAGCAGTTGCTGCCCCTCGATGAAGCCCTGAAGAAAGACCGGGTTGACCTCTCGATCTACAACGAAGGCCTGGCCGATCTCTGGGTCGGAGAAGACGGCAAGCGCTATGGGCTGCCGAAAGACTGGGACACCGTCGCCATCTTCTACAACAAGAAAATGACCGCCGACGCAGGGATCAGCGAAGAACAAATCAAAAACCTCAGCTGGAATCCCGAGGACGGCGGCAGCTACGAGAAGACCATCGCCCACCTGACCGTGGACAAAAACGGCAAACGCGGCGACGAACCCGGCTTCGACAAGAACAACGTCGCCGTCTACGGCCTGGGCCTCAACGGCGCAGGCGGCGGCCTGGGCCAGACCGAGTGGAGCTACCTCACCGGCACCACCGGTTGGACCCACACCGATAAGAACCCCTGGGGCAGCCACTTCAACTACGACGACCCCAGATTCCAGCAGACCATCGCCTGGTACGCCGGCCTCATCGACAAGGGCTACATGCCCAAGCTGGAAACCACGGTCGGAGCCAGCACCGCCGACATCTTCGCCGCCGGCAAGGCAGCGATCAACGTCAACGGCTCCTGGACGATCGGCCAATACACCAGCTACAAAGACATCAACCTCGGCATGGCACCCACCCCTACCGGTGTCAACGGCAAGCGGGCATCCATGCTGAACGGTCTCGGGGACACCATTTGGGCCGGCACGAAGAAGCCTGCCGCCGCCGCGAAGTTCGTCGAATACCTCGGATCCGCAGCCTGCCAGGACGTCGTCGCGTCCAAGGCAGTGGTCTTCCCCGCCGTCAAAACTTCCTCCGACAAGGCCGCGGCGGCTTTCCAGGCCAAGGGCGTCGACGTCACACCTTTCACGCAGCCCGTGAAAGACGGTGCCACGTTCCTCTTCCCCATCGCCGATAAGGCACCGAAGGTCGAGGGCATCATGAAACCCGCCGTGGACGCCGTCGTAGCAGGCAAAAACCCCGCCAGCTCCCTCACCCAGGCCAACGAACAAGTCAACGCCCTCTTCAAATAGCAACACCGTCAACTAACCGTCCGACGCCATGGAGGGGCGGACGCCATCCGCTCCGCACCTCCAGCGAGCAACGACAAATCCCCCAGAGGACCATCATGTACATCGATCCATCAAATGAAGCCCTCCTCCACGTCCGGGTCCAGGACCGCCGCCATCTTGAGGAACAACTGGACAAAGCAGTGGACATCCTCGCGGCCCGATCCCCAAGGCACGGCGGCAAAGGGATCCTCGTTGCCCGGCACTCCCCCCGGGACTTCACCCTCCAGCTCCACCCCGATATCCCGTACGGCACTATCCAGGAACGGCAGGAATGGTGAACGCGATCGGAACAGGCTCGCCTGAAAGCCACGGCCAGTACGTACTCATTTCAGCGGATGAAAAGGAGCCGGAAACCCCAACTCAACCAACGGAGAACCCCTTGACCCTGGACCTGCACGCGAGCAGCACACGTCCACTTGTGGCCGCCGGGATGGAGATCTCCATCGACTCTGCGCGTCAGGTCCTCACCCTGGCCACCCCCGACGGCGCATCCCTGGCGCGCCTGCGCCTGCTAGCCAGCATCAATACGACCGCCGGAACTGACGAAATTCGCGTCACGCACGTCGACGTCAATACCCACGACGGGACTCTTACGCAGGTGGGAATCACCGCGAAAAGCTCTCTGTGGGAGCACCACCACACCCAGCTGCGCGCCGAAGGCGACGCCCTCGAACTGACCACCACCGTCCAGGGCACAGGCCGAATCACCTCCATCCGCCAGCTCGGCGCCCACGTAGCCGGCTCCGGCCTGCTGCCCAGCGACCTGCTGCACAGCACCGTCTTCTCCCCCAACCCGGACCGGCCATGGCAGGTCCTCCGCCCCGCGGGGGAATCCGCAGCCCTGGGCGTGGTCGGAGACGGCGGCCAGCCCGGCGTCGGAAGATGGCTCTTCACCCCACCCCCACTGTGCCTGGCCGTCTCCCCCAACGACCCCGGCGCGTCCCCGGCACCCGGCGGGCCCTGCCTGATGATCGGTGTCGCAGCCAAGCGACGCCCCTTCACCCAACTCACCTACGACGCCCTCACCCCAGGCTTCTCCCTCCGTTACGACTACGACGGACACACCTCAGTCGAGGACCAATTCAGCACACCCACACTCCTGCTGTTCCTCGCCGATAACCCCTACGACGGGCTCAAACGCTACCGCGAGCTGCTCGACGCGCGAGGTCTACTGCCCGCCCGCACCCAAGCCCCGCCATCACCAGCGTGGCTCGAACCGATGTTCTGCGGCTGGGGCGCCCAAAACGCCGACGCAATGGCCTCCATCGGCGGTCAACGCACCGCAGTCGAAAGGGCACGCCAGACAGACTACGACGGCTATCTCAACACGCTCGGGGAGCACGGAATCGTGCCCGGAACCATCGTCATCGACGACAAATGGCAACAGGACTACGCCACCTGCCGGCCCGACACCGAAAAATGGCCCGACATGGCCGGATGGATCCGGAAACGGCATGACGCCGGCCAGCGGGTCCTGCTCTGGTACAAGGCCTGGGACACCGAGGGCGCACCACCGGAAGCCTGCGTCCGTGACCACACCGGTCAGCCGGTGGCCCTCGACCCCGAATCGCCGGCCGGACGCAAACTGATCCGGCAAGCAGCACGGTCCATGATCGCCGAGCTCGGTGCCGACGGCATCAAAATAGACTTCACCGCCTCCACCCCCGCAGGCTCCGCCCTCACCCATGCCGGGCCGTCATGGGGCATCGACCTGCTCCACGAACTGCTCGCAGTCCTCTACCAGGCCGTCAAGGACATCAACCCCGACGCCCTCGTCGTCACCCACACACCAGATCCCGGCTTCCGCGACGTGACCGACATGCTCCGCCTCAACGACGTGCTCATGCTCGACCAGCCAGGCGGCCACACCGAACCACCCAACAGCAACCCTGGCACCGGTGTCGTTGACACCATGACCCACCGGGCCCGCGTCGCCCGGGCAGCCTGCCCGGAATTGCTGATCGACACCGACGGCTGGGCCCTGCCCAGCCAAGCCGCCTACCAGAGCTGGACCTCGGCACAAACCGGTCTCGGGGTTCCCAGCCTCTACTACACCAACCGCCTCGACGTACCCGACCCCGGCGAACAACCCATCCCGCCCGCGTCCCTGCACGCCACAGCACAGCACTGGGCAGCCTACCGGGCCACGCTAACCGTCCGCGCTGGGTAAACATCCGAATGGGCGGCGTGCAGCGAGGCTTCACGCCCCTCGAGGAATACACCGTGGGCTCGAGCAAAGGATGCATCGACGAAAGTCTTTAGACGTCGGTCTGGGTACACCCCAACCTGACAATTGGGGCTCTACTCTTTGGCCGTTTCAAGGACTTCCCGACAGGACCGCGAACGCACCTACGAGATCTATCCTGCCGAGATCCGCACCGGAAGGGACTCGAACCCGCGCAGTACGTTGTGCAGGATAGGTACCGGCGCCCCGTCCGGTTCGATGGTGGATACGCGCTTGAGCAGCTGCTGGAGCACAATTTCCATTTCGAGCCGGGCGATGGGCTGGCCCACGCACTGGTGCAGGCCCATGCCAAAGGCCACGTGGCCGGAGGCGTTGCGGTCAAGATCGAACTCGTCGGCGTTGTCTCCCCACTTACGCGGATCCCGGTTAGCAGCACCCAAGAACACCAGCACCTTTGCACCGGCTGGCAGATGCACGCCGCCGAGGACGGTGTCCACGGCAACGGTCCGGTGGAACTTCTGGAAGGGGGACTCCAGGCGGAGCGCCTCGTCTACGGCAAACTTTGCCATTTTGGGGTTCTCCCGCAGCCGGGCCCAGGCTGCCGGGTACCGTGCCAGCACCGAAAGGGTGTTGCCGATGCCGAAAATGGTGGTGTCTACGCCCGCGGACAACAGTGCCCGGACTAGCAGCGTCGCCTGCTGTTCTGTGATGAGTCCGTCCTCCACACGCTTCCAGATCTGGGCGCCGAAACCAGTGTCGTCCAGGTTTTCCCGCTCGCAGTTGCGCATCACTGCGGCGGCGTGCTCGTCGCCCTGCGCGAAGGCTTGCTTGAAGATGTAGTTTTCAGGACCAAAGGCGTTAAACACCATGTTGCCGTAGGGCAGCAAGTGTTCACGGCCGACGTCTGGAATGCCCACTGCGTCCGGGAAGACACGCAGGGGGTACTTTTCGGCGAGGTCGGTGATGGCGTCGAATTGTTCACGGCCTGCCAGTTGCTCGGTCAGCTCCTCCGCGGGCGGCGTGAAGGGTTCCCTGAGGGCTCGGATGGTGCCGGGGTTGATGACGCCGGTCAGCGCCCGTCGCATGACGGTGTGGATGGGCGGGTCCGATTCGAGGATGCTGGGCGGCCGCCAGCCCGAATCCTTCCGGATGTCACGCGGGCCGAGGCCGCCGGAGGAGATGTACGTTTCGAAGTCCGTGAGGACCTCGTAGACCTCCTGGTACCCGGCTACGGCGTAGCTGCCCGTGCTCTCCAAGTAGGAGACGGCCCCTGCGTCGCGGAGCCGGCCGAGGAAGGGGTAGGGGTCGAGGAGGTTTGCGGTTTCAAAGGGGTCCTCGCCGAGGACATTGGCTTCATGGGTTGTAGCGGTCATTGGAACACTCCTGGGTGGCGAGACGTGGGTTGGTGCCCGTAGGCCGGTCTATGGAAAAGGCTGCAAGCGGGTGTGACGGACTGGTTCAGAGATCCAGTACCAGGCGCGGGCAGCCGGCAGCGGCGCGGGAGACGCAAACCAACATGATCTCGCCGGCTTCACGGTCCTCTTCGGTCAGGACCGCGTCGCGGTGCTCGGGTTCGCCGGAGATGATCTGGGTTTCGCAGGTGCCGCACAATCCGCCGCGGCAGGAGGACAGTACGCGCACGCCCACCTCTTCCACAGCTTCGAGGATGGTTTTGTCATTCGGTACGGTCACGGTGGTCCCGGTCCTCGCCAGCTCCACCTCGAAGGGTGCGTTGGCCGCGGCGGCACCCAGGGTCGAAGCGACGAACCGTTCGGTGTGCAGGGCGCCGGGAGGCCAGCCCATGCATCGTTCCTCCACGGCACCGAGCAGCCCGCCCGGACCGCAGGCATACACCAGCATGTGGGCCCGAGGCATGCCCAGGACCTGGTCCAGGTCCAACCGGCCAACTTCGTCCTCGGCGACGATGCAGATACGGTCAGCGCCGTACCGGTCCTCCAACTGCTGTGCGAAGGCCATGGTTTTGCGGCTCCGGCCGCCGTAGACCAGCGTCCAGTCCTTGCCGGCAGCGTCGGCTGCTTCGACCATGGGAATGATCGGAGTGATGCCGATGCCGCCGGCAAGGAAGAGGTAGCGCCGGGATTCGCGCAGCGGAAAGTTGTTACGGGGCTCGGAGATGGCCAGTGATGTTCCCGGCAGCAGCGCGTGCACGGCCTTGGACCCGCCACGGGAATCGGGCACGTGCAGTACGCCGATCCGAAGGTGGTCCAGTTCCCCTGGAGAAGAACACAGCGAGTACTGGCGAACCAGCCCGTCGCCGACATGGACGTCGATATGTGCGCCCGGCTGCCAGGGCTCGAACGACCGGCCGTCCGCCCGCCGCAGCACCAGGGAGACCACTTGGTCCGCCACAATGTCCGCCCGGTCGACGACGACGTCGATGGTGGCTCCTGCAGATGCAGTCATAAGGTTTCACTTCCTTTGGAAAGGCCCGCCCGGACGACGCTCCCTTGGCCGGGCATCCGCCACAAATACGGCTTACTTGAGGTTAGGTGTCCCACAACACAAACGCGGCACCTCTTTCCATCCAACGGAAAGATCGGAATTGGGAAGGGCTGGAAACGCGCCCTATTGCGGCAGAAGCTCCACACCCAGCCGCCGGGCAATGCCGCGGGCCGCAATGTTGAGCACAGGCACCACGCTGCCGACCGGGGCGGGACGGCTGCGGGTGACGATACCCAGCGCTGCCACCACCTGCTTGTTGGGCAGGAACACCGGGACGGCCAGGCCGTAGTTGTCCGGGCCTGTCTCCTCCTCCGTAGTGGCATAACCGAGGGCACGCACCCGCTCGATTTCCGTCGAGAGTACGGTGGGGCTGGTGATGGTGCGCGGCGTGTGCGGCTCCAGCCGCTGCGAAACGGCGGTAAACAATTCCTTGCTCCCATAGGCCAGCATGATTTTTCCCGCGGCACTCGCATGGAGCGGCAGGCGTGCGCCAACACGCCGGAACGGCTGGCCCGCTCCCGTACCGGACATGCGTTCCACCAGCAGGACCTCCTGCCCGTCCAGGATGAACAGGTTCACCACATTGTGCGTCACGAAGAGGACGTCCTGCATGAAGGGGGCGGCTACCTCGGCGATGTTTTGCTGCGCAGGGGCCAGCAGGCCAAGGCGCCAGATCCGTTGCCCCACACGGTACCCGTCATTGGCCTTCTCCAGTCCTCCCCACGCCACCAGTTCGCCGACCAGTCGGTGCGCGGTTGCCACGGGAAGGCCCGCACGGCGGGCCATGGCACTGAGGCTTTGCACGGAGTGCTCAGCGTCGAAGGTCCCGAGCAGGGCCAGTGCGCGGGACGTGACACTGGCCGCCTGCTGTGCGGAAGCACCGCCGTCGGCAGCTTGGGAGGGTTTGGACCCGGGTATTGAAGCGGGACGGCGGGCGGTCCGGCCGCTGGGGGCAGCGTTAGCCATAGATCACCCTCCTGAGCGCTGGAAGCAGCAGCGCATCATTGACGCCGTGCCCTACCGTCATTTTAAGCCCAATGCCGGATCTTCCATGCGTACGCAAGGATGCTCCGGCGTCGTTGGTCCTCAGTTGGTGACGGTGGCGAGGGTTGAACCGCGGTAAGCACCCAGGCCGCCGTCCACGCGGATGTCCGAGCCGTTCACCCACCCCGACTCGGGGCGGAGGAGGAAATCGATAACGGAGGCGACGTCTTCCGGCTCGCCGAAGCGGCCCAGCAGGGCACCTGCACCCTCCACCTTGTCCCGCCCGTGGTCCTTTTTAAAGTCCTCAAGGATGGGCGTGGCAACTGGCCCGGGGCTCACGCTGTTGACCCGGATGCGCTGCGGCAGCAGTTCGGCGGCCAGGTGCTCCGTCAGGAAGCGGACGCACTGCTTGGAGAAAAGGTAGGACTCCTCCGTGATGTCCTCGTCACCGGCCACCGAGTCCAGCGCGCCTGCCTGATCCGCGGCCAGCGCGAACGCGGCACACTTGGCTTTCACCTCGCGCCACTGGACGGCAACGCTGGAAGCGAGGTTCACGACGGCGGTTCCCTCACCGAGGAGCGGGGCAAGTGCCCGGACCAGTCCGCGGACGCCGAAGACGTTGACGGACAGCACCGTGCGCCAGGGCGCCGTGCCGGGGACGCCTGCGATGTTGGCCAGGCCGGCGATGCCATGCGGTGCTGCGGCGGAGACTGCGGCGGCGGCGGCGGCGACGCCCGCCTGACTGGAAAGGTCAGCCTGCACGAAGGTGCCGCTGAAGCCGGTGGGCGCGTTGCGGTCGATGCCGATCAGCGGCACCCCGCGGGCGGACAGAATCTGCGCCGTCCGAGCGCCGATGCCGGAGGAAACCCCCGTAAGGACGATGGGTAGCTGTTCTTGGGACATGGAGACTCCTCATTAGTGCGTGACGTGCTTCACTCCATAGTGGCAAGCCGGATCAATCCCTCGCCCCGTCCTTTCCGTTGGATGGAAAGGTCGAGGCGGATTGTGGCGGGTGCCATGAAACTTGGATAAGAATCCCATCCCCGCCGAAAGGACAGGCCATGACGGCAGACCACTACCAGGTCCTGGACCCGGCCACGCTTGAGCTCGTAGGGCACGCCCCGGAAAACACCGGGGACGACGTTGAACAGGCCGTTGCGGCCGCCCGCCTGGCTGCACCGCGCTGGGCAGCCGACCGCGAGGCCCGCCGCGCCGCCCTGCGTGCCGGGGCTGCCCTGATCCGCCGCAACCTGGATTCCCTGGCCACCCTGCTTTCCCGTGAGCAGGGCAAGCCCAAGGCGGAGGCTGCGGGTGAGTTCACCGTGGCGGCAGGACTTTTTGAGTACTATGCGGAGCTGGGATGGGACGAAACCGAGCCTCTCGCCCCAAGGGCCGACAGGACCCTTGAGGTCCAGTACCGGCCGGTGGGCATTGTGGGCACCATCACGCCGTGGAATTTCCCCATCTCCCTGCTTTGCGTGAAACTTGCCCCTGCGCTGGTTGCCGGCTGCACTGTGATCGCAAAGCCCTCCCCGTCCACGCCCCTGTCCACCATTGCACTGGTCAATCTGCTCAATGACGTCCTTCCCGCGGGAGTGCTACAGGTGCGGACCAGTTCACGGCGGACGGTGAATGTTGCCTTGAGCACTTCGCCGGGCATTCGCAAGATCTCTTTTACCGGCTCCACCCAAGTGGGCATTTCCATGGCCCAGCAGGCAGCCCCGACCGTCAAGCGCGTCACCATGGAGCTCGGCGGAAACGATCCTGCCATCGTGCTCGATGACGCCGACCCTGCCGTTACTGCCCGCGGAATTGTGGGCAGTGCCTTCCGCAACGCCGGCCAGGTGTGCATGGCGGTCAAACGCGTGTATGTTCCCCGCAGCCGCAGCAGGGAACTGGCCGAGGCCATCGCCGCTGAGGCTTCCCACCACGTGCTGGGCCATGGCATTGCGGACGGGACCACCATAGGGCCCATGCACAATGAGCCCCAGCTCAAACTCGTCCACGGCCTGGTTGACTCCGCCGTGGGCGCCGGAGCCCGCATCATCACCGGCGGCAACCCCGGCTGCGACCTGCCCGGCTACTTCCTCTCCCCCACAGTAGTGATCGACGCCGAGCCGGGCATGGACCTGGTGGAACAGGAACAGTTCGGCGCAGCCCTGCCGATCGTCGCCTATGACAATCTCGAAGAGACAATCAACGCGCTCAACGCCGGAGAGTTCGGTCTCGGCGCGTCCGTCTGGAGCCCGGACCAGGAACGTGCGTACGCCACCGCATCACAGATCGAAGCCGGAACAGTTTGGGTCAACCAGCACACCCTCGTGGAACCGGACGCCCCCTTCGGAGGGTGGAAGGCGTCCGGCATCGGCCGCGAACGCGGCCGATGGGGCCTGGAGGAATACCTGGAAACCCGTGTCATCAATGCCCGCCCCCACTCCTGAGCCCGCACCAACCCTCCAGAAGGACTTCTTGTGAGCGTCGAACTGATTACCCTTGGCACCGCCGCTGGCCCAGCCATCCGCGGACCGGAAAACGGCATATCCAGCGCACTGGTCGTGGGCGACGCCTTCTACATGGTTGATTTTGGCCTGGGCTGCTCGCGGGCCGCCCACGAGGCCGGGCTGCGCGGCAAGAATTTGGTGGCGGGCTTTGTCACCCACCTGCACTCGGACCATGTGGTGGAGCTCCCCGGCTTTCTGCTGTGGAACTGGGGCAACCCGGTAGAAGGCTTCACCGGCCCCGTTTCGATTGTGGGCCCGGGCAAGGATGCCACCCGCACAGGTGGTGCCGGGCTCTCCGGCACCGGCGAGCTGGTCTCCCATTCCCTGCAGGCCTTCTCCTACGACATCGACATCCGCGTCCACGATGAAGCCCGCCCGAACCTGACATCCCTTCTGCGCACCGTGGACCTCAAAACCCCCGCACACGAAAGCCCCGACGCGGCCCTCCCCTTTGACGTCTACGAGGATGACAGGGTCAAGGTCACCGGCATCCTCGTCGAACACCCACCGGTGCGCCCCGCACTGGCATTCCGCTTCGACACCGACGCAGGTTCCGTTGTGTTCTCCGGCGACACAGCAGAATGTGAAGCGATGGCTGTGCTCGCCAACGGCGCAGACGTGCTGGTGCACGAGGCAGTGAACCTGGACTTCTACGCCGGCAAGGGCTTCGCACCGGAATTCCTCAACCACCAGCGGATCGCACATACCCCGCCCGAGGGAGCCGGCCGCATTGCCGCCGCGGCCGGAGTAGGCCGCCTGGTCCTCTCCCACCTGGCCGGCCGCGCGGAGCCGGAATGGTGGCGCAGCCGGGCCGCCTCAACTTTCGGCGGCCCCGTGGACGTCGCCGTCAGCGGCCAGCGTTTCCGCATCGACACCCCGGTGCTGGCATCCGCCTGAAGAACCCGAGAACAAGGACCCGCGCCCGCCACCCTGCAGCAAGGACAACAACTTTTGGAACTGCCGTCGCCCGCAACCGCACTCGATGAAAAAAGGACGACAGCTGACCGGGCCTGGCTGGCCGTCCTCGTAGCGGGCATCGCGGCAGCCATGCATATCTGGAAGCTTCCAGCCGCTCTGGCCGGGATCCAGGTGGATCTGGGCACTACCCTGGTTCAGGCAGGACTGCTGCTCGGCATCATCCAGTTGGCCAGCGTGGTCGGTGGCCTGGCCACGGCCGTGGGCGGGGAACTGGCAGGCCTCCGCCGGCTCCTGATCACCGGGCTGGTCCTGCTGGGCGCCGCATCCGTGCTCGGCGCCGCCGCGCCCACCACTGAATTGCTGATGGCCACCCGGACGCTGGAGGGCGTCGGATTCCTGCTGGCCGTCGTCGTCGCCCCTGCACTTATCCGCAAGGTGACCCCGGTCAAGCGGCTAAATGTCGCACTGGCAAGCTGGGGCGCCTTCCAAGGCGTGGCCACGCTTATCGGACTCGCCGCGGGCGCCCTGTTCCTGCAGGCCGCCAGCTGGCGGGAATGGTGGGTGGTGATGGCTGTCCTCACGCTGCTACCCGTACCGCTGCTGCTTCGCGGGGTACCGAGGGACGCGCCTCCGGCCGAGGCCGGGCTCCGGTCCGCGCTACGCCGCGTCGGACGCACCGTAGCCACCCGCCCTCCCTGGATTATCGGAGGGGTCTTCGCCTGTTACACCGCCCAGTGGATGGCAGTGCTCGGCTTCCTGCCGTAATTTTACCGCTCGGCGGGCCTGGAAGGGCCGATGCCGGGTATTCTCAGCGCCGCCGTGGGCGGGGTCAACGCGATCGGGGCACTTAGCGCCGGGCCGCTCATCCAGCGAGGGCTGTCCGAGCGGAAAATCATCTTCTGGACCTTTCTGGGCATGTCAGCGTCTTCCGTGGCGACGTTCGCCGTCGGCTGGGAAGACATCGGGAACGGCATCGTCTTCCAGTTCGTCCTCATCGCGGTATTCTCCGCCGTCGGCGGTCTTATCCCTGCCGCAGTGACCAGGTACTCCGTGCGAATTGCCCCGGAAGACGGATCTGTCACCGCCGTGCTGGGGTTGACGCAGCAGATCTTCAATCTCGGGAACTTTGTGGGACCCATGATGTTCGCCCTGCTGGCCACCACCACCGGGGGCTGGGATACGACCTGGTGGCTGACATGCGGATTGAGCATCCTGGGGATGGCACTGCTGGCGCTCCTGGCTGGCCCCGGCGGCGGGACCGCCAAGAGCGTGCGGCGCCCCGGAAAGTCGCTTTCCACCCAACGGAAAGCTCAAATGTAAGGCCCGTCACACGAGCCTAGAGTCAAGAAAACGCCGCTCCAAACCGGCAAAAGACTTCCCCTTCAACGATTGGGCATACTGTGTCTGAAACTCCCCTTACCGGCGTCACGCCGGGTGCCGCGGCTTCCCGCGATCCCCGGAACTGGTCCCGGTCCAAGCGCAACCGCTATGGCTGGTTTATGACCTTTAGCCTCCTCTTCCTGATGATGCTCAGCTGGGCGGACAAAGCAGTCCTCGGTATCGCGGCCGTGCCCATCATGAAAGAACTGGGCATCACACCCGAGCAGTTCGGCCTGGTGGGCAGCGCCATGTTCCTCACATTCGGGATCGCCCAAATCGTCGCCGCACCCATCGCCAACAAGGTATCGAGCAAGTGGATCCTGCTGGTCCTGTGCCTGCTGTGGTCCGTGGCCCAGGTCCCCATCCTGCTGTTCGCCTCCCTGCCTGCCCTCTGGGCCAGCCGCCTGCTCCTGGGTGCTGGCGAGGGTCCACTGGCTCCGGTGCTGATGCACGGCATTTACAAGTGGTTCCCCGAGAAAAAGGGCGCTACCCCGGCCGCTCTTGCTTCCTCCGGTGTGACCTTGGGAATCGTGGCCTTCGCACCGGTCCTGGCCTGGATCATCGGGCAGTTCGGCTGGCAGACGGCCTTTGCACTGCTGGCCATCGTGGGACTGGTCTGGTCTGTTTTCTGGGTCATCGTGGGCAAGGAAGGCCCCTACACCAGCCGGAAAGCCGAACAAGAAATCGACGGCATTGCAGCGGAAGAAACTCCCGTCGCAGCAGAGACCAAAATCCGCTACTGGCGCACCATCCTCTCCCCCAGCTGGATCTTCGCGGTCCTGGCATCCTTCTTTGGCTACTGGACCTTCACCCTGGCCATGTCCTGGGGGCCGGCTTACTTTCAGAACGTCTTGGGCTTCAGCGGACAGCAATCCGGTGCCATGATCGCCCTGCCCGCGGCTTGGGGAGCTATCGCCACAGTGGGCCTCAGCGCCGTGACCCAGCGCCTGCACCTGAAAGGCGTTCCCACCCGGAAGGCCCGCGGTTGGGTACTCAGCATCTCCGCGGTCTTCGCAGGAGCCTGTCTTGTGGCCGCAACCCTGATCACCTCACCCGTCCTGTCTGTCATCCTTATGGTCTTCGGCTTCGGAACGGCACCTGCACTCTTCGCCATCACCTATCTGGTCGTCGCTGAACTGACCACCATCGCACAGCGCGGTGCAAACCTCTCCATCGCAAACGCGGTCCTAACAACCGGCGGCGTATTCGCACCGGCGGTTTCCGGGTTCCTGATTGGCGGTGCGGCCACCCCGGCTGAAGGTTACCGGTCAGCCTTTGCCCTGGCCGGCGGCCTCCTGCTGGCCTTCGGAGTCCTGGCCCTGCTTTTCATCAACCAGCAGCGTGACCGACGCAGGCTTGGCCTGGAGATAGCCGATGATGCCGCTCCGGCAACGTCCGCTCTTGCTGCTTCCGCCACGGCCACTGGCTTGGAAGTCACCCCTGCAAGCACCAAGGCTTAGGCCCGAATCGTCCCGGAGCGAAGGCCGGGACCGGAACAGAGATCGCTCCGGCCCCAGCCTCAACCTGAAACTCGCGTTCCAAGAGAGGATGCACCGCTTGAATCCCATCGTCACCCGTCCGACTACCAGGCCGAGTCTCGAGTTAGCAGAGGTAAAAAATTCGTTGCAATTGGCTGCGGACATCGACGACATTATTGCCTCGCCTTGGATCGGAATTCACTACAAGCACGAGATTCTGCTGCACTACAGGCACGAATCGCTAGAACTGGCAAACAGCACGGCAGACAGACCGAACATGCACGACAAAGGATCTTGCGTAGGGGTAACTGCCGCTTCCGCACCCTGGCGCTCTAGTGGGGTTTGAAAGCGACCCCCGCCAGCCTCCGCAGCGGGGAAGGCTCGCCGAACGAATCCTGCCAGGCGGAACCGAACCCGATCCCCGCTTCACGCTGGCCAACGAGCGGACGTTTCTGGCGTGGATCCGCACGTCACTCGCCCTCCTTGCCGGTGGCATAGCGATCGAGGCGCTCACGGCGGACCTGTTTCTTGAATCGGTCCGAAAAGGCATAGCTATCCTGCTGCTTCTGCTCGGCATGCTCCTCAGCGGAGGAGCCGCTATGCGTTGGCTGAAGGTTGAGCACAGTATGCGTCATAAGGCATCCCTGCCCCTGCCCCTGATTGTGCCCCTGCTGGCCGCGGCGGGGGCACTGGCTGCCGCCGTCGTGCTGGTCTTCATCGTCTTGCCCTGATTTCTATGAAATCGAAGTTCAGCGGATCACAAGGTAGAAAGCACGGGGACCCCGGGCTGCAGCCGGAGCGAACAACCCTTGCCTGGGGCAGGACAATGCTGGCGCTGGTTACAGTTAGCGCCATCTTCCTGCGCTGGCTGCCCCACCTTGGCTTCCCCATTCTGGTGCTCATCGCGGTCGCCGCCGGCGCAGCCTCAGCCATCTACCTCACGCAGCGCCCTCGTTACAAAACCAGCTCCCACGGGATTTCACGTGAAGCGGCCACTCCCGACATTTCCGGAGTGCTATGGACCGCTTTCGCCGCCATGGCATTGGGCGCCCTGGGTATGAGCGTCGTCCTGATACCTTAAAACATGCTGTTAGGGACGGGTTCGAAGCCTTTATGACCGGCCTGACTCACCTCCAAAATATGCGCCCGTCCAGTCGAGGAAAGTACACCCAAAGCTGATATACGGCTCTTTACCTGGTCCTCGGAACGACCGGAATGGTTCACCTTTGAACGAGAAGTCCGGTCCGCCCGCGCACAGCGGGGGACAATTCTCATAGGTCACCCGCCGCTACTGCTACCAGGAGCTACCCCAACGGCTCCTACTTCCGTGGATAACCTGAATTGACTCCAGCCATGGACGGATCAGAGCCGCCACCAGTTCCGGCCGCGTGATCTCAGCAAGCACGGGTTTGCCCGGCCGAGACAGGTTGACGAAACGCCCGTTATTGGCCTTTTAAAACAGGCGGGGGAGTGCCCCGAAAAGGGGCTGTTTCCTGTCCGTCACTTACCGCGTTTTTCCCCAGACTGCGTACGTCGGAACTGCTCGGCCAGCGTCCGGTTCACGGCGGGAATGTCGAGGAACGCAGGGTCAAAAGGATCATCGGCACCGGTTACGTCGGCGACCCAGGCCGAGTGCTCGGCGTGGTCGGGATGCGTCGGGTCGGCCAGTGCGTCCATGATCTCCTCGTACCCGGGGAATCCTCCGGAGTCTTCCAGCGGGCCGCGCCGGGCGCCATCGATCAGCCGGGCCGGCACGCTGTCTTCGTCCGCGGGCCGGCGGGAAATGAGCTCGAGCCGGTGAAGCCAGCTGTCACCGAAGTCGTATTCGTAAAACGCTCCGCCCGACCCCAGTGTGAGCAGCTGATCCAGGGAGCAATCCTCCTCAGGCCTGTCCGCCGGTTCTTCGCACTCCTGCCGGGGAAGCCACTGTGGGACCTCCGGAAATGCGCCGCCGACGGGCCGTAGCGGCGCGAACGGATCAGCTGCTGTGAACCTGTGCAGGTGCGCGTCCTCCCAGCCAAAGGCTGTCTGCAGCACCTGGTGCACCTGATTCAGAGCCAAGGAGTTCCGGAGTTGGAATAAACGCCAAATCTCAGGCTCGCTGCCGACGAGCTCCACGCGCAGCTCCAGAATCGAGTCCTGGTCTGCCCCCGCCCCGGCGTTAAGGATGTCCATGAAATCCATTCTTACAGGGGCCGCTGCCCTATCTGTAAGAGGGAGTGACCTCTACCCCGGCCGCGTCTCACAGCTTGACGGAAGGTCGGTTGTTGGCGCGTTTTTCACCTTCCGATGAGGGTTCTGTCGGCAGGTGGTGGGACTGCGCCCGGGTCTGTGTCGATGCTGTAGATGGTGTCGAAGGTGTCGGTAATCGTGGTGATGTCCTCGAGCGTGATGTTGATGGACGCGGACCGTTTCTTCAGGTGCCGGACCAGTTCGGTCTGCGGCCACATCAGTTGGTCGAAGTATGTCCCGAACGATCGTCCGGTGGCTTTGGTGTAGTCCGAGAGCGCCTGCCGGTCTGTGATTCTTCTGCCGTACGTGAGCTCGATGTCGACGTCGCCGAGTGGATCGATGCCCGGGCTGAGGTAGCTTCCGAAAACCCTGAGCGTGCCGATGAACAGGGGTTTGCCCGGATCGCCGTTGTAGGCCTGCGCCCGTTCCACCAACCCTGCGACCAGGCGGTCTGCGGTTTTTCTGCTGATCGGCTTCCCGAAGCTTGCCATCGCCAGGGCATTGCCCTGGATGGTCGAGTCCCACCAGACGTCGCCGTCGGTGTCGACCCGGACTTTCTCCATGTAGCCGGCAGCTTCCAGCTCCGCGAGGACGGCTTCATGGTCGTATCCGGTCCCTTCGAGCAGGTCCGCCACGGCCTCGGCGACCATCTCGCGACCTCTGAATTTGCGGACAATCGAGCGGGCCAGCACGGCCGGCAGCCCGGCGACGGTGTCGGTCTTTGCAACCCTCATGCCCACAGCCTAAGCATCAAAATCGGAAGCATCGACCGAGATGACGGTCCGTGATGCCCTCGAGAGCCGTTCACCCTTCCCAGCCAGCTTCAAGGTTCAGCCTGCAGAATGTGGGATGGAACTTCGGCCAACCGCTATTGGCCGGAGTTTCGCCATTTCCGGCGCCTGCCGCAAGACGCGGAGCGATTCGGCGCGAGGCCGTTCTACGAACGCTCCCCTCCCGGGGCAGCACAGAACCACGTGTGCTCCCCTTGACCGGCCGGAGTCGTCAAGCTAGCTTGACTTCATGAACGATGACGCGGGGTCGGTCGATCAAGCCCTCAGCGGCGGAGATGTCCACGAGCTGCTCAGAGTGTGGGAAGACTTCAACCGCGGCGAGACCTGGCGGGAAGTTTCTGCCACCGGCAGTGACCAAGCCCGGGTGGCCGCAGCGCAGTTCCTCGCCGAGGTAAGGGAAGTCGCAGCGCTGGAGGCGCTGCGTGCGAACGCGAAGGCTGTCGAACTGCTCACGGCCAGGCGCTGGTACGTCATCAAATCCGCACGCGAAGCCGGCGCGACGTGGGCCCAGATCGGCGAAGCGCTGGGGATCACGAAACAAGCCGCCCACGACTTCTACCGGCGCAGGATCGAAGAGCAGGAAAAGTACCTGCCGGACCTTCACGATGCCGCAGCAGCCCGTGCAGTCCTGGAAGAAGCGAAGGAAGACTAACTGGTTTGAGGGAGGACCGAAAGGGGCCCTCCCTTCACGTGCCGATGAGCCGCTTTCAACCACTCCCCTACTCGGCCGGCTTTGCAGAATCTTCCTTATCGGCGTTCGAACGGCCCGAAAGTAGGGGCAATCAATGCGTCTAAGGGCAGGTATTTGGGCGTTCTGAGTGTGGCAGCTGGCGCCGGAAGCGCGGTGCAAACAATGAAAAGCTAGGAAGCCTATCAGCGAGTGTGAACAGGCTTTCTGGGAGTTGGAAACATCGAGGCATACCCCAGTCATAAGCATGCAGCGACGCAAGGCGGAGGGCGGAAGCCCGGAATCGGCGCCCGTTGAGATCCGTCCGCCGGCTCCTTGCCACGGCGGTTGGTACGACGAGTGGCACACCCGGCTAGCCTCGCCGGATGTGCGCTGGTGGCCATGTCGGGTATTTTCAGGGTGCCGAAGATCTCAATTCAGGGTTGTTGTTCGCGTTCGGCTGCTGCTTGTGCCCGCTGGGCGGCGTGGAGGGCCATTTCCTGGCAGAGTCCGACGTGGCTGAGGGGATCGAGTAGCTTGGTGATTTCTTGCCGGTCCAGGTGGGCAGTCACGGCTGGGTCGGTTCTAAGGACGTCTCCGAACTGGCGGCCTGTCCGGATGGCTTCGTGTGCTGATTCGTACACGACATCGTGGGCGTGTTGCCTGCCGATTGTGTGCCCGAGTGAGAGCATGACCGCTTCTGAGGAGATCAGGCCGTGGGTGATTTCCAGGTTTGCCCGCATGCGTTCCTCGTCGACTTCCAGCTGGGAGAGGATGAGTTGGAGCCTGGCCAGCATGTCGCCTGTGAGGATCACAGATCGGCTGAGGGCATCGTCCATCATTGCGGTGTTGGCGCCATTGACTTCCTGGTCGTGGAGCATGGCTTCCAGGGCGAGGGGTACGTGGGATCGGATTTGCGCCGAGATGGTGATGACGTCCTGGGATAGCTGGGGATTCTGTTTGTGCGGCATGGTCGAGCTGCCCACGGTTCCCTCCGGGGAGGCTTCCCGGGCTTCACCGATTTCGGGCCGCATCAGGTTGTAGATTTCTCCGGCTATCCTGCCGCCTGTTGCGGCCAGGATGGCTAGCACCGTGACGTATTCGGCGAATTGGTCGCCGATGCCTCGTGAGGGGATCTTCATGCTTCCGAGCCCCAGATCCTTCGCCATGAGTCGCTGGACTTCCGGGCCGTCCTGTCCCATGGAGGCGAAGCTTCCGACTGCCCCTCCTGCCATGGCGTTGAAGATCCTGGGTTCGAGCTGAATGAGGCGTTCCTGGTGGCGGAGCAGTTCATCGATCCATACCGCGACCTTGAAGCCGAAGGTGATGGGGACGGCTTGCTGGCTGTGTGTCCGTCCTGCCATTACCGCGGAGGCGCCCTTGCGGGCCAGGGCGGCGGCGGCGGCCAGGACGCCGCGGAGCTGGGCGAGCAGGATTGTGTGTGCCTTCTTGAGCTGCAGAACATCGCCGGTTTGGGTGATGTTCTGAGTGGTGGCTCCCCAATGCACCCAGCCGCCGTGGGTCTCTCCGGCAGCCCGACTCAGTTCGGTGATGAGTGCCATCAGAGGGTGACTGGTGGCCGCGATGCCGCGGCGGATCGCTGCCGCATCAAGGCAGGCTAGTGATGCGTTCGCCTCAATGACCTCGGCGGCACCAACGGGAATGATCCCGAGCTGGGCTTGGGCCCGGGCCAGCGCCGCTTCCACCTGGAGCCAGCTCTCCCAGCGCGCTTCGAGATCGAAGAGCCTGCGGATTCCCGGGTCCTGCACCCGGTAGTCGGTGAAGCGCACCGGCATGGCATCGCTGTCTGTTGTTGCTGCCGCAGTGGCGGGATGTGAGGCGCTGACTGGGAGCGTGTCGGTCACTTGTCGGCTCCTGCCGTCAGACCTTCGGCGAGCAGGCGTTCGCTGCCGAAGAAGAGGATGATGATCGGCAGCGTGAGGATAACCGACCCGGCCATCAGCACCGTGGTGGGGACCTCGAGGCTACCCGAAAGCTGAGCCAGGCCCAGGGACACCGTCCACTTGTCGCGGTCTTCCACCAGAAACAGCAATGCGAAAAGGAACTCGTTCCAGGCGATCATGAACACAAACAGCGCGTTGGACATAATAGCCGGCCCGGCCAACGGCAGGCTGATGCGCAGCATGATCCCGATCCGGCCCAAGCCGTCCAACGCGGCAGCTTCTTCGAGGCTTTCGGGGATCGTCTGGAAGTAGTTGCGGAGCATGAAGATCGACACGGCGATGGTCTGGGACACGTAGACGACCAGCAGCACGCCGACGGCGCCGCGCAGCCCCAGCCTGGTGAAAAACACGAACAGCGGGACGGCGAGCAGGATGCTCGGGAACAGGTAGACGGCCAGGAACAGTGCGCTGATCTGGCGGCGGCCGAAGAACTGCAGGCGGCTCACCGCATAGGCACCGGGGACGGCGATCATAAGGGTCAGCACGACGGTTCCCAGGGCCACCAGGCCGCTGGTGATGATGAAGCCGGTGAAGCCCTGGCCGCCGTCGGCCACGGAGGCGAGGACGCTGGTGTAGGCGTCGAAGCTGATTTCGGTGAGGTTGGGCCAGATCCGGGCGGGGTCGGAAATGAGTGAGCCGATGTCGCGCACGGACAGGGTGACCATGTAGTAGAAGGGGAAGACCGTGACCAGCAGCAGGGCGGCGATCACGACCCAACGCAGTACCCGGAAGACCTTGGTTTCCGCGGTGTCCCGGGAGAAGTTCCGTTTCCGGGGCGGGCGGGGTGTGGAAGGGGCGCTCCGTACGGGGGATTCGTTCAAGACGGTCATCAGGCCACTTCCTCGTCCTTGACGGCGAACTTCATGTAGATCAGGACCATGACGGTCAGGATGGCCGCCAGGACCAGCGCCTGGGCCGCGGCGGATCCTATGTCGCCGCGGCCGATCAGGTAGTTGAACACTCCCACGCTGACCACTTCGGTGCCGGCACCACCACCGGTGAGGAGGTAGACATCGTCGAAGTTGTTGAACGTCCAGATGAAGCGGAGCACGCTGAGCACAGCGATGGTCGGCAGCAGCTGGGGCAGCAGGATGTGACGGAACATCTGGGTGGGAACGGCCCCGTCCATGCGGGCCGCTTCCTCGATGGACTTGGGAACGGCCTGCAGGCGGGCGGTCACAAAGAGGAACACGAACGGAAACGTCCGCCAGATTTCAAAGACGATAACCGTGAAGAGGGCGGTAGGAACAGGAAGGGTCAGCCCCAGGATCTCGACGTTGCTCGTGCGGGTGGTGAGGAAGGAGATTGGCTGGTCCCAGCCCAGTGCCCCTGTCCCCCACGCGTTTACGACTCCGAACTGCGGGTTGAGCATGGTCTTCCAGACGAATGCCGCGGCCACCACCGGGGAGACGTAGGGCAACAGCATGGCTGCCCTGACGAGGGTGCGTCCGCGGAATGCGTGCCGAAGCGCCAGGGCCGCCATGAGTCCGACGACAATCGCGCCGCCGGTACCGAGCAGGGAGTAGGTGAGGGTGGTTCCAAGGGAGGACCAGAGCGCTTCGGAGGTAAGGACGCTGACGAAGTTGTCGATCGTGTAGTTGCCGAACAGGTTGACCCTGCGGATCTGGATGAGACGTACGTCCTGGAAAGCGAGCATGACGGTCCAGAGGATCGGCACGACCACCAGGACCAGGACGATGATGACGCTGGGCGAGACCAGGGCGATGCCTGCCCGGGCCTGGCGGCGGCTGACGCTTCCGCCGCGGCGGAGTGTAGTGACATTACTCATGGTTCTGTCCGTTACTTGAGCGTGGACTGGATGTTCCGGGCCGTGTCAGCGGCGCTCCTGGCAGCGTCCGGTCCCGAGGTTCCGCCGGTCACCATGGAGTTGATGGCCTTGGCCACGGGCTGCTCGGCGAGCAGGGCACCGGCCAATGCGCCCTGACCTTCGGGAACTGCCCACAGTGTCATCTTCTCCGGTGAGCCGCTCAACTGCTCGATCACTGACTGCGGGTAGAAGTCGGACAGCGGCGCCTTGGTGGTTGTTCCGGACGGGAGGGCCTTCCAGGCGTCCACGTACGCGTTCGGCTTGTCCTTGGTTCCCTGGCGGGCGGGCACCTTGCCCTCCGGGGCGAAGGCGAGCCAACGCTCGTAGCCGTCGCTCATCATGTACTTCACGAAGTCCGACGCCGCAGGTGCGGCTTCAACGGGAATAGCCCAGTTGACCTGGGAACCGAATTGCGCCGGCGCGGAACCGCTCGGTCCCTTGATGGCGGTCACGACGCCGGTGTTCTTGGCCAGATAGCCGGGGTCGCCTGCGCATTCGGCGCAGGAGGGCAGCATGTCTTTGCGGAGGCCTGCGAGTTCATCGAGGATGAAGGAGGAGAACACTGTCATGGCGGAACGTCCGGAGAGGTAGTTGGACCGGGCGGTGTTGACGTCCTGCTCGCCGGGAACCGAGTATTTGGTCATCAGTTCCCGGTAGAAGGTGAAGGACTCGACGCATTCGGGGCTTTCGAGGCTGATCTTCTTGTCCTGGTCGACGAGTTGGCAGCCGTTGGCCAGGGCCAGATGTTCGAAGGTTTCCTGGTTTGTGGTGAACCCGGAGAAACCAACACGCCCGTCGCCAGTCAGCTCCCGGGCGGCCTTCAGGATGTCGTCGTAGGTTTCGGGGGCCTTCAGGCCCGCCTTGTCAAACAGGTCCTTGCGGTAGACCAGCACCGAGGCCCAAGAGTCGCTCGGGACGGCCAACTGCTTGCCATCCAAGCTGGCCAGTTCCAGCGAGCGAGCGGCGAACGTGTCCTTACCGAGGTCCTCCACCACGCGGGCCGCGGCATCACCGTCGAGCAGATCGTTGGCCTGCAGGGCGCCGACGCCGGGAAGGCCCAGACCGCCGATAACATCCGGCAACTCCCCCGACGCCGCCGAGGACACCAGCAACTGGTTGTACTGCGCCTCATCCACCGCCACGATCTCCACGTCCACGCCGGACTGCTTGGTGAAGTCCGCGGCGATCTTCTTCTGGATCTCCACCCGGTCGGGCTGACGCTCCAAGGTCCACACCGTCAGTTTCTGGTTCTCCGCGGGCTGTTCGCCTGCCGGAGTGCAGGCCGAAAGCGCCAGGGCTCCCGCAACAGCCACCGCTGCCGCAATATGCCGCTTCTTTGCGTTCATGAGGGTCTCCTTGATGGGGAAGTTGATCAATCGATCTAGCACCAATGGGAGCATGTGCTTCGAATCACTGTCAAGCAGCTACTTGAAAAACGGAGCTGTTCCAAGTTCCAAGTGGCGTCGGGCTTCAGAGATGATCGTGTTATCCGATAGATCGATATATCATTTATCTATCACCTGACGTGGGAGAATTCTCGCCAGGTGGACCTAGCCAGCCGAGGAGGCATCCGTGACCGGACCCGTAACACTGCAGGACGTTGCCGACCATGCCGGCGTCTCGCGGGCCACCGCGTCGCTGGTGCTGAGGGAAACCGGCCGGATCTCCCAGGAGACGCGCCAACGGGTCACCGAGGCAATGCAGGCCCTCGGTTACGTCTACAATCGGGGTGCGGCTTCCCTGCGGACGCAGACGGCCAATACGATCGGCGTGGTCGTAACGCATATAGCCAGCCCCTTCTTCGGGGAAGTTATCCACGGCCTGGAAACCGGGCTGACAGACTCCGGGTACCTGCCCCTCTTGGTAAATACCGGAGATGATCCCGCGCGTCAGCACGACGCCATCCGGAAACTGCGCGAGCACCAGGTTGCCGGGCTTGCCCTTGTCCCGGCCACCGGAACAAAGCCCTCCCTCGTGGAAGAACTGAGGGCATGGAAAATGGAGCACGTGCTGGTCAGCCGCTACATCAAGGACGTCGATGCACCCTATGTTGGGGCAGACGATCTGGTTGGTGGGCGACTTGCAGCCACTCACCTGCTCGAAACCCACGGCTGTGAGTCCATTGCCTACTTAGGTGGCCTTCCTGCGATCCTGTCCCGCACCGACCGGAGCAACGGCGTGAAAGAGGCCCTTACCCGCCATGGCTTGGATCCCTCGTCCCTCATCGACATGCCCGGGCCGGTGACCGGAGCAGGAGGCCTTGAACTTGGCCAACGGCTCATTGCTGCCGGACCCCTGCCGGACGGCATCATCTGCCACAGCGACAGCGTCGCCTTCGGCCTCTACCGCGCCCTGCGAATCCATGGCCTTGGCACCGAAACCAGAGTGATTGGCTACGACAACATTGGTGGAGCCGCACTGTGGGAACCGCCATTGACCAGCGTCGCGACCCAAGGTGAAGCACTCGGCCGGCGGGCAGCACGGATGCTGCTGGAACGAATCAAAGACCCAGGTGCTCCAACATCAATCGATAAGACCATCCCCGAACTGGCGATACGCCAATCCTGCGGATGCCGATAGAACACCCCTTCCATCATTACTAAACAACCGCGTGCGGTCCCCTGCCCAAGAGTGTTGAAGGCACCTCCTTCGGATTCGGCGACTGGCGGAGCGCACCGGCCGCCGGCCCTGGTCCAGAAAGTAGGCCCGTGGAGGCGCTGGACGGGACCGAAGGCTCCACCCACGGGTTCCACTGCAGCCGCCCTTCGCCGGCCCTCAAGCTCCAGGCCCCAACGAAGAGCTCGAACGGGTCGAAACCGGCAGGGCCCCGTACCAAGTTGAAGCTCACCTCAATCTGAAATCAAACGACCCAAATATCTTGACCTGCTCCAATAAAGGCCTTAGAACTCAATCTGACAGTTGATGTCTTTGGAGGCTCTGGTGGCTGGACAGCGGATCGGATACGTGCGGGTGAGCACACTGGACCAGAACGAGAAACGCCAGCTCGAGGGTCAGGTTCTGGATCGGGTCTTCACCGACAAAGCCTCGGGAAGGGACACATCCAGACCGCAACTGACGGAGCTGCTGCGGTTCGCGCGCGACGGGGACACCGTCGTGGTGCACAGCATGGACCGGCTCGCCCGCAACCTCGATGACCTGAGGGCCCTGGTCCAGGGCCTCACGCGCAAGGGCGTGCGCGTGGAGTTCGTCAAGGAGCAGCTGGTTTTCACTGGGGAGGACTCCCCCATGGCCAACCTCATGCTCTCCGTCATGGGGGCATTCGCCGAATTTGAACGCGCTCTCATCAGGGAACGGCAGCGCGAAGGCATCGTCCTGGCCCAGCAGCGCGGCGTCTACAAAGGTCGGAAAAAGACCCTCACACCGGAACGGGCGGCCGAGCTGGTACAGCGTGCGGCCAATGGAACTCCCAAATCCGTCCTGGCCGGTGATTACGGCATCAGCCGGGAAACGGTGTACCAGTACCTGCGCCAGGCCAAGCTGCCGTAACACCTGCCCTGCAGGCCCAGCCGCTGACGCAACAGCAACCACGCCAGGCTTACGGAATCACGGTTATCGGCGTTTAAAATTGGCCGGGGGAGCGCCTGCAAGATCACCGCGTTCATACGCACGATCCAGCTCGCCTGGCTCTCAGCGGTGGAGCCTCGTACTCGGACCATCCTCGCCGGAAGTGCGTGTCCCCCGTGTGAGGGCGCTCTTTAAAAGCCGCTGAAGGTCATGCTGTGTGGGTGGAGCCCCGCGAACTGGCAGGCAACCTCTCAGTTACCGGATGACGGCCCACGACTGAGGAATTTCAGCCCCTGCAAGGTCGCAAACGCCAGGGCCATTCGAGATACTGCCGGACCGACAGTAGTCACCGGAAACAAGCACAGCACTTTGGCCAACGGCAGCATCATGACGGCTTCGACGTGCCGGTGAATCCGACAGCCAAGTAGCTAGGAGCAGGTGAGAAGCCAACCTGCGTCCACGGCAGGAGCCACGCGCGGATCCTCTTCAGCTCAACCGCCCGCCGCATCATGGTGCCGTCCACGCCTCAAAAGGCTAGTAACGAGCCCTACCGGGCGCTGTCCTCTCGCGCTCTCGCGCCTGTTAGGGCAGGCGCAGCGGAGGCCCTGCCTATTGACTTGCAAGAACAGAGACAGATAGCCTGCTGTCCTGCGCAGGAACGCAGATTACCAACGAGGTTGGAGTCATGGGAATTCTGGAAACGGCTCGTCACTTCGAGGGAAACCTCTCGGAGACCGGGCGTAAAGCACTAAACCTGTTGTTGACTGATCCACAGGAAATGGCCAAACTCCCCGCGGCCAAGGTGGCAGCTCTGCTTGGCGTTCACGAGACAACGATGACCAGGCTGGCTACGCAGTTGGGCTACACGGGGTACAGCCAGCTTCGGGAAAGCCTGGCACGTGAGGGTCAGGCCCCGGTGTCCAGCGCCGAGCGGATGAACATCCGAAAAGACTCCGCTTACACTCTTGCGTCATGGGTGGAAGATGAAGGCGCTGCCATGCAGCGGCTTGCCCGTACCCTTCCACAGGAGGACATCGACAACCTTGCACGGCGGATACTGGAAGCACGGAAGGTATACCTCTTTGGTCCTCCGTACGCCCAGACCGTTTTGGCGCTTCTTGACCGTCGGCTTCGACGGCTGGGCATAGAGACCGTGCAGCTTCCGTTGAGCGGACGGCTCATCGCTGAGCATCTGGTGACGATGGACAAGGATGACCTCTTGTTGTCCTTTGTGTTCCGGCGCCCGGAGCCACGGCTGGGCCGGATTTTTGGATACGCGCAAGCCTTGGGCGCCGGAACAGCCGTCATCGCCGATGAAGAGGGACTTACCTTCGACCCCCGGCCGGATCAGATCCTTGTCGCCCGAAGGGGACCCAGCGCCGATCAACGGTCAGTTGTAATTCCCACCCTTGTCGTCTACGCCCTGCAGGCGGCAATTGTCCATCTTGCAGGCAGCCGCACCACGCAGGCTCTGCGACGACTCGACGATCTGGCAAGGGTGGTTGGTGATGATGAGCCTTCACACTTTGCCTGAGCAGGCAGTTACCACTGGCCACGGCCACTGGAGTGCACGTGGCTTCAGAATCGCAAACTTTGCCGGCTCTGTTGGGACGGTAGGGTTTGCTCTCCTGCTCCTACTCTCCGGCCGGGAATACGCGTTCACCGTGGGGAACCTGCCTGGTCCCGGGATGTTCCCGGCGATCATTGGGGTGGCGCTGCTTGGTCTGGGGGCAGCTTGGTTCATGGGAACAGTCCTTAACAAATACAAGGTCGACGACGAGGTGGAACCGCCACCGGACCGCTCTGCCTTGATCCGTTCAGCACTTAGCTTCGCGGTCGTCTGCGCATCTGCATTTGTCATGCTGCCCTTGGGTTACCCCCTGACGATGGCTTTGGCGGTCGGTGCACTGACCATTCTCGGCGGCGGACGCTGGCGGGCAGCGATCATCACCGGTCCGCTGTTCGCTGCAGCAACCTTCCTGCTCGTCACGACGCTCCTGGGCATTCAGTTGCCCACCGGCGTTCTCCGTCCCCTCCTGGTGGGACTCCTGTAACGCTTTCATCCAGTATCGGGACCGGCGATCTCTGCCTGCCCGAAAGCCTGGCTTGCCCGCTGTAAAAGAGGGCAAGGCTCCAGCCGAAAGGCGGTGTCAACGTGGACATCTTTTCAAACCTCATGATGGGCTTCCAAGAAGTCCTGTCACCCCTCAACCTGCTGTTCGCACTTCTTGGATGTGCCCTGGGAATGGTCGTGGGAATCCTGCCAGGATTCGGCCCTCCCGCTGCAATGGCCCTCCTGCTGCCTGTGACCTTCGTGATTGGGCCCATCCCAGGGATCATCATGATCGCAGCGATTCTCTACGGGTCCATGTACGGCGGCACCATCACCGCTGTCCTGCTCAACGTTCCGGGAGAGCCTTCCTCTGTCGCCACTACCCTCGAAGGCTTTCAAATGGCCAAAAAGGGCCGGGGCGGCCCGGCCCTGGTTATCGCCGCTGTTGGGTCATTCGTGGGAGCAACCATAGGCATCCTCGGAATGGTCGTTGCAGCCCCCCTTGCCATGGCTGCCTTGACGCTCGGGGCGAGGGAATACTTTGCCATAGGCGTGCTGGGACTCGCGCTGGTCGTCGGGCTCTCCGGGCGGCACCTCATCAAAGGCCTTGCCTGTGCCTTCATTGGCCTGAGCATCGGATTGGTTGGTCTCGATCCCGTTCTTGGGACTCCCCGGTTCACGGGCGGCCTACCGGACTTCTTCGATGGCATCGACCTGATAGCCGTCGTAATGGGTTTGTTTGGCCTCAGCGAGATGCTCGTCGGACTGGAAGAACGGGTCGTTACAGGACGGATCAGCAAACTCGGCCGGATAGCCCCCTCACGCGAAGACTGGCGACGCTCCTGGGCCCCGATGGTGCGTGGAAGTGTCATCGGCTTCTTCATGGGCCTTCTCCCCGGCTCCCCTGGAACAGCTGCAACCTTCACCTCCTACGTGGTGGAAAAGAAGCTCTCCAGGCGCAAAGACGAGTTCGGCAAAGGCGCCGTCGAGGGCGTTGCAGGCCCGGAAACGGCCAACAATTCCCTCGGGATCGCCACAATGATTCCCATGTTCACCTTGGGCATCCCGTCCTCGGTCACCATGTCGATCATGATGGGGGCCTTCATCGTTCATGGGCTGACCCCCGGGCCCCTGCTCTTCCGCGATCACCCGGACGTTGCCTGGGCAATCATTGCCAGCCTCTTCGTGGGAAACGTCATTCTGCTCATCATGAATGTGCCCCTGATCAGAGTGTGGCTTGCGATCCTGAAGATTCCCTACTCCATATTGTTCGCGACTGTCGTGGGCTTGATGATCCTCGGCGCCTACATCGTCACCGGCGCACCCATCAACATCCTGGTCCTGCTCGTAGCCGGCATCGTCGGATACGTCCTGCGCAAACTTGACGTCCCGCTGGCGCCCATCGCTCTGACCATGGTGCTCGGCTCAATCCTGGAGGAGAACCTCGTCCGGGCACTTCTACTCGCCGACGGAAATGTTTCCACCCTTGTTGGAAGCCCGTTCTCAGCAACCCTCATGGCCCTGGCCTTCGCTGCCCTGGTTGTCCCACCCGCAGTCCGGGTCCTCAACAACAGGCGAGGCAAGCCCTTCTTGGACGTACCCGCCGAACTGAGAGAAACCTCCCACACGTCCACGACCGGCGACACCGCCCACGACACCACCCCAACACCTTCAAAGGAGAACGTGTAATGAAGAACAAATTCAACCGGCTGACAGCAGCCGCAGCCACAGCGGTTCTGGCCCTGAGCATGAGCGCCTGCTCATCGCTGAGCAGCTCTGGAACCGCCGCCGACCCGGAAGCGGAGTTCCCCGGCAAGGAACCAGTCACCATCATCATGGGCTACTCTGCCGGCGGATCCTCCGACCTTCTGGTCCGCGCACTAGTTCCATTCCTGTCCAAGGAACTCGATACCGAGGTCCTGGTCGAAAACAAGGTTGGAGCCGGAGGACAGATCTCCCTCACCCAGCTGGCTAATTCACCCAAGGACGGGCACACCATTGGCCTAACCAACCTTCCGTCCTCCCTCGCCTACATCAACCCGGACAAGAAGGCCACCTACAACAAGGACAGCTTCCAACCCCTGGCTGGCATCAACCGTTTCCGGGGAATCCTGGCCACATCTAAGAACAGCCCCTGGACAAACCTTGCTGAACTGGTGACTGCCGCCAAAGCAGCTCCGGGAACCCTGACCGTGGGCGTCGACGGGCTTACCGGTGATGACCACATCGCCGCCCTGAACTTCATGGAGAAAACGGGAACCCAATTCAAAGTCGTTCCCTTCGACGGCGGCACCGAAAAACTCAACGCACTGCTCGGCGGCCAGATCGACATTTCCCTTGGCTCCGTCCCCACCTTCAAAGCCCAGCTCGATACCGGCGAAGTGAAGTCGCTCGCAGCCCTTGACGAGCAGCCGATTCCCGGGTTCAAAAGCGTGCCCACGGCAAAAGACCAGGGGTATGACGTGATGTGGGAGTCCTTCAGCGTCATGTCCGCCCCCGCAGGAATCCCGGACAACGTCAAGAAAACTCTGGAAGACGCCATTTCCCGCGCATCCGAAGCAGCGATCAAGGATCCTGCGTTCACCAAGCAAATGGAAGCCGGCGGCTACGTCTTCGGATTCCAGGACTCAGCGTGGGCCGAAAAAACCTGGAACGACCTGGACACCAAGTGGCAAAACCTGGTCCCCGTGGCACGGGCCCAAAAGTAGCAGCAACAGACCAGTGAAAGAAGCAGAAACCATGACCGCGACAGAAACCATCAACACCAAACCAGAGGCACACGCCCGGCTCCTCGCCCTGGGTACCAGCACCGTTTACGAAGGCACGGGCCTGGACTGGTGGGTCGACCCCAAAATCCGTCCCGTCTGGAAGGGCGCCAAAGCCGTAGGCCCCGCCTACACCGTTCAGGCAAAAGACGGCGACAACCTGGCACTCCAGCGGGCCGTCAGGGAGGCTCCCGCCGGTTCCATTCTCGTTGTCGAAGCCGGAGGGCTCGAGTTCGGCTACTGGGGCGGGATCCTGACCGAAATAGCATTGCTCCGAGGCGTCGCGGGCTTGGTAATTCACGGGACCGTGCGGGACATCGACGAAATAGAGCTGCTGAAATTCCCCATCTTCTCTACAGGGGTGGCCATGCGCCACGCCGGCAAGAAGGACCCAGGCACCATCGGCGAATCGATCACCCTCGCAGGACGGCCGGTCGCTACCGGCGACATCGTCGTGGCTGACACGGACGGAGTGGTCATCGTGCCCCAGGCCAGTGTGGGCACAGCCCTTGCCAATGCAGAAGAGCGGGCCGAAAAAGAACGCCAGCGCATCGAGACCATCAGAAACGGTGAAGTCCCACCGATGACATCGGATCCCAGCTCCTACTGATGCACCAAGACTCCGTGACGCGTCGCTGCATTTAGGCCGCGACGCGTCACCGGTCCCGACCCCTCAAGTGACGCCCGTCTCCCCAGAACCCGGCGCGGGTGGAACTGCGCGGATGACTGTGGAAGCAGCACCCCTCATTCGTTGACCTAAGGAACGCTATGACAATCGTGGTTGGATACGTCCCCACACCGGAAGGCGAAGCAGCGCTCTCCCAAGCCATTTCCGAAGCGCGCAACAGTAACTCAACCCTCGTGGTCATCAACTCATCCCGAGGCGATGCAGTAGTGGATGAGAGATTCGCGGGCGAACCTGTGATCCAAAGCATCGACGAACGGTTGGCCGCCGCAGGCATCAACCACGTCATCAAGCAACCGGTGCGCGGCCACGACGCAGCCGCCGAGGTACTGGACGCCGCCGAACAGCAGGGCGCGTCGATGATCGTGATAGGACTCCGCCGGCGCAGCCCGGTCGGCAAGATCATTTTAGGCAGCGTGTCCCAGCGCATCCTTCTGGAAGCTGACTGCCCCGTGCTCGCCGTGAAGGCCACATGAATTTATTCACTCTAGAGAAAAGGAATACTCGATGGATTTAGGTATCAAAGACAAGGTCGCCCTCGTACTGGGCGCCGGCGGAGGCCTGGGCGGCGCTATTGCCCGTTCCCTGGCCGCTGAAGGTGTGAAGGTAGCTGTCGCTGACATTGAATCGAAGTACGCAGATGTCACCACCGCAGCCATCAACGCCGCCGGCGGGACGGCTAAGTCCTTCGCGTGGGATCTTGCCGACGTCTCTGCGCTCGAGAAGAAGGTCGCGGAGATCGAGGCGGAGCTGGGCCCGATCGACATTCTGGTCAACAACACCGGCGGCCCGCCCCCCACGCTGGTCCACGGCCAGCCGATCGAGACCTGGAACTCCTATTTCCAGTCCATGGTCCTTCCAGTCATCGCCCTGACCGACCGTGTGCTCCCGGGCATGAAGGAACGCGGCTGGGGCCGCATCATCACCAGCACCAGCTCCGGAGTCATCGCCCCGATCGCGAACCTGGGCCTGTCCAACTCCCTGCGTTCAACCCTGGTCGGCTGGTCCAAGACCCTCGCACGGGAAGTTGGCCCCTTCGGGATCACCTCCAACATCGTCCTCCCGGGCCGTATCGCAACCGGCCGGATCACGTCCCTGGACGAGGCAAAGGCCAAGCGCGAAAACCGCCCGGTCGCCGAGGTCACGGCCGAAAGCACCGCCTCCATCCCCGTCCAGCGCTACGGCAACCCGGACGAATACGGCCAGACCGTCACGTTCCTCGCCGGAACAGGCGCCTCGTATATCACCGGTTCGGTTATCCGGGTCGATGGCGGCCTGATCCCCAGCGTCTAACCGGGACCGGTCCCGGTCCTTTCACCTGGTGGCCGGCACACGCCGGCCACCACCCGAGAAGGAAAGCCACACCATGAAACTCAACCGCACGGAAATGGGCGTCTACGCGATCGCCCCCACGCCTTTCCATGACAACGGAGACATCGATTTTTCCTCCATTGACCGGCTTACCGATTTTTACCAGGACGCCGGTGTCAACGGCATCACCGTCCTCGGGGCCCTGGGTGAGGCACCCAAACTCACCACCGCTGAAGCAGAAGCAGTCGCAGAACGCTTCATCAAAAGGTCCAAGGTCCCTGTCATCGTTGGTGTCTCCGCCCCCGGTTACGCCGCCATGGGTGCATTGTCCGCGAAGGTGATGTCTCTCGGCGCCGCCGGCGTGATGATCGCCCCGCCGGCGTCGCTGCGCACCGATGACCAGATCGTGAACTACTACCGCGGGGCCGCTGACGCCATCGGCAAGGACACCCCGTTTGTCATCCAGGACTTCCCGCTCACCTTCTCGGTCGTCATGGCACCGGACGTCATCCGCCGGATCGCGGTGGAGAACGAAAACGCCGTCATGCTCAAGCACGAGGATTGGCCCGGTCTGGAAAAGATCAGCCAGCTCCGCGCGCTGGAAGAAGAAGGGAAAATTCCTCACCTGTCGATCCTGTGTGGTTTCGGCGGGGCTTTCCTGGACTTCGAAGTTGAACGAGGTGCCGACGGGGCCATGACCGGGTACTGCTTCCCGGAAATGCTCGTTGACGTTGTTCGTATGTCCGCAGAAGGGGACCGCGACCTCGCGCACGACCTCTTCGACGCGCACCTCCCGCTGATCCGCTACGAACAGCAACCCGGCGCCGCCGGCCTCGCCGTGCGAAAGTACGTCCTCAAGAAACGAGGCATCCTGGCCTCCGACGCTCAACGCAGCCCCGGCGCCAAACTCAGCGAAACAGCCAAATCAGAAGTTGACTATCTCCTTAGCCGGGTGGCACGGCACGACCCACGCGCCAAAATCCACTGACACCCACCCCCAATCGGCCAAAGCCCCTTCTCCACAAGGGCAGAACCGTGCTTCCAAGGAGCCACACGATGACAACCACAACAATCCATGAACAGATCCAAGCCGCTGAACATGCCCGCACCGAAGCGCTTAAGGGGCAGGACACCACAGGCCTCGGGCACATTCTCGCGCCTGACTTCACCTACATCCACGCAAGCGGCAGGTCAGAGGACAAAGACGCATACCTGACCGCCATCGGTTCAGGAGAGTTCGCCTGGACCGACTTCATCCATGAACAGACCGTCGTGCGACCAATTTCGGACGATGCAGCCTTGATGTACGGCCTCCTCCATGCTTCAAAGCATCAGGACGGGAAAGCACGCACCCTGGACCTCCGTTTCGTCGCCGTCTGGGTCCGCACCGGAAACGACTGGAAGCTTACCTTCATGCAGAACGCCAAGCCGGTGGCTGCCCCGGCGAAGCCGTAACGCGGCCCAGATGTTCCTGACTCAGCAAACATCGATGACCCGGCACTCGATGAATGCAGATGATATGCAACCGGAAAGAGCCGGGGAGGAGGTGAAGGAACCCACGCGGGCGAGGCAAAGTGTTGCAGGACGCACCCCTCTGGGTCCCACGGCTGAGTGAGAAAGGAACGAGGAAACCTGATTTTGGGGACCCAAGCGGTGTTCACCCAAGCCGTTTGGACAGGCGTGCGGATAATCATCGGATACAGAGCCATTGACATGGGAGCAGACACAGCGGGCCTGGGTGTCCTGGCTTCAAGTTTCGCGCTCCCAGCCTTATTCACAGCTGTGCCGGCTGGACGGCTGGCGGATCGAGTCGGAGGCGCGGCCCTGACCTTGGTGGGCCTCATCCTCGCGACCGCCGCAACACTTGCCATGCTGGTGTTACCGGGTTTGCCCTCCCTGCTGCTCTTCAGCGCCCTGATTGGTTTGGGGCACCTGTTAGTAATGGTGGGGCAACAATCCTTCACCGCCCAAAGCAGCAGCTCCCTGACACGGGACAATTCTTTTGCCGCAATGTCCACCGCCATGTCCCTGGGGCAGCTCATCGGGCCACCGGCAGTTCTGTTACTCGCCACAGTCGGGTCGGGGAAAGGCAACGGCTTGCCCGACACCGGCACGGGTCTGATCATCTGTGCCGCCGCCGCTCTGCCGGCAGCCCTACTCCATTTGGGACTTCGCCGCTCTGACCTCATCCGGCGTAAACTTCAGCGGGCAAAAACAGCCGCTGATACCCAACCCCAAACCCACCCGCTGCGAGCGTCCCGCCTGTGGAGGTCAATGACAGTCAGTGCAGCTGTCCTCGTTACCCTCGACCTGATGTACGCCTACATTCCCTTATGGGCGACGGAAAAGGGAATTGGCGCACCCGAGGTCGGCGTGCTCCTGGCAGTACGAGCCGGCGTGACAGTAGCCAGCCGGCTGGGCATGACTTGGCTTATCAACCGTATCGGACGGAAATCCCTGCTGATCATCTCGATCTCAGTTGGCGCCGCAGCCCTTCTGGCACTCCCATTCGTCGGGCAAGCCGGCGCCTATCTGGTCATGATCGGGCTCGGCATAGGCCTCGGATTACCACAGCCTCTCACGTTGTCCTGGGCGGTCAGTCAAACAGACGCATCACGATACGGAGCCGTCCTTGGCCTGCGAATGACCGCCAACCGCCTCGGCCAGATGTCCATACCCCTGGCAGTCGGTGCCCTGGCCGCTCCCCTAGGCACCCTCGGCGTCTTTTGGACCAATGCAGGAATGCTTGTTGGCGCGGTCGCAGTGGTCGCCACATCCAACACCGACCCGCCACCATCGGTAAAGGACAAACCCCCAGCACCAGTAGATGACCAGTGATATCAGCCTGACAACTAACCAGATCAGTTAATCCAGATCCTTCCGAGGCACGATCTACAAGGAGATACCTTATGAGAACCACTATTACTCAGGACCGCCACCGGGAGGTGGTGGACGCGCTTGTCGGGCTTGCCCCCGACGGTATCGCGTACGTTCCCAGCGCGAGCATCGCACCGATCATCAACGGAGTCCTCGAAGCCCAGACCAACGGCGATCTTCCCCTGGTGTATCCGGTGTCCCGGGAAGAGGAAGCCATCGGCCTTGTCGGGGCCTACCCGTTCGCCGACAAGTTCGGTGTCGTCATCATGCAGGACAACGGTTTCGGCAATGCCCTGACAGCGCTGACGACGTTCGCTGTGTCCTACCACCTGCCGTTGCTGATCGTAGCCAACACCCGCGGTGGGCTTGGCGAGTACAACTCGATGATCCACAGCATCTCCGAGCCCGTCCCCGAACTGCTGCGCTCAACCAACATCCCGGTGTTCCGTGTAGACCGCCGCAACCCCGCAGAGGACTGGGGCGCCACGGTCAAGGAAGCCGGCAACCACGCAAAAATGACATTCCGCCCGGTCGTTGTCCTGATGGAGTTCTTCGACCACAAAGACGCAAAGGCCAAAGCATGAAACGCATCGAAGCCCTCCGGGCCGTAGTTGACGCAACCTCCGACCTTCCCGTGATCGCCACATGCGCGGCGACCAGCCGTGAACTGGCCTCGATCGAGGACCGCGAGAACCACCTGTACCTCCTGGACGCAATGGGCCTGGCCATCTCGGTAGGCACCGGCCTCGCCCAGGCCATCGAAGGGACCCCGGTATCCCGCGCCGTCGTCATCGAAGGTGACGGGTCCCTGCTGATGAACCCGGGAGCTGCCCTGACGGCCGGCTACCTGGCCCCCGAAAACCTCGTCATCGTGTTGCTCGACAACGGCGTCTACGCCTCGACCGCATCCATCCCCACGCACGCCGAGAAACTGGACCTGGGCCGAATCGCCGAATCCGTGGACCTGAAAGTCCTCCGCGCAGGCAACGTCGAAGAGCTCACCGACGCCCTCAAGCGGACCTTGGACGCCCCCGGCCCCTGGTTCATCCACGCCCGCACCGAACCCGGCAACGAACCCGGCACCAAGCTGCTGCTGATCGACCCCGTGGTCCATGGAGAACGTTTCCGCCGCTGGCTCACCCCGCGCCTAAGCGCCTAAAAGCCGCGGCGGGCCCGGAACGGCACCGGGCCCGCCGCACTCTACTCCCCCACAGCATGCAACAGGAGCACCCTCGCACGCGCCCTGCGCGTTGCCAACGCCATCGACGCCGGCATGACCGGCGTTAACCGCGGGCTCGTTTCCAACCCCGCCACGCCCTTCGGCGGAACCAAACAATCCGGTCTGGGCCGCGAAGGCGGCACCGAAGGCCTGGAAGCCTACCAAGAAACCAAATGCACCCGAATCCAACTCTGATCCGGATGCATGGCGAGGACGCAGCGTGACTACCCAACGCTGAGACATTCCCGCTGTCAGCAACTGTCTCTTCCCATACCTGAACCAGAACGGACCTTCCATGGGGAACTCATTCACCCAACGCCCTGTCACACTTTTCATCACCCTCGCTATGAAGAAGGCCCTCGACGACAGAATCTGTGACGCATTCACCCAGGAAACCGGAGTAACCGTTGACCCGGTGTACGCACCCATGCGCGTGGAGTTCGTCAAGGAGAGCCAGGTCTGTACGGGTGAGGACTCCCCCATGGCCAACCTCATGCTCTCGGTCATGGGCGCCTTTGCCGATTCGAGCGTTCCCTCATCAGGAAACGCCAGATGGAAGGGATCGCCCTGGCGAAGCAGCGCGGGGCCTACAAAGGGCGGAAAAAGACTCTCACACCGGAACGTGCAGATGAGCTGGTCCAGCGGGCCGGCAGCGGCGTTTCGAAAGTCATCCTTGCCCGCGATTACGGGATCAGCAGGGAGATGGTCTACCCGTACCTGCGCTACGCCAGGCCAGCGGGAACCCACTCTCCCGCCGAGCCGCACTTGTTACCGTAGCTTTACGGAATATCAATTCGGTCTTTGAAAACGGGCGGGGGAGAAGTCTCAGAAGTTCCCTTTCCAAGTGGCCGCCGTGGTTGCCCAAGCACTATTTGCGGGCGACAACGACTCACCGCGACGCTAGCGGTAGGGACAGGCAACAGGTGCACCGTTGAGCACCTGAGCTTGGGCGACACAGAGGCCGGAGCTCAGTAGTTGTTCATGCTTCGGCTAGTTCTTTCGCGTTCGAGGTGATCCACTTTTTGGGTGGTGCGACATAGCCGGTAAACACGTTGAGGATGGGCTCGATTTCCTTTTCGAAGATCAACATCTGGGCGTATTCGGGTTTCATAAAGCCTTCGTCGACCATGCGGTTGGCGAAGTCGCGGAGCGGACTGTAGAAATCGCGCGTATTCAGGAATGCGCATGGCTTCTGATGAAAACCCAACTGCGCCCACGTCCATTGCTCGGCGATCTCCTCCAGGGTGCCGGCCCCGCCCGGAAGGGCAAGAAAGGCATCCGAAAGTTCAGCCATGACGGCTTTGCGCTCATGAATGGTCTCCACCACATGCATTTCGGACAGATCATTGTGGCCGATCTCGCCCTCAATGAGAGCACGAGGCAGAACACCGACCACGCGCCCGCCTGCTTCAAGGGCTGTATCGGCAATGGCGCCCATCAGCCCGACCGCTCCCCCGCCGTAGACGATGGTGACGTCATTCTCAACAAGTTTGCGGGCTACTTCCCGTGCAACATTGAGGTACTCCGGGTCGGCTCCGGCGGAGGAACCGCAAAAGATGGCTATGCTTCGGGCAGTTTCGGGGCTGGAGCTCATTTGCCAGTCACTTTCTAAAGGGATCTATTGTCCGCCTCGAGTCTCCTGGCCGGTGCCATAGGGAGAGCATGCGCCTGCCAGTAGTGTAGGTACGATGATGATCGCCAGCAAAAGAACCAATGGGAGCGTAAGTGACCAGCCCAGGGCGTTCACTTCCTAGGAAATGAGACAGTGCCAGTGTTTCGCGCGTTCTAAGTAATGCTGCATGTGGTTGTCAACCTGGTTCGGGAGATCCAGACCATTGATCAAGTTCCTGGGTCATTCCGAATGGGACGGTTTCGGACAAGGCCACTGTGTAGTGATTGTGCCGATGCCGTGTGATGAGGATTCCGTGTGTCTTTGTGTGCGGGGCAAGTTGCTGGAGTTGTCGGACTGCTTCTTCGAGCTGTTCTTCAAGGTCGTGCCGGCTGGTGGCTCGGATTTCCCATTCAGCGAAGGACGACATTCTGGCCTTTCATTTGGCTCCTTGAGTCTTGGCTTGCGCGTCAGTTGGCCTGCCGGGCACAAGTGGATTCCTGCAATTGGTGGGGCGTCAGGAGACTGCGTCGCTGATGGTCCCGGGCGTGTGG
>NZ_JCAXEA010000002.1:0-351518 GCF_059759125.1 Arthrobacter sp. GQ119 | reverse complement strand
CCTGATCCACAAAGAGCACTGGCAGATCCAGGTCAAAACCGGCATCCCCTGGTTCATCCCCCACCCCACATCGACCCCCACCAAAAACCCCGCCGCAACCACCACCACCGGACATAAACGGGCGGGAAAATGGGTGTTCGCCGCCGTGGCACTAAGGGCCCTGCAACGCTAAAACCGCGGCTCATTGCTAGAGCCGGCCCAACCCAAAACCGCGGCCAACGCTATGACCGCTGCCCTACCATCACCGTGGCGTCTAGTTCGTCGGACATCACAATCCGTGGCGTTAGCCCGCCCAACGCCACGGCTGTCGAGGTGAGATCAGCCTGACGACGGCTTGTTTCGATGAGCAGATGGCCTCCAGGCCTAAGCCAAGTGCGCGCCGCAGCGGCAACCTTCCGCTGGATATCGAGCCCATCATGACCGCCGTCGAGTGAAAGCCTGGACTCGTGGACGCGTGCCTCGTGGGGCATACTGCTGATGGACTCGGTCGGCACGTACGGCGCATTGACGGCCAGGATGTCGATGCGTCCTCTGAGACGCAAAGGGAGCGCCGAGTAGAGGTCCCCTTCATGAACCGTTCCACCTGCGGGATCAACATTGCGTCGGGCACAGCGCACTGCGGAAGGATCGACGTCGGAAGCGTGCAGCTCGATATCCTCTGCTACCGCCGCCAGCGCAGTACCCACAGCTCCGGAGCCGCAGCAAAGGTCCACGACCACGGCACGAGTCCCGGCCGCTTCAGCTCCGGCGCGAGTCCCAGCTCCGGTCTGCAGGAGCGCTGCTGCCTCACGGACCAGCAGTTCCGTACGACGCCGGGGCACGAAAACACCGGGTTCCACGGCGATACGGAGTCCGCAGAACTCCGCCCAGCCCAGGATATGCTCTAGCGGAAAGCCCGCGACGCGCTGTTCAACAGCCGCCGAGAGCTGCCCCGGGCTGAAGCGGACGGCGAGCAGCAGCTCGGCTTCCTCTTCGGCAAAAACGCAGCCCGCGGCACGAAGCCGGGTGATGATGGCGGAAAGGGGTGGTTGGTCAAACGGCATCGGAATGTCCTTCGGCTGAGCGATGGGCATCCCGTGCACCGGCTAGGCCCGGTGGTCCGGACGGCGGGCAGGTAGAACCCAGACTGGCATTGCGGTAATGGTTCCCACCTCCCCTGGATCTCTAATCGCGAGCTTCCAAGCACGCGAATCTTCATGTTATCGGACGCGGAGCGGGCGGTCCTTGGCAAGATAGAGCCATGTCGCCAAGCGAAAACCACCTGCTCATTTGGACCGGCTCGTACACCGCGGACAGCGGCGGACACGGGGCCGGCATTGGAGCCATCTCAGCCGCACCCGACGGAAGCCTCACCTGGCAGGGCACCGCCGCGAAGGCAAATTCGCCGTCGTTCATTGCTGTGCACCCTTCCCTGCCGCTGGTCTACGCCGTCGGTGAAAGTGAGAAGTCCGTGCAGGCCTTTCGCCGCCGTGGCGAATTCGGCCTGGAACCGGCCGGTGAGACATGGCCCGCAGGAGAGGCGGCGTGCCATGTTGCCGTCGATTCGCGCGGCAGGTTCCTTACAGTTTCCTGCTGGGGCGACGGCCAGGTGCTTCTCTATGAACTCGATGACGACGGCGGCATCACCGCCTGCTTCGCAGCGGCACCGTCAGCGGATCCTTACGGCGGCGGACGGCCAAGCCGCGCCCACGCCAGCCTCATGCTCGCCGACGGCCGCATCATGACCACCGACCTGGGTCATGACCTGCTGCGCGTCTGGACCTACGTTCCCGGTCACGGACTCAGGCTGGATCACGAAGTGACGCTTCCCCGGGACAGCGGTCCGCGCCATCTGGTCCAGCACGCAGATGGCAGTATCTTCGTCGTCTCCGAGTATTCCATCGAGGTCTTCGGGGCGCGGGCGGCATCCGGTACCGGGCAGTTCGAGTTGGTCAGCCAAGGCCCGGCATCGGCCGCCGGCGCCCAGGAAGGCGACTCGGCGGCAGAGATTGCCCTGTCGCCCAACGGAAGGTTCGCCTACGTCGGAGTCCGCGGCTCCAATCGAATCTGCGTACTGGATGTCGACGGCGCGCGGGGCGAGGCCCGGCCGGTAATGGACGTTCCCAGCGGAGGAGACTGGCCCCGCCACCATCTGGTCCGGAACGGCTGGCTCCATGTCGCCCATGAGCGTTCCCACGACGTGACCACGTTCCGCCTCGACCCCGAATCCGGGCTTCCCGGCAATATCCACAACAGGCTCGTTGCGGGTTCCCCTTCGGCGCTGGTTATGGCAAGCTAAAACGAATCGACAAACCCAATACAGCATCCGTCATCGTCATTACAGACTTGTCGCAGTAGGCAGATGATGGTTCCTGTCGACTGGGCGTGTCGTCCGCACGTTACCCGGACGGGCCGGGATAAGCAGCGCTGCTTCGTGGAAGGTCTCATCCATGTTCTCCAATCCTGTCCAGAGTTTCATGCACCGCCGGGCCAGCGCCGCTCACCCGCGCATATCCGGTCCCGCCCGCACCGCGGCGGTCGCAGCGTCCGTTCTGGCCCTCATAGGTGCCGCCCTCCCCGCCCAAGCGGCACCCGGCTCCAGGGATTCGGGGCCGAACTCCGGCGGCCGGCCGTCGCCAGCCCTTCAGTCCCTGCGGGCGCCGGTTACGGACGAGAACTTCTACTTCGTCATGGCGGACAGGTTCAGTAACGGAAGCACTGCCAATGACGACGGCGGCCTGGGACCGGATCCGGGTGTGTCCGGCTTCGATCCCACGCGCAAGGGCTTTTACAACGGCGGTGACCTGAACGGGCTGCTGGACAAGATTGACTACATCCAAGGGCTGGGCACCACGTCGATCTGGCTGACGCCGAGCTTCAAGAACAAGGCCGTACAGCCGGAGGACAGCTCCGCTGGCTACCACGGGTACTGGGTCACGGACTTCACCCAGATCGATCCCCATCTGGGCACCAATGCCGAGCTCAAGGAACTCATCGACGCGGCACACGCACGCGGCATGAAGGTGTACTTCGACATCATCACGAACCACACGGCGGACGTCATCGGCTACGAAGAAGGCGCCCGCACGGGGTATGTGTCCAAGGACAAGGCGCCGTACCGCACCGCCGCCGGGGCTGAGTTCGACGACCGCGATTACGCCGGAAAGCCCGATTTCCCCCGGCTCGACCCGAAGACCTCGTTCCCCTACACACCGGTACTGGACCCGGCGGAACAAAACCTCAAGGTGCCCGCCTGGCTCAACGATCCCACCCTCTATCACAACCGCGGCGACACAACATTCGCCGGCGAGAACTCGTTCTACGGTGATTTCTTCGGCCTGGATGACCTCTTCACCGAGCACCCCACCGTGGTGAAGGGCATGACGGACGTCTACAAGACCTGGATCAAGGATTTTGGGGTGGACGGATTCCGGATCGACACCATGAAGCACGTGAACGATGAGTTCTGGCAGCAATTCGGCCCGAATGTCCTCAGCTACGCGAAGCAGCACGGCAAGGACGAGTTCTTCATGTTCGGGGAGGTTTTCGATACTTCCAAGAGCTTTACGTCGCAGTTCACCACCCGCAACAAGATGCAGGCAGTGCTGGACTTCCCCTTCCAGGACGCGGCCCGCAATTTCGCCTCCCGCAGCCAAGACGCCCGCCAGCTGGAGACGTTCTTTGCCATGGATGACTGGTACACGGACGCAGACTCCAACGTGTACCAGCTGCCCACCTTCCTCGGGAACCACGACATGGGCCGGATCGGCAGCTTCATCTCCGCGGACAACCCGGGTGCTGGCGACGCCGAACGGGTGTCCCGCGACGGGCTTGCCCACGAGCTGATGTACTTCTCCCGGGGCAACCCCGTGATCTACTACGGTGACGAGCAGGGCTTCACCGGCCCGGGCGGAGACCAGGATGCCCGCCAGACGCTCTTCGCGAGCCAGGTACCGGAGTACCTCGACGACGATCTGCTCGGCACCGACGCTACCCACGCGGAGGACAACTTCAATACCGGGCACCCGCTGTACGGCAAGATCAGCGCGCTGGCCAAGCTGACCAAGGACCACCCTGCGCTGCGGAACGGTGCCCACCAGCACCGCTACGCGTCCGACGGTCCGGGTATCTATGCCTTCTCCCGCACGGACGCCAAGGACCAGCGCGAATACGTGGTGGCGCTGAACAACAGCGAGCAGCCACAGACAGCATCGATCCCGACGTACATCGCAAAGCGCACGTACAGCCTTCTTTACGGTGATGCCGCGGCGAAAACAAAAACCTCGGCGGACGGCAAGCTGACCGTCACGGTTCCCCCGCTGTCCGCAGTGGTGTACCAGTCCTCCGGCCGGATTCCGCACTCCAAGAGGGCCCCCGGCATCAGGCTGCAGGCACCCGTCACGGCGGCAGCCACCGCCACTGCGCCGGGCGACAACGGCCGGATCCAGGTGACAGCCGACGTCGACGGCACGTCGTTCTACCAGGTCACCTTCCAGGCCAGGACGGCTGGCGGGACATGGGAATCCATCGGCACCGACGACACGGCGCCCTACCGGGTCTTCCATGACGTGGCCGCACTCAACCCCGGCGCGGCCCTGGCATACCGGGCGGTGGTCCTGGACAACGCGGGCCACACATCTGTCAGCGGTACGCGCACGGCCGCTGTCCCGGCCCCGGTACTGACCATCCAGCAGCCGAAGGAAGGAAGCACCGTCCAGGGGAAGGTCACGGTTGTGGCCACCGCGGATCCGGAAAAGGCCAGCCACGAGGTGGGCTTCGAACGGAGTATTGCCGGCGGGGAGTGGACGGCCATCGGTCAGGCGGACGGTTCCTCCCCCGAGTACACGGTGGTGGACGACATCGCGGCCCTGAACCTCCCGGAAGGGACCAAGGTGAGCTACCGGGCAAAGCTGAGCGGCCCCCTCAATGTGGTCAGCGCCGTGCGGACTGTCGTCGTGGGAACCGTTGCGGTCCCCCAGCCGGAATCCGTCACGGTCGCGGGCGACCTGAACAGCGAGATGGGCTGCTCCGGCGACTGGCTACCGGCATGCACCTCGGCGTTCATGACGCTCGATCCGGCCGATACCATCTGGAAGCTGACCGCCGATCTGCCCGCCGGCAGGTACGAATTCAAGGCAGCCATCAACGGCAGCTGGGACGAGAACTACGGCCAGGGCGGGGCACGCAACGGAACGAACATTGTCCTGAACCACGACGGCGGCCCGGTCACCTTCCGGTACGACCACAGCACGCATCTGATTACTGCTGGCTGAGCCGGACTGATTCCTCGACCGCCGCCAGGAGGGAATTGAACCTCTCGTTCCCATCCAGGCTGTCGATGAGTACGGAGCCACCGTCTGAATCAGCCAAAGGCACCTGCCAGTTCGGGTACTGCGCTGATGTTGTCCCCGGCTGGTTCTGCACCCTGCGCTCCCCCACGGCATCAACCAGTGCGACGCCGAGCAGGACCGACGGCGTCTGGGCCAGCAAACGGTGCAGGGCCTCGATCCGCTCCTCCTCGCTCCCGGCATCATCGGCCGGGAGAAGCCCGCGCTGCCGCAGCAGCAGCATCATTTTCTCAAGCGTGGCATTGTGCTCGAGGCGCTCCTCCTCCGCCGGCCGCTCCAGCAGGCCCAGCCCGCTGCGCAGCGTCACGTGGTCCCCGGCGAGGTAGCCCGCCGTCGGCGGGAGGTCGTGGGTGTTGACGCTGGAAAGGGCCTGCAGCCGGTACTTTTCCGGCGCAAGGGGAGCATCGCCGTCGCTCTCGAACCACAGGATGGAGGTGCCCAGGATGCCGCGCGCCGCCAGGTAGTCGCGGACCCATGGCTCGAAGGTGCCCAGGTCCTCCCCGATCACCACGGCGCCCGCGCGCTGCGCCTCCAACGCCAGAATGCCGATCAGGGCATCGTGGTCGAAACGGACGTAAGCGCCGTCCCCGGCGGAATTCCCGGTCGGCACCCACCAAAGGCGGAAGAAGCCCAGGATGTGGTCCACGCGGATGCCGCCCGAATGCCGGAGAATCCTTGCCAGCATTTCCCGGAACGGACGGTAGCCGGCCTCGGCGAGGCGTGTGGGGTGCCACGGCGGCTGGTGCCAGTCCTGCCCCAGCTGGTTGTACATGTCCGGAGGTGCCCCCACGCTCACGCCGGAAGCAAGAACGTCCTTCAGCGTCCACGCGTCCGAGCTCTGCAGGTCAACCCCCACGGCAAGGTCATGCACCACACCGAGACGCATGCCGGCGCGTTTGGCTGCCGACTGCGCGGATTCGAGCTGCTCGTCGCAGAGCCACTGAAGCCAGCGGTGGAAATCGATCCGGTCCGCCAGCTCGTTCCGGAGCTTCTCAACAAGGGGCGAGCCGAGGGCAGTGGCAGGATCGGTCCAGAAGGGATCGTCCGCGTCGATATCTTCCCGTATTGCGCACCACAGGGCGAAGTCCTCCAGGCCGGTTCCGCCGGCGCGGCAGAAGTCCTCGAAGGCGTGCTGCCGGGACGCGGATCGGCGGACCCCGTACACCAGCTCCAGGGCGGCCAGCTTCGCGGCGTAGGCGGTGTCCCGGTCTAAGCGTGCAGTGTTCTTGTTCAGCTTCCGCGCTTGCTTCATGAGGCCATGGATGACAGCTTGTTTCTTGGGTTTAAGGTACGCCAGCTCCGGAATCGCCTCGACGCGGAGGTACAGCGGGTTGAAGAAACGCCGGGTGGATGGTGAGTAGGGCGAGGGCTCCAGGGGCGGCACGGGATCGGCCGCGTGCAGGGGGTTCACGAGTACGTAGTCGGCCCCGCGGGCACCGGCAAGTGCGGCAAGCTCGGCGAGATCGGCGAAGTCACCCACACCCCAGGAGCGCTCGGAGCGCACCGAATACAGCTGGGTGGCCAGGCCCCAGCCCCGGCGTTCCTCAAGCGGTGCAGCCGTGGACAGCCTGGACGGTGTCACCACCAGGGTGGCCTCGGCCACCCTGCCCTCCGACTCAGCGCGCAGCGTGTGCCACCCCAGCCCGGTGTTGGCCGGAATGTCGAATGTCGCCCGGCCGATGGTTACGCCATCCACCTCACGCGGTTCCACCCAGACGTCCTGCCGCCCGGCGTCAAGCTTTCGTCCGTCCTCCGTTATGACGCTCACGCGGACGGCTGAACCGTGACGGACGTGGACCTGTATCTGGGACGGCGTCCCCTCCTGGACCACGACGGCGGGCGGCAGCATCCGCCGCCACGGCGCCAGTTCCGCTTCGGCCAGGGAAATTTCAATGAGCTGATCGGTGTGTGCCCGGACCCCCAGCGCCGCCAGGACCCGGATCAGGGTGGCGGGTGCAACGTCATGCGGGTGCCCGTCCCAGCCCTGGTAGGTAGTACCCACGCCGTGCGCGTCCGCGAGCCAGCGCAGCAGCTCGGGGTTAACGGGCGTGCCGGAAGGTTCTGCCGGTGTTCCGGAAGTTGACGCTTGCTGGCTGGAAGCCTTCATTGATGTCCGCCTCGTCTGCTGTGATCGGCCCAAACTTACTATGCCCCCGTTGCGGCCGGCCGCATTTCAGCCCCCGGGCAACCGTTGGTTCCGATTATTGCAGGGCGCCGTGCGGTGAGTGCCAGCGGGGATGTCAGCCGGCGGTGCAGGCCTGCTGCAGCTGCTTCACCGACTCGTTGGGGACCTCGTCACCGGCCTCAGCTATCTCCGTCAGCGGATCCGTGATCTCGGAGGGAACGCCTGCGGTTTCGGCGCCTGCCACGAGCCCGGTCAGCACAGCCTTGTCCGAGGCACTGACGAGGCCGTCCTCCAGCAGCGCGCAGATCTGGCCTTTCACCTGCTCGGCCGCAGCGTTGGCAACACCGGAGGCGGCGGAGCTTGCCGCGTTCTGCACTGCTTCCTCCGCCTGGCCACACCCGGCCAGGAGAAGCAACGCGGGAACCATGACAAGGGCAGGAAGACGTAGTTTCATGCCTCCCAGCCTAACAAGGCGCCCAGGGGCTCCCCCGGACAGGTCCACCCATACCGACAACGATGTCGGCTGTACGCCTAAGACTTTATTCGCCAGGGATGCGTGAAAAATCCGTTGACTTGTCTCGTGGACTTAACTTAGCGTTCCTTACGCTGACAACGTTGTCTAACGGAAAGGCACGCGCAATGAAGTGCGACCTCAATGAAATGAACCGCAAAAAATCACGAAGAATGCAGGTCTGTTCCGTCCTGGCACTGGCAGGTCTCGGCCTTGCCGCCGTGCTGGCCGGGACTGGACCGGCCTCGGCCGCCGGAACGGTTGGGGACGAGCAGTACCGGCCGGCCATCCACTTCACACCGAAACAGAACTGGATGAACGACCCCAACGGGATGGTCTACCACAAGGGCGTCTATCACCTGTATTACCAGCACAATCCGTCCGGCAACACGTGGGGCAACATGTCGTGGGGCCATGCCACGTCCACGGACCTGACGCATTGGAAGGAGCAGCCACTGGCCATTGCCACTGATGACCAGCAGGACATCTTCTCCGGCAGTGTGGTGGTGGACAAGGACAATACGTCGGGCTTCGGCACGGCGGAAAACCCACCCATGGTGGCAATCTTCACCAGTGCCTACAAGGATGCCTCGCCGCATAGAGGCCTCCAGGCGCAATCTCTGGCTTACAGCCTGGACGAGGGGCAGACCTGGACCCAGTACAGCGCCAACCCGGTGCTCAACCGCAATTCGGCGAACTTCCGTGATCCCAAGGTCTTCTGGTACGACTCCCCGAACGGAGGAGGCTACTGGGTAATGGCCGCCGTTGAGGCAATGGAGCACAAGGTTGTGCTGTACAAGTCCGGCAACCTCAAGGACTGGACGCTGCTGAGCGAATTCGGACCCGCCAACGCCACGGGCGGGCTGTGGGAATGCCCGGACCTCTTCCCCCTGGCTGTCGACGGCGATCCCAACAACGTCAAGTGGGTCATGGTGGTCAACATCAACCCCGGCGGTGTGGCCGGCGGGTCGGCCGGCCAATACTTTGTGGGCCGCTTCGATGGCACCACCTTCACCTCGGAGACCACCAAGGCCAGCGACACGCTTCCCGCCGGCACTCCAGTCGCCGGTTTCAACGACGGCACCTTCAACGGCTGGACGGTGAACAACGAGCCCGGCAACCTAAAGAACGGGCCGTTCGGGGACGCCCCCGCCGCGGGAGCGCTTCCCGGACAGAACGCCGTCACCGGTTTCGTAGGTGCAGGGCTCATTAATTCATTCAACGACGGCGACTGGCCGGTAGGCTCCATGAACTCGCCCGCGTTCACCGTGGGGAGCGATTACCTCAACTTCCTTGTAGGCGGCGGGCAGCACCCCCGGGTCTCGGACAAGCTGGACAACACACCTCCTCCCGGCGACCTGCTGTTCAGCGGCTTCGAGGTCCCCGACGGAACCACCCTGGCCGACGCCGGCTGGACCGGCACCGGGGACCTGGCACCCAATTTCCAGCCCGCAACCGCAGGCGGGGACTTCTACATCGGCGCCAAGCGCATCAACACGTTCGAAACTGGCGGCGCTCCCGGCGACGACAGGCAGGGAACCATGACCTCGCCGTCGTTCACTGTGTCCCGGAACTTCATGAGCATGCTGGTCGGAGGCGGGCACCGGGAGGCGACGTCGGGCCAGCTGCTGGAGGCCCAGCTGGTGGTGAACGGAAACGTGGTGCGCACCCTCGCGGGCGACGACTCCGGCGCCCTCAACTGGAAGGGCTGGGACGTGTCCGAGTTTGCCGGGCAACAGGCGCAACTGCGGATTGTGGACCAGGCCACCGGCGGCTGGGGACACCTGACCCTTGACCACGTGATGATGACGGACCAGGCCGCCGTGCCGCGCTCCGACGAAACCACGGTCAACCTCGTGGTTGACGGGAAAGTGGTCCGGACAGCCACCGGCGCCAACAGCGAAGTCCTTGACTGGACCTCGTGGAATGTCTCGGAATTCAAGGGGCGGCAGGCCAGCATCCGCGTCGTGGACAACAACCGCTTCGGCTGGGGCCACATTCTTGCCGACGAGTTTGTCGCATCCTCCCGTCCTGCGACGCCGCGGCTTGAGACGTATGACTGGCTGGACTATGGCAGGGACTACTACGCCTCTGTGTCCTTCGCGAACATGCCACAGGATCAGCGCATCATGTTGGGCTGGATGAACAACTGGGACTACGCCAACACCATTCCCACCTCGCCGTGGCGCAGCGCCATGTCCCTGCCGCGCCAGGTGGGGCTGACCCAGACCGCGGCCGGTCCCCGGTTGGTCCAGAAGGCCGTCCAGCAGGTGGACAACCTCGGCACGAAGAGCAGTTACTCCGAAAAGCGGGCCAGGAACATCGCCCCGGGAACGCATGTGCTGCCGTCGGCCGCGTGGGGCCAGGTCCAGAAGATCGACGTCACCTTCGCTCCGGGCACCGCGGCCAAGAGCGGCATCACGGTGCTCGGAAACGGGAATTCCTCGACCGTCATCGGCTACGACAAGGCGACGGGCAGCCTGTATGTGGATCGGACGAAGTCCGGCAACACGGACTTCCATCCGCTGTTCACCTCGGTGGACTCGGCCCCGGTGACGCCCGATGCCTCCGGTAACGTGAAGTTGAGCATCTACGTCGACCGGTCCTCTGTGGAGGTCTTCGCCCAGAACGGCCTGCGAACCATCACCGATCAGGTCTTCCCCGAACAGGGAGCCAGCCAGGTCGCACTCTTCGCCGAGGGCGGCACAGCGCAGCTGAAGTCCGTCACCGTCAAGCCGTTGACGCAGTCGATGTTCGTCGAGGACACGACGGTCAAGAAGAACAGGCGGTAAGAGGGGCAGCAAGCACGGCGACAACGACAGCAGCGGGGCGGGGACCGAAAGTCCCCGCCCCGCTGCGGTCGTTTAGAGGGAGATCAGCTGACCGGCTGAAGCCAGGTCAACACTGAGCCGTCCTCCTCGATGTGGTCGGCCAACTCCCCGTTGAAGCGGGCACCGTAGTCGGCGCTGATGTGCTCCTGGAATGCGGCATCGTCCTCGTACACTTCGAAGACAAAGTACTCGCGGGGGTTGGTTTCCCGCGTGTAGGGCAGGAACAGCTGGTTTCCCGGCTCACGCCTGACATGTTCCGTCAGTTCGCGCATCATTTCCGCAACCCGGTCTTCACTGCCGGGCTTCACTGTGAATTCTGCATAGAGCGTCTTGGCCATGGTTTTCTCCTCTGGAGGTTCGCTGGGTTGTTGAATTTGCGGGTTGAAATCGTGGTCAGCGCGGCGGGAGTTCCCCGGATCCGCGCTGAATGAGTTCAGTGGGAACGACGTACGTCTGCGGGGCGCGGTCATCGCCGTCGATCCTGGCGAGGAGCCGCTCGGCGGCGAGCTTCCCGATGCGCTCCGGATGCTGCGCAATAACCGTGATGCCGGGGTCCATCATGTCCGCCAGCGTGAAGTCATCGAACCCCACCAGGGCAATCCGCTTATTTGCGCCGAGCTCCTTCAAGGCACGCATGGCACCGAACGTGACGAGGTTCTGGCTGGAGAAGATGGCCGTGGGCGGATCCTCGGACCGGAGCAGGTTAAGGGCCGCCTGGCGTGCAGACTCCTCGTCGTGGAGCCCCTCGATCACCGGCACTGCCGACGTCGCGATGCCCGCCCTCCCGAGTTCCTCGATAAATCCCCGCCGACGTTCGCGCGCTGTCTGAATGTCTGTCCGGTCACCAAGATAGGCAAGCTTTGTGTGTCCCTGCGCAATCAGGTGGGCGGCGGCCCTGGCGGCTCCCACGGCGTTGTCCGTCACCACGGCATCTGCCTCGATGCCGACCGGTTCACGGTCGATGAACACCATGGGCAGGTCCCGTGAATGCTCCGGGATGACGTAGGACTGGCTCTTGGCTATTGGTGTCAGGACGAGCCCGTCAACCCGCCTGCCCAGGAAGGCAGCGACCAGGGACTTCTCACGCTCGGGGTCATCGTCGAGGCTGGCGGCAAAGACCGCTATCCCCCGGGCGGCCAGCGCATCTTCCAGTGCGCGGTGGATCTCAGAGCTGAACGGGTTGGCCACGCTGGGCAGCAGCAGCCCGATCGAGAGAGTCTGCCGGCCGGAGCGGCGCAGGCTGCCGGCCGCCATGTCCAGCTGGTAATTGAGCTGCTGGGAGGCGCTGAGGACCCGCTGGCGGGTAGCCTCCGAAACGCCGGCCTCATCGTTCATCACCCGCGAGACGGTCTTGATGCCAACTCCAGCGAGCGCCGCAACGTGGCGCATAGTGGGCCGATTCTTCGCTCCATCGGCCTGGTAACGATTGGACATCGTTGTCATGATTTCGTCCTTCATCATCGAATTTATGTTGACTCTACCCTGTGACGCTGGTTACATGACTAATGACATCGTTGTCAGGCACAGGAAGTGCCACGAAACCAGGAGATTCAATGTTGAGTTCCAAAGCCCCGCGGACAGTCACCACCCGCTTGCTTGCCGTCGGTGCAGTCCTGACCCTCGGCACGCTTAGCCTCACTGCCTGCGGCGGAAGTCCCGCAGCCTCCTCAACGGAAGGCTCGTCCTCTGAGAAGGTCGGCGTGTCCCTGATCGTGAAGACCACTGCAAACCCGTTCTTCGTTTCGATGCAGGACGGCGCGAAGAAGGCCGCCGAGACAGACGGCGTGGACCTCAAGCTCGCAGCCGGTAAGGCTGACGGCGATGAAGAAACCCAGATCCAGGCCATCGAGAACGCTATCTCCAAGGGCGACAAGGGCATCCTCATCACGCCTAACGGCCCCTCTGTCGTTGACGCCCTGAAGAAGGCGAAGGACGCCGGCCTGTTCGTCATCGCCCTGGACACTCCCCCGGACCCGGCAGACGCCGCCGACATCACGTTCGCGACCGATAACTTCGCCGCCGGTGAGCTGATCGGCAAGTGGACCGCCGCGCAGCTTGGCGGGAAGAAGGCCACCATTGCGCTGCTGGACCTGTTTGACGACAAGGTCGTCTCCGTGGACTACAACCGCGACCAGGGCTTCCTGACCGGGCTGGGCATCGACACCGCGGATGCGAAGAAGAACGGCGACGAAGCCAAGACCGGAAAGTACACCGGTGGCAAGGGCGGCGACTACGAAATCGTGGGCAGCCAGGCAACCCAGGGTGCTGAGGACGGCGGCCGGACCGCGATGGAAACCCTGCTCGCCAAGAACCCGAACGTCAACGTGGTCTACACAATCAACGAGCCTGCCGCGGCCGGCGCCTTCGAGGCGCTGAAGTCAGCCGGCAAGGAGAAGGACGTGCTGGTGGTCTCGGTCGACGGCGGCTGCTCGGGCGTGAACAACGTCAAGGCCGGCGTCATCGGTGCCACTGCCCAGCAGTACCCGGTGAAGATGGCGGAACTGGGCGTCAAGGCCATCGTTGAGCTGGCCAAGACCGGCAAGAAGCCGGCCAACTCACCGGGACTGGACTTCTACAACACCGGCGTGGAGCTCGTCACGGATAACGCCGCCGAGGGCGTCAAGAGCATCACCACCTCCGAGGCCGCCAAGATCTGCTGGGGCAAGTAACCAGCGTTGAACCCTACGCCGCGGGAAGTGCTGACGTTGCACTTCCCGCGGCACCACACCACCAGAACCTTGACGTTCAGGAGCAACCGTGACCCAGCAACAGACCGCAGGCCCGCCCGCCGCAGGGCATGCAGACCCGGCCGAGGAATTTCTCGACCGGCAGACCCCGCTCAGCCGTATCCGCAACATTCTCCACCGCTATCCCGCCCTCAGCCCCGCCATTGTCCTGCTCGTTGCAGTGGTGGTCTTCGGGCTCCTCAACGAGAGGTTCCTGCGGGTCGAGAACCTGTCCCTGATCACCCAGCAGGTCTCGGTGGTGGGAACCCTTGCCATCGCCCAGACGCTCATCATCCTCACCGCCGGCATCGATCTTTCGGTGGGCGCCGTGATGATCCTGTCCTCCATGGTGGTGGCGCAGCTGGCCACCGGCAACGGGGCGCCCGCGCCGCTGGCGCTGCTCCTCGGACTCGCCGTGGGGCTCGCGGCCGGGGCGCTGAACGGTTTCCTGGTCACCAGGTTCCGGCTCCCACCGTTCATCGTCACGCTCGGAACACTGAACATCTTCATCGCCCTGACCCTGCTCTACTCCGGCGGCTCGACCGTCCGCGGCTCGAGCATGCCGGATCTGCTCACCTGGACCGGAAGCACCTTCCCCGTCGGGCCGGTCCGCATCTCCACCGGCGTAGTCATGATGCTCCTGCTCTACATCGCGGTCGCGTTCATCCTCGGCAAGACCGCCTGGGGCCGGCACGTCTACGCGGTGGGCGATGACAAGGAAGCCGCCCGTCTGGCCGGTATCCCGGTGAACCGGGTCCTGATGAGCGTTTACCTCGCAGCCGGGGCCGTATTGGCCATCGGTGCATGGATCCAGATCGGCCGCACGAACGCAGCCAGCCCCAACGCCGGTGTGGACCTGAACCTCGACTCCATCACCGCCGTCGTCATCGGCGGAACCAGCCTCTTCGGCGGACGCGGCTCCATCTGGGGCTCCCTCCTCGGAGCGCTGATCGTCGGAGTGTTCCGCAACGGCCTCTCGCTGGCCGGCCTCGACGTGCTCTACCAGACCCTCGCAGTGGGCGTCCTCATCATCGTCGCTGTCTCCATCGACCAGTGGATCCGAAAGGTGAAATCATGACCGCCACAGAATTCCAGCCGGCCAAGACCGAGGTCCGCCAGCCGATCCTGCAGGCCAGGAACCTCGTGAAGACCTTCGGCCGCGTCGTGGGCCTGGACGGCGTCAGCCTCGACCTGTACCCGGGCGAAGTCCTGGCGATCATCGGCGATAACGGCGCCGGAAAATCCACCCTCATCAAGTGCCTCACCGGAGCCGAGATCCCGGACTCCGGCGAGCTGAAAGTCTCCGGCCAGCCGGTCCACTTCAAGCGCCCGCAGGACGCCCGCGTCCACGGCATCGAGACGGTGTACCAGAACCTTGCGGTATCGCCGGCACTGGACGTGGCATCAAACCTGTTCCTCGGCAGGGAGGAACGCCTTCCGGGACCCCTGGGGAAGATCTTCCGCGTCCTGGACACCAAGGGCATGCGCCGCAAAGCCAAGGAAGAGCTGACCCGGCTTGGAATCTCCACCCTCCAGGACGTGACCGTGGCAGTCGAAAACCTCTCCGGCGGCCAGCGCCAGGCCGTCGCCGTCGCCCGCGCCGCGGCGTTCGGCTCCAAAGTGGTCGTGCTGGACGAGCCGACGGCGGCCCTCGGCGTGCGGGAATCGAACCAGGTCCTGCAGCTGGTCCGGGACCTCCGCGACAGGGGCCTGCCGGTGATCCTGATCAGCCACAACATGCCCCACGTGTTCGACGTGGCCGACCGGATCCACATCCAACGCCTCGGCAAGTGCGCCGCCACCATCACCCCGCAGTCCCACTCCATGACCGACGCCGTGGCCATCATGACCGGTGCCGCCACCGCCTGACCCGGCGAAAAGCCGCCGCTTTCCCCAACACCCCGTCCGCGGGCCTGCAGCAGCGGGTCCGCGGACGGCCCCATGAAAGGCCCTCCATGCTCAAGAACCACTCCAGCACTCCCGCGGCCCAGCCCGACGTCATCGTCATCGGCGAAGCCCTGGTCGACGTCGTGACCTCACCCGAAGGCACAGTCGAGCATCCGGGGGGCTCGCCCGCGAACGTCGCCTACGGGCTGGGACGCCTCGGCATCAGCGCTGCCCTCCTGACCTCAATCGGCGACGACGACCGCGGCGCCGCAATCGCGGCGCACCTGGCCAGCGCCGGCGTCGAACTCCTGCCCGGCTCGACATCACAGGGCCGCACAGCCTCCGCAACGGCCACCCTGGCCACCGACGGCTCCGCACGGTACGACTTCGACATCACCTGGGAACTCCCGCCGGTGGCCCCTGCGTTCCTCCCCAAAGTGCTCCACACCGGCTCGATCGCCACGTTCCTGGCCCCCGGCGCCGCCGCGGTCAAGCAGCTTCTGGAACAGTCACACCGCGAGTGCATGGTCACCTACGACCCCAACATCCGGCCCGCGCTCCTGGGCAGCCAGGCCGAGGCACGATCAATCTTCGAGGACCTGGTCCCGCTGACCGACGTGGTCAAACTCAGCGATGAGGATGCCCGCTGGCTCTACCCGGGTCTTGAACTCGAGGCCACTGCGGCCCGGATCCTGGAGCTCGGCGCCGGGCTCGCGGTAGTCACCTGCGGCTCCGAGGGCTCCCTGCTGGCCACCCCGGCCACACAACTGCCGATCCCCGCCATCACCTCCGTGGTGGCCGACACCATCGGCGCCGGCGACTCCTACATGGCCGCACTGATTTACGGCCTGCTGGCCCGCGGAACGGACGGCCTCGCTCCCGCGGTGCTGGAGACGCTTGGGCGCACGGCCTCGAAGGCGGCAGCCATTACGGTCCGCCGGCCCGGCGCCAACCCGCCCACGGCTGACGAACTGCTCGCTGACCTGCCCGAACAGGCATCCGCTCCCGCAGCCGTCGTCGCCTGATTCCGTCGGCCGTTCGGCCGTGCAGGGGCCCGGCCGAACGGCCGGGCCCCTGCACTTGATGGGTCCAGCTGAAGGGGTTCGTGTTTAGGTGGCACCCTTACATGCGGTCCCGGATCCACTGCCGGATCACGGCCTCCAAAGCCGGCTTCTTCGCCTCGAAATCCGCAACGTCCAGGAAGCGGGCCACCCGGGAGACCTCGCCCTCGCCTTCCAGCAGCCCGAACTCCAGTCATCGACATCCGGATTCCTGTTGTCCATGGCAGCAACCCTACAAGGCAGACCCATCTCCACAATCGACAGCTTCGCCCTCGGAGCAGCCATGGACCTGGCGGCTCCGGACGTTGTCTGGGACCAGCCGGCGGAGGGATACCGGTTAAGGACCTGGCGTCAGCTCCCGGCCGCTTTCGCGGACTTGGCCGCGGCTTTCGCGGCCTGCTTGCTCGCGCGCACCTTGCTCAGCGACTCCTGGTCAACAATGTCGGCGACGGACAGGAAGGCGTCCTCCTGGCCGTAGTGGCCGGCGGCCTCGCGCCAGCCTTCTGCCTGGAGCCCGCGCTGCTTCCCGAGAAGCGCCAGGAAGATCTTCGCCTTTTGCTCGCCGAATCCGGGCAGGGCCTTGAGCCTGCGCAGCACTTCCTTGCCGTCGGGGTCACCCTGGGTCCAGATGGCGGTGGCGTCCCCGTTCCACTCGCTGTGCACGGTCTCGGCCAGGGCCTGTACACGTGCGGCCATGGAGCCCGGGAAACGGTGCACGGCCGGCCGCTCCTTGAACACGTCGACGAAGCCCTGGGGATCGTACCCGGCGATCGCCGCGGGTTCGATCGACCCGATGCGCGTGCGGATCTTTTCGGGGCCGGCAAAGGCCGACTCCATGGTCACCTGCTGGTCAAGCAGCATGCCGGTGAGCAGCGCAAACGCGTCATCGCTGAGCAGTTTGTCGGCAGCGGGATCCCCCGTGATGTGCAGTTCCATGCGTCCTATCCTGCCATTCGCTCCGGTCCGCGTCATAAGTTGTGCTTCTATGTCACGGCTAGGCGGCCTGCGAAGAGCCCTTCGACCGCGCCCGCAGCGCGGCAACACCCCACACGGCCAGCAGCACAGCGACCAGGAGCAGCCCGGCCTCGCCGAGGTCCACCCCGCCCAGCCAGGTTGTCAGGGGGTCTTCGAGCCCAAAGGCCGTATGGAAGAAGCCGCCCAGGGTAATGGCTGAAACGAACAGGGCGGACAGGGCGGAGATGCCCGTGATCAGGGCGTTGAAGCCCAGCTTCCGTTGCGGCTTGTGGAGTGCCGATCTGTACATGCGCATCATGGCGACGCCGTTCGTGGTGTCGAAGAGCGTCATGGCCGCAGTGAACGACAGAGGAAGCGCCAGGAGGGCCAGCGGGGAGACTCCGGCGAGGGACGCCGCCGTCGTCATCACCAGGAGCCCGATGGTGGTGGCCGTATCGAAACCCAGCCCAAACAGGAATCCGATCACGTAAATATTCCGCGGACGCTGCACCCTTGACAGCGGCCTGGCCAGCAGGCGGGCAACAAATCCCTTGGCCTCAAGGTCCCCGTCGCGCACCTCTCCGCCGCCCTGCACGTTCCGGTACGCCTGCGCAGCCTGCAGGAATGCCGATCCGTTGAACAGGCCCATGACCAGCAGGAACAGCCCGGAGACGCCGCTGCCGATCAGTCCCAGCACCAGATTTCCGGTGGTGCCGTCCTCCATGAACTGGCCCACCATGGCAGCGCCGCCCACCACCAGGACGCCGGCCAGGATCACGACGGAGCTGTGGCCCAGGCTGAAGGCGAATCCGACGCTCACGGGGTCCTTCCGCTGGGCCACGAACCTGCGCGTCGAATTATCGATCGCGGCGATGTGGTCCCAGTCGTAGCTGTGTTTGACGCCCGCGAGGTAGGCGGTGAGCACCAGCCCCAGGGCAACGGACTGGCCTGCACCGGCGGCACCGTCTCCAGTAGTTCCGGTGAAAAGAAATACGACGGCGGCAAGATGCAGCGCGGCCACGGCACCAAATGCAAACAGCATGCGGGTCCGCAGGGGCAGTTCCTCGCGCTGCCGGTACATTGCGGCCAATCCTGTCGGCGACATCAGTACTTCCTCAAATTCAGGGGCGCCTGCCCGTACCATTGTCCGCGCAGCACGGCAGTACAGACATCCAGCAGCCGGTTAAGTTCTTCCGTGGAGTCGGACAGGGACCGCAGCACCAGGCCGGTGGTTCCCCCGACCGACGCGGTGAGGGACACCCCGGTGTAGGCGTCGTGGCCGGCAGCGAGCGCATGGAGCTCATCGGCGAGCGCCTGGTCCACTCTCTGGTCCACCACAATGAGCGACCCCAGATGGCTGAAGCCCTCCATGAACGCCATGCCGGTGACGTCGCTGAGCGACGGCCGGATCAGCACGTTGTCCAGGGCCAGCAGTGCCGTGCGGCCGCCGGTCTCCACATGGATCTCGTTGCGGAGCCGCAGTTCTTCATACCGGAATGAGGCCCCGTCGGGAGACCACCCCGGCGTAATCACCTCAGCCATCATCAGGCTCGACGACGGCTGCACGGTGATGCGCGTGTTCTGCCGGTAGCTGGCCTCCCGGTAGGCGATCAGCTGGTCCGGAGCCAGTTCCAGCTGCGCCCCCTCCCCCAGCCGCAATGTCATCCGCTGCTCAGCAAACGAGCCCGGCGTCCGGTAAATCTTCGTCGCAGATTGAGTGGTCAGCAGCAGCCTCGCCCCATCCGCCACCTCCACGTCAATGACGTAAAGGTCAGCCCCAAGATAGGCCCCGCCAGGATTGACGAGGACATAACAAACCTGCCCGGAAGCATCCAAGAAATGCGGGCGCAATACCCGCAAGGCGCCCCGGTGGTACTGATGCGCGGCCACGGACCTGCCCCCGCGCACCTCGACCCGCAACTCAAGCTCCCCCATTGGCGCCGGGGTGCTCGGGTTGAGTCGAGCGGCTAGGTCGCCTTGAGGTACCGCCAACGGGGTTGTGCTCATTGGGCCAGGTCGAGCATCAGGACATCGCGCCGCACCCAGTCGATGACGGCGTCGAGCCCTTCGTCGGTTTTGAGGTTGGTGAAGCAGAAGGGCTTGTCGCCGCGGAAGTCCTTGGAGTCCCGCTCCATAACCGCGAGGTCGGCGCCGACGTGGGGTGCGAGGTCCGTTTTGTTGATGATGAACAGGTCGGACTTGATCATGCCCTGCCCTGCTTTTCGGGGGATCTTCTCGCCCTGGGCCACGTCGATGATGTAGATCGAGAAGTCAACGAGCTCGGGGCTGAAGGTGGCAGAGAGGTTGTCGCCGCCGGATTCCACGAAGATGACCTGCAGGTCAGGGTGGCGTTTCTTGAGCTCCTCGATGGCGGCCGTGTTCATCGACGTGTCTTCGCGGATGGCGGTGTGCGGGCAGCCGCCGGTTTCGACGCCGATGATCCTGTCCTCGGGGAGGATGCCGTTCGCTGCAAGGATTTTGGCGTCCTCGATGGTGTAGATGTCGTTGGTGATGGCGGCCATGGAGATTTCCCGGCTCATGTGGCGGGTGAGCCGCTCCACGAGCTGGGTCTTGCCGGCGCCAACCGGTCCGCCGATGCCGATCTTGATGGGTTCAGACATGCTGTCCTCCTGCTAGCTCATGAACATGCGGGCACGTTGGCGTTCGTGCCGCATCTGTGAGATTTCCAGTCCGGGGCTGACGGCCCCGAAGTCGTCCGGCGTAAGGTGGCCAACCCGTTCGACGGCGGCAGCAACGCCGTCGGACGCTGCCCGCAGCAGCCGCTGGCCGGCGTTCTGCCCCAGCGGAACGGCACGGACGGCGTTCTGCGTGAGCGAGGTGACCGTCGCAAAGAGGTAGGCCGCGAGCGCCTCCGGCAGGGGCACACCCAGGGAACGGGCGACGACGGCGAACGCCAGCGGCTGATGGCCGGCGGCGCGGCCCGCACCCACCAGCTCCCGGTACTCCGTCAGCTCCGGAGAAGGAAACACCTCGGATCCGATCTCCAGCAGCCGGGCACCCATCTTGGTGCTGGCTTCACGCAGCTGCCGCGGCAAAAGCTGGGCCGACAGTAGCGAATCCAGCTCCGTCACAGATACCCCTTCATAGAGGAACCGAATGGCCAGCCCGTCGGAGTAAGTGAGCTGCTGGGAAATAAATGCGCCCAGCCAAACGCCAAAAGAAGCCTCATCGACCACGACGCCACGATCGATATACGTCTCAAACCCGAGCGAGTGCGCGAAAGCCCCAGTAGGCAGCGCGGAGTCGGTGAGCTGCTGCAGCGCCAGCTGATAGCTCACCGAAGTGCCGCCCAAGGTGAGGAAGCAAAGCGACGCGAGGGATATGGGGCCGCGGCGTGGCGGGCACCGCGAAGCGGGCACGGCCCCATATCCCTCGCGGCGTCCCCAGCCGCACCCGCGGCGGGAATGTTAGTGGCTGTGTTCGGCATGGCGGAAAGGCACGGGCAGAACGCGTTCCTGGCGGTCGTAGGGCACTCCCACGTGGCGAAGGTAGTCCTCGACAGTATGGTCGTAGGCGCACACCATGACCTCGGCGCCGTACTCGGAGGAAGCGTCGAAGAACTGGGCCTGCAGATGGCGGTTGCCGAGGGAGTGGGCCACGAGGCCCATCTCGTGGATGGTCCGGGGCGCCACCACCAGGACGTCGGTGGGCAGCACGGACACCACGATCATGCTGGTTTCGGCCACGTGCAGGATGTCGCCGTCGCGGAGGTCCCCGGAGCCGGACGGCAGCCGGATGCCGATTTCCGTGCCGTGGTCCGTGGTGACGCGCTGGATACGCTTGACCAGCTCGGCGCTGGGAAGCACCACTTTTTCCGTGTGCAGCCCGGCGAAGACCGCGGTCTCCGCCTCAGGGAGGTCGCGCAGGTTGCCGAGGATTTTTTCGATGATCACATGGGGCTCCGGATGGTTGGGGACTCAGAAGAGGAAATAGCGCTGTGCCATGGGCAGCACGTCCGCCGGTTCGCAGGTGACGTCCTCGCCGTCCACGGAAACCTTGTACGTTTCCGGGTCCACCTGGATGTCCGGGGTGGCGTCGTTGTACTTGAGGTCGGCCTTGGACAGCGACCGGATCCCGGAGACGGGCCGGATGATCTTCTGCAGGCCCAGCTCCTCCGGCACCCCCGCATCGATGGCGGCCTGGGACAGGAACGTGATGGAGCACTGCTGCACGGCCTTGCCGAAAGCGGCGAACATCGGGCGCATGGTCCGCGGCTGGGGCGTGGGAATGGAGGCGTTGGCGTCGCCCATCAGTGCATAGGCGATCTGCCCTCCCTTGAGCACCAGCTCGGGCTTGACCCCGAAGAACGCCGGGTCCCAGAGGACGAGGTCCGCGAACTTGCCCTCTTCCACCGAGCCGATGGAATCCGCCATGCCCTGCGCGATGGCCGCGTTGATGGTGTACTTGGCCACATAGCGTTTGAGGCGGAAGTTGTCGCTTCCGGGTCCCAGACCAGCAGCGGAACCGTGCTCCTCACCCGAGGGGTCCTTCAGTACGCCCCGCTGTTTCTTCATCTTGTCCGCCACCTGCCAGGTCCGGGTGATCACCTCGCCCACCCGGCCCATGGCCTGGGAGTCGGAGGAGGTGATGGCGAAGATTCCCAGGTCCTGGAGTACGTCCTCGGCGGCGATGGTCTCCGCGCGGATGCGGGAGTCTGCGAAGGCCACATCCTCCGGGATGTCCGGGTTGAGGTGGTGGCACACCATGAGCATGTCCAGGTGCTCTTCGATGGTGTTCCGCGTGTACGGCAGCGTGGGGTTGGTGGAGGCTGGCAGGACGTTCGGCAGTCCGGCGATCCTGATGATGTCCGGGGCGTGCCCGCCGCCGGCGCCCTCCGTGTGGAACGTGTGGATGACCCGGCCCGCGATGGCCCGGATGGTGTCCTCCACGAAGCCGCACTCGTTAAGGGTGTCGGTATGGATGGCCACCTGGACGTCGTATTCGTCGGCCACTTTCAGGGAGTTGTCGATCGAGGAGGTGGTGGATCCCCAGTCCTCATGGATCTTGAGCCCGACGGCTCCGGCCCGGATCTGTTCGGCCAGCGGTTCGACGGCGGAGGCGTGCCCCTTGCCGAACAGCCCGATGTTGATGGGCATCCCTTCGGCGGCCTGCAGCATCCGCTGGATGTGCCACTTGCCGGGGGTAACAGTGGTGGCTTTCGTGCCTTCCGCCGGACCCGTGCCGCCGCCCACCATGGTGGTGACGCCGCTGGCGAGGGCCGTGGGCACCTGGTCCGGGGAAATGAAGTGGATATGGGTGTCCACGCCGCCGGCCGTGAGGATCTTCCGTTCCCCGGCGATGATTTCGGTGCTTGCGCCGATCACGATGTCCACACCGTCGGTGATCTGCGGGTTACCGGCCTTGCCGATCTTAAAGATGTGGCCGTCCTTGAGTGCGACATCCGCCTTGTAGATGCCGGTGTAGTCGAGGATGACCACGTTGGTAATCACGGTGTCCGGGACGTCTTCATCCCGCACCACCTGGCCGTTCTGGCCCATGCCGTCGCGGATCACCTTGCCGCCGCCGAACACCACTTCCTCGCCATAAGCGGTGAGATCCTTCTCGATCTCGAGGAACAGATCGGTGTCCGCGAGGCGGATGGCGTCGCCCGTCGTCGGGCCGTAAAGGTCCGCGTACTGCCTGCGTGAAAGCTCGAAACTCATTGCGTTCCCCCTGCCGTCGCCTGTGCTATCCCTGCCGCCCCAAGGCTGCCGTTGACCGCGTTGCTCAGCCCGAACACCTCGCGGCTGCCCGCGAGCTCGATGAGGCGCACCGTCCTGCTGTCTCCGGGCTCAAACCGCGCAGCGGTTCCCGCCGGGATGTCGAGCCGGCGCCCGTACGCGGCCTGGCGGTCGAATGTCAGCGCGCTGTTCGCCTCGGCGAAGTGGTAGTGCGAGCCCACCTGCACGGGGCGGTCGCCGGTATTGACGACGACGACGTCGATCGCCTCGCGTCCCGCATTGACCGTCAGCGGTTCGTTCCGCAGGACGTATTCTCCCGGAATCATGGTGCCCCCTATCGGATCGGATCGTGGACGGTGACGAGCTTGGTGCCGTCGGGGAAAGTCGCCTCGACCTGGACATCGTGGATCATCTCCGGGACGCCTTCCATGACGTCGTCGCGGCTCAGGAGGGTGGTGCCGTAGCTCATGAGCTCGGCAACCGTCCGCCCGTCCCGTGCCCCTTCGATCAGTTCGTAGCTGATGATGGCCACAGCCTCCGGAAAGTTCAGCTTAAGCCCGCGCGCTTGGCGGCGGCGTGCGAGGTCGGCTGCGACCACGATCATGAGCTTTTCCTGCTCGCGGGGCATCAGATGCATACCGGGATCCCTTCTAGGACGGACACCCCCGCAGCATGCGGGTGCACGCGCCCGGCGGTGTGTGACCAGCGTAATCCGCGGACGTTTCAGCAAGATTTCCTGGGCTAGCTGCCCTTCATCCGTGTTGCGATGTCGTCTGTGGACAGCACCGGCTGGCGGTATTCGTCGGACAGGATCCGCAGCATGTCTGCCGCGGCCCGCTCGTTCCCGGATGCCATGGCCTCCTCGGCGTAGACGACGCGGAAGTTGTGGGCGAAGGCGTCGGCCGCCGTCTGGGCAATGCAGTTGTGCGTGGCGACGCCCGCGAGCACCAGTTCCTCGACGCCCCAGTTCCGCAGCCGGGACAGCAGGTCGGTTCCGGCGAAGGCGCTGTCGCGCGTTTTAACCAGGCGGGGCAGTCCGTCGGTCTGAAGTCCGGGAACGTAGTCGGCCTGGCCGGAACCGCGGAAGATGAATCCCTGGTCGTCGTCCAGCATATTCAGGGACCAGGTGGACTTGTCCCGCTCGTGCTCGGTTCCGACCAGCAGAACCTTGGCGCCGCTTGCGGCCGACTCCCCGATGAGACGGTTACAGGCCTGAACCAGGGCGTCCTGCCGCGGAGCGAGGGCAGGATCCTCGAAGTAGGCGTTCTGCATATCGATGACCAGCAGGGCAATCATTGCGGTTCCTTTCCGTTGTTAGGGAGACGGAGGCCACAGGTTTCATGTACCCACGAAAGCGCCGGGATAACCCGAAGGGGCGGCTCTACGGTGCCGAGGCCCGGATCTTGAGCTCGAAACCCGCTTCGACGTGCACGCCGTCGTCGGACTTCTCCTTGCCTTCGATCCGGTCGATCAGGAGGCCGACAGAGCGCTCCGCGATTTCCTGCATGCCCGGCGCCACGGTGGTGAGCGCCGGGGAGGCGAAGCGGGCCTCATCAATATCGTCAAAGCCTGCCACGGCAACGTCCTGCGGAACCTTGACGCCGCGGATGAGGAGTTCATGCAGGGCTCCCAGTGCGAGGGCGTCGTTCAATCCGAAGACGGCGTCGAACGGCACTGCACTGTCCAACAGTGCAGCCACCGCGGAGGCTCCGGCATCCCGGCGCCACTCGGACGGGACGATGAGTGCCGGTTCAAAGTCCACCCCGGCGTCCTTGAGCGCCTGCCGGTAGCCGGTGAGCCGCAGCCCCGGACTTCCCGCGCTGTCCTCCGGTGATGCTCCGATCACTGCTATGCGGCGCCGTCCTCCGGCCAGCAGGTGGGCTGTCATCGCCTGGGCCGCCCGGACATTTTTCATGGTGACGGTATCGAACCGCGGGTCCTGGATATGCTCTCCCAGCATCACGAGCGGCTTGCCTCCGCGCCGGTCCGCCACGATGTCCGGATCCAGCCTCAGCGGGGTGAACAGGAGCCCGTCCGTCAGCTGGCGGAACGGACCATGCAACGCACTGAGCTCGTTCTCCTCGAGTGCGGCGGACTGCTCCACGAGCACACGGTAACCGCGGGCGGAGGCAACAGTCATGAGGCGCGAGGCCAGCTCTGCGTAATACGGGGCTGAAAGGTCGGCCAAAACCAGGCCGAGCATGCGCGACTTGCCGGAGCGGAGGCTCCGGGCCGTCAGGTTGGCCTCGTAGCCGAGCTCGTTAATGGCGTCCAGCACCTTCTGCTTTGTGGCCGGCCTGATGAACTCATAGTCGTTGAGGACATTGGACACGGTTTTCAGGGACACCCCTGCCACGCGGGCAACATCATTCATGGTCACAGCCATCCGAGGCTCCTTCTCACGGCAACATCTCGGTACATCGTTGCAGAATGCTAAACGCGCCGCCCCGGCCGCAAGAATTTTCCAAGGTGGCGAGCCCACGCTGTCTCCAGGTCCAAGCTCTGTGGCCAGGCAAAGGCGCCTGGCCACAGGGTGCCGGGGGGCCCCGTCGTCGTAAAGGAAGTTAGGGAACCAGGGGGTTGCAGTGCCAGAAGGTCTCGAGATACCGGTCGAATCGGAGGGCTATGCAGCCGGGCACCCGGCCCCGGATGCCCAGCTGTTTGCCGTGGTCGGCTCGCACCGCGGCACCGGCCTGGACTTCCTTGCGCGGCTGGGGGCAGGCCCGCGCCGGATCACACCCGCAGCCTTGGCCGCATCCCCAGGCATAGCCGGCACTGTGGTGCTGTCGACGTGCAACCGGTTCGAGGTCTACTTCGAGATTGCTGCCGGCACGGAGCCCTCCGCAGCCCGGAGCCGCGTGCTGTCGATTATCGGTGAGTGCTCCGGCGTTGGCGGCGAAGAACTCCGCGGGTCCTTGGACTTTCTGTCCGGTGAGGCGATGACGGCGCACCTCTTCTCCGTAGGTGCCGGCCTGGATTCGGCGGTGATCGGCGAACGCGAAATTGCGGGGCAGCTCCGACGGGCCCTGGCAGCAGCACAGGAATCGGGGGCGGCCAGCGGCGCTTTGATCCGCCTGTTCCAGGCAGCCTCACGCGCCGCACGCGACGTCGGATCCCTGACCGCGCTCGGCGACGCCGGGCGCTCCATGGTCTCTGTCGCCCTGGATCTGGCCGCCGCTAAGCTGGGGCGCGACGGGGTTGCCGCGTTGTCGGTGGTTGTCATCGGCACCGGAGCCTATGCAGGCTCCACCCTGGCGCTGCTGGCAGCCGGGCACTGTGACAACGTCTCCGTCTTTTCATGGTCCGGACGCGCCGAGGCCTTCGCCGCAGCCCGCGGCGCTGCTGCCCTGGTGCGCTCCGAGCTGCCCGCGGCAATCCAAGGCGCCGATGTGGTGATCGGCTGCAGCGGCCGCGGAACCCGGCTCGGGGCAGATGAATTCAGGCGGTTCCGGCAGGCCGCGCAGGAACGCCTCATTGTCGTCGACCTGGCCCTGAACCGCGACTTCGAGCCGGAGACCGGTGAGCTGCCCGGGGTCGAACTCATCACCCTGGACGACGTGCGGATGGCCTCACCCCGTGAGCACTCTGCCGTCGTCCAGGAGGCCGCCGAACTCGTCCGGCAGGCTGCGCTGCGGTTCGAAGAAGACCAGCGGGCCCGTCTCCTGGACCCAGCGATCGTGGCGCTGCGGAGCCACATGCAGCGGGTTCTGGTCAGCGAGGTGGCGCGGGTCAAGAACCAGCATGGCTGCACCGCCACCGCGGAAGCCGTGGAGTTCGCTTTGCGGCGTGTAGTCCGGCAACTCATGCATGTGCCCACCGCCCGGGCACGGGAACTGGCGGCGTCCGGCCGGCAGGGCGACTACACCGCAGCACTCGAAGCCCTGTACGGCCTGAATGTTGAGCCCGCCTCGGGATCAACCAGATCAGCGTCACCTGACCCCTTGGAAGAACTGACGTCCGCCACTACCTCGCCGCCCGGCCCGGCGCGTCCCATGGAGCGGCTAGGAGTGGCGCATTTCGTGTATAAACCACTCGCGAATGAGGGCAACCCTGGTGTCGCTCGGGTCTCTTGAGAGGAATACATACTTGCTGCCATCTTCAACGAACCCGAGGGGTGCTACGAGACGGCCGTCGCGGAGATCGTCCGCGACCAGTGCGTAGGGGCCTATGGCCACGCCAACTCCGGCGGCGGCAGCCTGCAGTGAGAGATAGAAATGCTCAAAGGTCGTCTCGCTTCGGGTTGGGAATTCGGGTGCTGAGGCGTTTTCTTGCCAGTTCGTCCAGGCTCCGGGTCGTGTAGCCGAATGGAGTAGTGGAAGTGATCCGAGATCCTCAACTGACGTGATCTTGCTTGCCATGTCAGGACTGCAGACCGGGCCAATTCTTTCGGACGACAGGATGGTGCTGTCCATTTGGCGCGGTATGGCGAAGTCGTTGCGGCGCACGGCGATGTCAACGCCTTGGCGCGCAAGGTCGATTCTGCCGCCTGCGCCGGAGAGGTGAAGATCAACGCCTGGGACGGCTTGATAAAGGGCCGGCAGCCGCGGAAGCAACCATCGCATCAGCAATGTGGGCTCACACGACAGGACCAGACTGTCACTATGCCGGAGATTCTGAACGCGCCTGGTTGCTGAGGACAAAAGGTTGAGGGCATCGGTTATTTGGGACGCGTAGTCCACCGCGTCCTGCGTTGGAACGATTGCACGGTTACGGCGCTCAAAAAGGGTCAGGCCCAGAGAACCTTCGAGGGCCTGGATCTGCCTGCTCACGGCGCCGTGGGTGAGGTGCAGTTCCGCGGCTGCCGCGGTGACGCTTCCCAATCTGACTGTACTTTCAAAGGCAACCAAGGTCCCCAAGGGCGGCAAATCTGGCCAAATCATGTGAGTAATTCTCACACATGAGTGCTAAAGAATCCATTTTTATTTGGTCTTCACGGTGGGACAGTTGAGTGAACCTAACGTGAAGGACGAAAAATGCTGGACAAGGCAGTACTCCCCAAGCGCACTACGACGCTTCGCGATGGTGGCAAGGACTTCAAGATCGGTGTTCTCGCTGACGATCTGACATCGGCGGGTGACGGTGCTGGCCCGTTCCGGGCCTTGGGGATCCCTGCGAGTATCTTCCTCGGCACGGTCGAGGGTGATCTCCGAGCGGGCGTCTCTGCCGTCGATGTGAACACACGTTCCCAGGATGCAGGGACAGCCGTTTCCGAAACCGTCCGTTGTACACGGCGGATTAAAGATGCCGACGTCCTGTTCAAGACCGTTGATTCCACCCTGCGGGGCCATGTAGCCGCTGAGATCGAGGCGGCACTTGCGGAGAGCGGGCGAATGACCGCTGTGATTGCGCCGGCATTTCCAGCTGAAGGACGAACCACCCATGGCGGCGTTCAGCTCCTTGACGGCGTTCCGGTGTCGGAAACGCATTTCGGGCTGGATGCTGCCAATCCCGCCAAGGAAAGCAACCTTAGAAGGCTCTTTCCTCATGCGAACCTGATCGATGCAGCCACTTCCTGGAACCACCGCGTGGGTAAAGAACGGATCCTGATTGCGGATGCCCAATCTGACGCTGACCTGGACCTTCTGGTTGAACACCCGGATTCGCTTGCGGATGTTCTATGGGTTGGTTCACCTGGGTTGGCAGCTGCGGTTGCCAAGAGGTGCGCCGCTTCGTCAGCTGCGATGCCGGTGCCGGCGACCACACGGTCCACACGTGTATTGATTGTTGTCGGGAGCCTGCATCCGTCGAGCAGGGAACAGCTTGATGTGGTCCTGGCTCTGCCTTCCTCGGAGGGGCAACGCTCAGCGTCTGCCGAGACCGCGAGCCCGGCAGACCTGGTTGAAAGAGTCGTCGAGGAGCTATCGGCTAACGGATATTCGGCCTTGCATGACCCTTTTGCCTCCCACTCCACGGGGGAGGCCGACAACTGGCTGGCCTCGACTGTCCAGGAGCTGTTCGACGCAAATGCATTCGACGCGCTCATTCTCACCGGTGGCCAGACTGCGCGAAGCGTGCTGGACAGGCTGGGTTCGCGCCAGATCGACGTCCTCTCTGAGCCCGAACCGGGCATAACTCTCGGAATCCTGGATCATCCCGCACACGTGCCGGTCCTGATCAAGGCCGGTGGCTTCGGAAATCCCCGGACGCTCATCCGGCTAAAAAACCTTCTGCTCGAACTCCAAGACACTGAGGAAGAATCATGAAACCAATTGCATTGACGATGGGAGACCCGTCTGGCGTCGGGCCGGAGATCGTCATGAAACTGATGGCCGAGCCAGGACTTAACGTTCCTGCACTTGTCATAGGCGACATCGGCGTACTGAACAGGGCTGCCACGCAGAGCAGCCTTGCGTTGGAAGCCCGGGCCATCACCATGTCCGAGTTCCGGCCGGACGCTCCTTACGTTCAGGTGCTCGCTGTAACGGAGTTGCCGGAAGACCTGCCATTGGGAAAGGTCCAGGCACAGTCAGGGCAAGCGGCCTTCGACTACGTCAAGGCGGGCATTGACGCTGCCCTCGCCGGTGAGGTTTCGGCGCTGGTCACGGCTCCCATCAACAAGGAGGCGATGCGGTTGGCAGGCCTTCCCTATCCTGGACATACCGAGATCCTGGCGGAGCTCAGCCAGTGCGATGACTACACGATGATGATGTCCAGCGACGATCTTCGCGTAGTCCTTGTGACCATCCACGAATCCTTGAAGAACGCCATAGAGCTGGTCACCACGGAAAGCATCTTGCGGTCGATCCGCCTCGCCCACACCGCCATGGTCAAAGCCGGAATCCCTGAACCACGGATCGGGGTGGCCGGCCTGAATCCGCACGCCGGCGAGAACGGCCTCATGGGAACCGAGGAATTGGAGATCATTCAGCCGGCGGTCGAGAAAGCCATCGCTGAAGGAATTTCTGCCTCCGGGCCGTGGCCACCAGACACAGTGTTCCTGCGTGCACGTCAAGGCCATTTCGACGTCGTGGTCGCCCAGTACCACGACCAGGGCCTCATTCCGTTCAAATACCTCGGTCTTGAACGTGGAGTCAACGTCACCATCGGGCTGCCGTTCGTGCGCACCAGTGTGGACCACGGAACAGCCTTCGACATCGTAGGCCGCGGTATCGCCGACCACCGAAGCCTGCTCGTAGCACTTCACCATGCAGTCCGGATGACAGGGGCACAGTGACCCCGCCCCCAACAAGGGATCGGGAATCCCGGCCCCCTATCCGCTATTTCTCCCCTGAAAGGAACCAACTCCTATGGAATTCATCTTCATGCTCACCCGCGATGATCAGACCGTGAAGGACTGCCTCGACGTTCTGACCGAAATCGAGGACGTCCCCCTGAAGCACATCGGCTTCAAAGACATCGGCGTCACGCCTGAGGTTCTCCGCGAGCTTCACACCCGAATCAAAGCCCGGGGAGCCGCAACCCACCTCGAAGTGGTCAGCACCGACCGCGACGCCGCACTGCAGTCAACCAAAATGGCAGTAGATCTGGGTGTGGATTATCTCCTTGGCGGCACCTTCGTCGACGAAACACTGGAGATACTCTCCGGTTCCAACGTGCAGTACCTCCCGTTCCCGGGACAACCGACAGGGCACCCCACGAAACTAGGTGGAACCGCGGAGGAAGTGGCCGCGCAATGCACCGCATTTGAACAGGCCGGAGCCGCGGGAGTTGACCTGCTCGCCTTCCGGGCAACCGACGCCGAGCCACTGGACTTGGTGAAGGCAGCGCGCAAAGCCACGCAAGGCACGCTCGTGGTCGCAGGAAGCATCTCGTCCATCTCCCAAATTGAAGCACTCGCGGCAGCGGGAGCAGACGCCTTTACCATCGGCCAGGCAGCCTTCACCGGAACCATCTCTCCCCGGTCTGGTTCCCTGCGTAGCCAACTCCAGGAAGCGCTCGCGGCCGCCGGAGCAACCGCCACATCCTCCGCGCTCAACTGAGCACAAGGATTAGCACCATGTGAAGCCGTCCGCGCTAGCCACTGCTCGGGGGAAGTGGCTAGCGCGGACATCGGACCTGCGACTGAGATATTTTCCAGGTCTTTTAAGTGCCTGATATAGGCACATAATTCAACAAAAAATTATCGGTAATTTTCAATTCATGGAGCCTATGCGCTCGATCGGCACCCAGGCAGGTAAGGCACGGCAACTATGCATAGCATTCAAAGCAAAGAGAACAATCGCGACCAAGAGTCGTTGCCTCGGACGGCGAATGTGGAAGAGGCATTCCCCATTGTTCGGCAGCGCCACATCGCGAAAAAGGTGGCATCGGTCATTGTGGCAGGCTTGGCCGTTGCAATGCTCATCTCCGTCCTGCTGAATGAGAATCTTCGCTGGGACATAGTCGCCGAGTACTTCACCGCCAAGACTATCCTTGAGGGCATATTTCTCACCCTTTGGCTGACAGTCGTCTGCATGGTGCTGGGAACAGTGCTCGGTGGTGTGATCGGCATTATGAGAATGTCCAGGAATAGGCTTCTCAATTCAATAGCTGGCTTTTACGTTTGGTTCTTCCGCGCCACCCCCGTTCTCGTTCAGCTCATTTTCTGGTTCAATTTGTCTGCACTGTATCCCACGCTGGGAATTGGTCTTCCGTTCGGGATGACGTTCCTGCAGGTGGAAACCAATGTGGTCATGACGCCCATTGTCGCTGCCATCCTCTGTTTGACCCTTAACGAGGCGGCCTACATGGCTGAGATCACCAGGGGTGGGTTCCTGGGCGTGGACCCCGGCCAAACCGAAGCGGCGAAGGCTCTCGGCATGGGGAGGTTCAATACGCTCAGAATCCTCATACCGCAGGCCATGAGAATGATCATTCCCCCCACAGGCAACCAGGTCATTTCGCTGCTCAAGGCCACCTCGCTTGTGAGTGTAGTTGGTATCGCGGATCTCCTGCACAGTGCACAGCTGATCTACGCCTCCAACTATCAAACGATTCCGCTGTTGACGGTGGCGGGACTCTGGTACCTGATGATCACGTCGGTGCTGAGCTATTTCCAGAGCCGCATTGAACGACGGCTCGCACGAGGATTTTCACCCCGGAACGGCGTATCAAAAAGGAAACTGAAAACCGGTCAGCCGATTGTGGCCCTACAAGAAAGCAACAACAACTGATGACTGACGATAAAGTTCTCGAAGTCAAGGATCTGCACAAACACTTTGGCGACAATACGGTATTATCGGGGATCGATTTCTCGATGAACCGCGGGGATGTTGTCTGCCTGTTGGGGCCCAGCGGTTCAGGTAAATCCACCATGCTGCGCTGTATGAATCTTCTGGAGAAGCCAGATGGTGGAAGTATCTATGTCAATGGCGAACGTATGGGTTACGAGTTCAAGCACAATAAATATCACGAGCTGAACGAAAGCGGCATCGCCCGGCAACGTGCCCGCATCGGGATGGTGTTTCAAAAGTTCAATCTCTTCCCGCACATGACTGCGCTTGAAAACGTGTGCGTCGCGCCTGGCTGGGTGAAAAGGGAGAACAAGAGCGAGATCGTCAAACGCGCCCACGCCCTGCTGAAACGGGTTGGCCTTGATAACAAGTCGTACCACTACCCCAGCCAGCTCTCCGGCGGACAACAGCAACGGGTTGCCATTGCCCGGGCCCTGGCCATGAACCCCGAAATGATGCTTTTCGACGAACCAACCTCCGCACTTGACCCCGAACTAGTCGGTGAAGTTCTGGAAGTCATGAAGGAACTCGCCACCGGAGGAACCAGCATGGTGGTCGTCACCCACGAAATCGGCTTCGCCCGGGAAGTGGGGGACGAAATCGTATTCCTCGACGGCGGAGTCATCGTCGAGAGAGGCAACCCTGCCGAAGTACTCCTCAACCCTAAAAACAGCCGGACCAAAGACTTCCTCAGCCAGGTCCTCTAAAACCTGCTAATTCCGCTGGGAAGTCACCGAAGACTTTCCCAGTAAGCGCTCTATCAATGTCCCCATCCCCATCCCCAATGACGTTAGGTGCAGTAACACCATGAAATTCAAAAATTCCAATAATCATCGGCTCGTCCTGAGTGCCGGATTCGCCGCCGTCGTGCTGGCACTGACAGCCTGCGGCGGAACCGCGGCCTCGACCGTGCCCGGAGAATCCAACAAGCCGATTGAAGTCCAGGGCGCGATGCCCGAACCGGCTGACCCGAAGTCCGTGAAAGAGTACACCAGCGTAGCCGGCATCAAGGCCAGCGAATCTGTGGCCTCCCTCGTGCCCAAGAACATCCGTGACAAAGGCGTCATCGTTTTCGGCGTCAGCCCAACGGCAGCCCCCACCACCTTCATCGGCTCGGACGGGCATACTTATGTCGGGATGAACGCGGACATTTCGCGCGCACTGGGAAAGATCCTGAACATCCAGATTTCCCATAAGAAAACAACCTTCGACGCACTTATCCCCGGGCTGCAGGCCAACCGCTTCGACGCTGCCATCGCCGACATGGGTGTGACCCTGGACCGTTTGAAAGTGATTGACCTGGTCGGCTACGCCCGCGGCGGGTTCGGCATTGCCACCAAGGTAGGAAATCCCCTCAACATCGGGGAAAAGACCATGTGCGGGCACAAGGTTGCAGTGACCCTGGGAAGCACCCAGGCAGTAACGAAGGGACCGGCCTACAGTGCAGAGTGCGAGGCCAATGGGAAACCCGCCATCAACCTTATCTCCGTCCCCAACCAGCAGGAGATGTACCTTCAGTTGCGCAGCGGCCAGGTGGACGCGGCATACACGGACGCGGTAAGTGCCGGCTGGGCAGAGAAACAGAACCCCAACGAGGTCGAATTGGGAGCCAGAATCCCCGGAACCGTACTCTCCATGGCGCTGCCGAAGGATTCTGAACTGACCCCGGCAATCGTCGCAGCCATCAAGCACCTGTCCAGCTTGCCTGAATACAAGGAGATCCTGACCAAATGGGGCATGGAATCCGCCATCCTCGACGCCCAGTACCTCGACTCCTACAAAGACATTCCGAGCCCTCCCCTCGCACCGCAGCCAGTCAAGTAGCCCAATGGGACAGGAGCAATACCTTCTCCGGTCCTGATGAGTAGGGGCATCCGGCGTGTCAGTCGACATGCCGGAATGCCCACTTCTCACGACTGAAAATGACTCAAGAATCGATAGCAGCTTCGTCGACAATCGACGAAGCGTGGATGAATTGGAGGATCCATTGGCATTCGAAATCAAGCCAAAGTGCTGCATCCCGCTGCATAAAAGGAGAACTGAGATCATGGACCACTGCAAGACGGTGATGGCATGAGTCTGCCACTGCCTCAAACCACAAAAGTGGGCTCGGCGGATCGGCTCCAGGCCCTCGGCCTGGATCTGCCCGTCCTCGCGGATAACCCGTACTACGTGCACCACCGGGCGGTGGACTCCAGCATCCACATCTCAGGCCAGCTGCCTTACAAGGACGGTGAGCTGCTGGGCCAGGGCATCGTCGGGCGGGATGTCGAGCTGGAGACGGCGCAGGAGCTCGCGCGCCATTGTGTGCTGAACTGCCTCGCTGCCGCTGCGCAGGCGGTGGGTGATCTGGACCGGGTGCGGATCGTGCAGATGCTGGTCTTCGTGGCCAGTGGGCCGGACTTCGGCCTGCAGTCACGGGTCGCGGACGCGGCCAGTGGCCTGCTCATCGAAGTGTTGGGTGAGAACGGGCGGCACGCCCGGACCGCGATCGGTGTCGTCGGGCTGCCGGCGAACACTCCGGTCGAGATCCAGATGATCTGCACGGCCGTTTAGCCACGTGCACGACGGCGGTACTGCCGCGGCAGTGGTGTGCGGGACCCGCTGATGGGGTCCGCACATCCCACCCTCGAGGAAGCCCCGCGGTCCTCGATTCATAGACAGAATTACAAGGAGTACAGCGTGAACCGCATTCAACGAGCCCTCGAGGCTCTCGTCGAGCGAATCGACACCCCCTCACCGATCGTGCTGGCCGATGTGATGCAGGAGAACATCGACCGCATGCAGGCCTTCGCCGCCCGGAACAACCTCGACGTCAGGCCACACGTCAAGACGCACAAGTGCGTGGAGATCGGCCGGCGCCAGATCAAGGCCGGCGCGGTCGGAATCACCGCAGGCAACGTCGGTGAGGCCGAGGTCTTCGCCGCGGCCGGGTTCGATGACATCTTCATCGCCTACCCGATCTGGCCCGCCGGAACGAAAGGTCCGCGGATCCGCAAACTGGCCGAAACCATCCGGCTGCGGGTCGGCGTCGATAACGTCGCGGCGATCAATGCCCTGGCCGACGCGATGGGGGACGAACCGGGGCTGCTGCAGGTCGTGATTGAGGTCGACTGCGGGGCACGCCGTTCCGGGGCGGCTCCCGAGGCCGCAGGTGACCTGGCCCTTGCTGCGCGCAACCGGGGCTTGGTCCCGGCCGGCGTCTTCACCTACCCGGGCCACGGCAGCGCCGGACCGGACGCCCGCAAGGGTGCCGCGGATGACCAGGATGCCGCGCTCGTCACGGCGGTACGCAGCCTCACGGCAGTGGGGATCACTCCAGAGGTGGTCAGTGCCGGTTCCACACCCACCGTGGAGTTCGCCACCAACAGCGTCATCACCGAGATCCGGCCCGGGGAGTACGTGTTCAATGACCTCGGCAACGCCCGGCTCGGTGCCTGCACGGAGGATCAGATCGCGCTGTTCGTCGCCGGCACGGTGGTCAGCGACTGGGTTCCCGATCAGGTCATGCTCGATATCGGCACCAAAGCCCTCGGCCGCGAAGGCAACCCCGAGATCGGCTACGGCGGAATTGCCGGCACCACGGCCGTGCTGTCAAGGCTGAACGAGTACCACGGGTTCCTCCCGCTTCCCGGCGGGGACTTCCGTCCGGGCGTCGGGACAGTGGTTCCGGTGGTCCCCAACCATGTCTGCCCGGTGGTGGTCAATTTCGAGGAGTACATCGTTACCGACAGCACCGGGACAATGCTGGAACGGTGGCCTGTCGATGCCCGCGGATTCCTCAACTGACCCACGCCCCGGAATTTCATTTCCCAACCCGAAAACCACGAACTAACACCACGAAGGAAAGTCTGACATGAGACTTGATAAGACCACTGCCCTGGTCACCGGGGCCAACAGCGGCATCGGGCAGGCCGTATGTTCGCACTTCCGGAACGAAGGCGCCCGTCTGCTGCTCACCGGCCGCAGGGAGCAACTCGACAGCGCCCAGCCTGATGACCTGTATGTCCCGGGAGACCTTAATGACGAGGCGTTCGTCGAAAGCCTGGCCCGGCAGGCGGCCGAGTCCTTCGGCACCGTCGACGTCGTCGTCCTTAACCACGGCCTGCAGGTCAGCGGCCCGCTGACGGAGATGGCTTACGAGGATGCGAAGAACGTGCTGCACAGCAACCTGCTCAGCTCCTTCCTGGTGATGAAGCACTTCGCGCCGCTGATGCCCGCAGCCGGCGGCTCATTTGTCCTCGTCAGCTCACGCCTCGGCATGGTCGGCATCACCGATCAAGTCCTGTACTCCGCAGCTAAAGGAGGGCTCATCATGCTCGCCAAAGGTGCCGCGATCGAATGGGCATCGCGCAACATCCGCGTCAACGTCGTTGCACCAGGGCTGACCGCGACCCCGATCATCGAAGCATCGATCCAGCGCAGGGACGACCCCGAGGCCTACCGCGCCCAGCGCGAAGGCCAGATCCCGCTCCAGCGCCTCGCCACCCCCGAAGAGATCGCCGACGCCATCCTCTTCATGGCGTCCCCGGAATCGTCCTACATCACCGGAGCAACCCTCCCCGTCGACGGCGGATACACCGCCGCCTGACACCTGGCAAAGGCAACCATTCAGCGAGCTGGGCGCCTCCAGTCGTCTGCAAAAACCAAAACCTCATCACGGAAAGCAAGGTAAAACCATGACAACGCTCGAAACGGACGTCGTAATCGTCGGAGTGGGCTCTGTAGGGAGCATGGCCAGTTGGCAGCTTGCCTCCCGAGGTCAACGGGTTATCGGGGTAGACCGTTTTTCGATCCCGGGTCCCTTTTCTGGCTACGCCGGCGAATCACGCGTTTTCCGCAAGATCTACGCGGAAGGCGGGCACTACACACCCCTGCTACAGAGGGCACAGGATCTCTGGCGTGGGCTGGAGAAAATCAGCGGAACGCGGCTGCTTAAGACCACGGGTGCTGTCAGTATTCTCAACGAGGATAATCCCAGGTTCGCGGTGCTCATGGCAGCCGGGAAAGAGCATGGCCTCGACTACGAAATTCTCCGGGGCGATGAGGCCAGGACAAAGTACCCCGACCATGTGATCCAGGACACTGACGTCACGATCTTTGATCCGGAAGGCGGCTACCTGAAGTCAGAGAGGGCCGTGACAGCCGCCCTGACCGAGGCCACACGGCTTGGTGCCAAATTCCTGGGAAACCGGAAAGCGCACAGCGTTGAGGCGTACGGTGACCGGTACATCGTCCGGACCGATCAAGAAGAAATCATTGCCTCCCGGGTGATCGTCTCGCAGGGCACCGGTGCGGGAGCAGTCTGCAAGGAACTCGGTGTTCACCTTTCCGTTCGTCCGCAGGTCCTGACATGGTTCCCCGCTGTGGACCCGTCAATGTGCAGGGAAGACCTGCCGGTCTTCCTCCGGAGGGCGGAGGACGCGGGAAGGTCAGACCGGGCCCTCTTCTACGGGTTCCCGAGCGCTGACGGCTGGACGGTGAAAGTCGCAGGGAGCGTCTATATGGACGAGGTCGAGTCGATGGAGAAGCCTCTTAGTTGGGATCCTCACTATTTGGACCCGATCCGGGCATGGGTCCGGGAATTCATTCCGGGACTGAATCCGGAGCCCGTGCGGGTGGCTTTGTGTGCCGACGGTTATACGCCAGACGACACCGGGCTGTTGGGGACGGTTCCCGGAATGGAAGGCGTTGTTGTGGCGGCCGGCTTCTCCGGCCACGGCTTCAAGATGGCCTCTGCCCTGGGGGCCGTTGCAGCCGACCTCGTGCTGGACGGAACAACGGCCACAGACGTCAGCTTCATGGACGCTGCCAGGTTCCTCGGACCGGACACGCAACTCACGTCACTGGCTCTAGGCTGAGATCCAATCAGACCGGCCTGTCTACAGATGGCTAACGGGAGGCTGGGTCCATATGGACTCAGCCTCCCGTTTCAACTGACACAACCCATTGGGCTGCGCTCTGCCTTTTTCGATGCCCATGCCCATGCCGGGACGGATTACACCTGGTCAGTTTGGCAGATCGCTTCGTGGATCAAATGCGTAAACCAGAAGAAGTCACCGACCGTTTCAGCCTCGACTCATGAAGGACCCCATGCTTGAATCCAACAGCACGCTCGCCCCATGTCAGGAAACGGGAGAAAACACCGCAACGCCCGGGGCAAGGCCAGAGTTTGCGAACCTTCCCGGGGGTACCTTCTTCGAAGGGCGGTGGCAGAATGCCGCGATGACTCTGGATGTCCGCGACCCCCAAGACGGTTCCGTAGTGGGCCGGGTCGCCACCTCCACGCCGGGGGACGTGAAGCAAGCTATTGCGCACATCCGCCGCCACCTGCAGGTTCAAGACTGGCCGCTGCGGGACCGGCGGGAGGCGCTGGAGAAGGCGGCCCTGTTACTGGGGGAGCAGTTCACACGGTTTGCCACAATTATCGCGACGGAAAGCAGCAAAACCATCAGCGAGGCTGAGTGTGAGGTGCGCCGCTGCGTGGAAACGCTGCGGCTTTCGGCTGCAGCGTCTGAGGAACTCGTTGGGGCGACCCTGGGGTTTGAGGACAGTCTCGCGGAGGGGGGCAAGGTCGGCTGGTACAGCCGGAAGGCGGTTGGCATTGTTGCGGCGATCACGCCGTTCAATGATCCGCTGAACTCGGTTGCGCACAAGCTGGGCCCCGCGCTGATCGGGGGTAACGGTGTTGTGCTGAAACCGTCGGGGCGGACGCCTCTGAGCGGGCTGGCGCTGGTGGAGCTGTTGCTGGAAGCCGGTGTGCCGTCAGGGCGGATTGCTGCGATCGTTTCCGGCCCGGGCGTGTCCGACGCCTTGGTCACGGACGAGCGGGTTGACCTGATTTCCTTCACCGGCGGGCCAGCCACGGCGGATCGTATCGCTCCCGCGGCTGGGGCGAAGAAGATCCTCTCCGAACTCGGCGGAAACAGCGCCACTATTGTCTGCGCCGATGCCGACCCGGTGGCTGCCGCGGCTGCGATTGTCGCCGGTGCTTTCGGTGTGGCGGGGCAGAACTGCCTCTCCGTACAGAGGGTCTACGCGCACATCTCCGTTTTCGAGCGGGTTCTGGAGCATGTCATCACCGGCACCAAGGCACTCAGGACGGGACCGAAACTTGACCGTGCCACAGATATTGGGCCCCTAATTTCGGAGGACGAGGCCCGGCGGGTCGAGGAATGGGTGGAAGAAGCCAGGAGCGCGGGTGCGACGCTTCATACCGGCGGAATGCGCCGGGGAGCGTTCTACGAACCGACTGTGCTGACGGATGTGCTCTCCCGGTGCCGGGTCATCCGGGATGAGGTCTTCGGGCCGGTGGTGAGCATCCTGCCGTTCATCGAGGTTCAGGACGCGATCTACGAGGCGAACAACTCTGAATACGGGCTGCAGGCCGGTCTCTTCACCCAGTCCATCGACGTCGCTCTTGCCATGGCGGACAAACTGCACGTTGGCACCGTGGTGATAAACGGCACCAGCGACCTGCGCTTGGATTCCATGCCCTTCGGCGGGTTCAAGAAATCCGGCGTCGGCCGGGAAGGCGTCCGGCACGCAGTCCACGAAATGACCCAACCCAAAAACACCATCATCAACCTCGCCAAGGCAGGATCACACCGGTAGTGCATGGGCGGGCACTGGAATCATGTGAGTACTTCTCACACATGCGTGCTAAAAATTCCATTTTTATCTGAGCTTTTCCATGGAACAGTTGAGTCAACCTGACGTGACTACAGCAGTAGTCCAAGGTTTTACATTCCAGGCCAACGAGGGTTGGCGCACTTCTTGCGGGCAAATGTGCCCGGAAACGGAATGATTTTATGGTCAAGGCGACAGTATTGAACGGGACCCAGACAGCGAACCTGGGCGAGCATGTCCTAAAGGCGACCAGCTCGACACCTGGGCAGACCGAGGTGTCCTTTACAGTCTGGGAAGGCGATGGTGCCCGCACAGGAGTGTGGGAGGCTACACCCGGAACGTTCACGAGCACCCGTGAGGGTTTCAATGAGGTCTGCGTGATCCTCAGTGGGACGGCCACCATATCGGACGATAGTGGCAGCTTCGACATTGGGCCGGGCTCGCTCTTTGTCACTCCGGCCGGATGGCGGGGCAGCTGGACCGTGCATGAAACCCTTCGCAAAGTCGGGTTTGTTCAGAACCTCCCTGCCCAGTCGACGGTCTAACGCCCCCTCCGAGAGAAGCGTTTCGGCATTCGTTTCCGGGGACCAAGGGCTCCGGCGGGGGAGCCGGACATTTATGGGCCGGCCTCCCCCGCTCTACGTGCTGGGACGGATTCATGTAAATACGAATAATTCTCGGTTATCACCAGCCCCCTGAAGTCACGCGCCCCCTGGCTCTTGTTATCTCTGTCAGGGGCCATAGCGGCAGCATTCGTCCGAGCCTGAACCTTAGAACCCGCCGCTAGCGGATCGCGGCTTCTGTGATGGCTGATTCTTCCAGGCCCCAGTACTCCAGGGACTCCTTGTATTCCGGGGATTCCAGAACGGACTGGATGGCCTGCTGCAGGGCCGGTGTCAACGGTGAGCCCTTCTTCAGTGCCATGGCGACGGTGGTGTTCGTGCGGGTATCCATCCTCGGCTCCAGGATGGTGAAGTGGTCCGGCTGCTGCTCGTCAGCCCAGGCCAGGGCACTGGCGTCGTAGAAGACGCCGTCGATCCGCTTGGAGTCCAGCTGCGTCAGGGCCTCCTGGATGTTGGGCAATGTCACGCCATTGATGGCCGGCTGGCCCTTTTCCTCGCAGGTCCATTTCGAGACGTTCGGCAGGTGGTTCAGTTGCTGGGTGGAGCCCTTGGCCACGCCAATGTTCTTGCCGCAGAGCGTGTCGTTGGTCAGATTGTTCGGGTTGCCATGGGGCACCGCCACGGCCGAGCCGCCCTTAAGGTAGTTGATCATGTCCAGAACCTTCAGCCGCTGTTCTGTCGCGGCCATGGTGGTGGCGGTGAAGTCGTAGCGGCCGCCATCGAGGCCGGGAATGATCGTGTCGAACGCCGTGTTCTCGAACTTCAACTTCACCCCCAGCTTCTTGGCCACCAGGCGGGCCAAATCCGGGTTCACGCCAATGGGGGTTGTGTTGTCCTCGGCGAGGAACGTCATCGGCGGGGAGCTCAGATCCATCGCCACGGTCAGTTCGCCCTTGGCCTTGTAGGACTCCGGCAGCAGCGCCACGGCGGCCGCATCCGGTTGAACGCCCTCGGAGATGTCACGGGTGTTCTGCGTCTTGGGAATGTCCGTGGATTGGGTGTCCGTTGCCGTACCCCCACAGGCCGTGAGGGCGAGCAGGACGGCGAGTCCCGCAGCGGCAGTCTGGATCTTGTTTCTGGTGTTCATGGAGCATCCCTTTGAGGGGTTCAGGTGAGAGTTTTGGTTAAGGGATTATTCGTGCGGAGGGCTTCAGGTTCACACTTGCGTTAATACTAGCTTTATGCTACCGACACTAAGGAGCATCGGTTTACCCTGTCAAGAGTTTAAAACTGAACTGTTCAACACTTGAGCCGCGCACCTGCGCGGAATTCGGCTCTGGCCGTCGCTGCCGGCCGGGATTAGCGTTAAATCAGCGTCCGCCCACGCGCGCAAGGAGGAACGTCGATGCACTCCCGGCAGTCAACAACCAGGCGAATGGCCCGTGTGTGTCGGGCCTTGGCCGTGGCCGCAGTTCTCACGGCCGCCGCCTCCGGCTGCACCGGCCCGGGACAGGGTCCGGGACAGACTTCAGGGCAAACTTCGGACCAGACGGCAGGGCAAACGCCCACCTCGCAGGCTCCAGGCCGAACGGCGGAAGGCGGTGCCGGCCAGACTCCCGGGCAAGGGCAGCAACAGCCCGCCCAGCGAATCCCGGCAGGTACTGCGGACATTCCCACGATCGTCAGCAACGTCCAGCCGTCCGTGGTGACAATTTTCACGGGCCGCGGTGGACTGGGAAGCGGCGTGGTGTATTCGGAGGACGGACTGATCCTGACGAACGAGCATGTGGTGCGCGGCAGCCGCGAGGTCGAAGTGGGCTTCGCCGACGGCCAACGTGTGTCGGGAACGGTGCGGGCAACCGATGCCATCTCGGACCTGGCGCTTGTGGAGGCGCAACGAAAGGGCCTGCCGGCCGCTAAGTTCCAGCCCGACCTGCCCCGCATCGGAGAACTGGCCATCGTCATCGGTTCCCCGCTGGGATTCGAAAACACCGCGACGGCGGGCATCATCTCGGGCCTCCACCGGGAGATCCCCGGGTCGGCCTCCAGCAGCCAGTCCCTCGTTGACCTGATCCAGACTGACGCGGCGATCAGCCCCGGCAACTCCGGAGGCGCCGTCGTGAACAGCCGCGGCGAAGTGATCGGCATCAGCGAGGCTTACATCCCGCCCCAGTCCGGCGCCGTTGCCCTGGGTTTCGCCATCCCCGCCGCCACCGCCGTGAAGGTCGCTGACCAGCTCCGCGAGGACGGCACGGCCGATCACGCATTCATCGGCCTGGGGCTGGGGGAAATCACGCAGCCCATAGCCAGTGAGCTCGGCCTCCCGGACACCCTCGGGGCGCTGGCACTCTCCGTCCCCGAGGGCGGCCCGGCGGCGAAAGCCGGAATCCGGGCGGGTGACGTGCTTATCAGGCTCGACGGCGACCAACTCACCTCGCCGGAGGACCTGCTGGCAGCACTGCGAAGCCGGAGCCCCGGGCAGACCGTGACCGTGGAATTCCGCAGGGGAACCGAAACCCAGGAAGTCAAGGTCGAACTGGTCGCGCGCCCGGCCCCCTAAGACTGGCCACGCGCCGCCAGCCGAGACGGACGCCGGCTGGAGCCGGAGCCGGGGTGCTGTCACGTGGCGAAGATGCTCCAGGACGCCTCGTGGGTGGCGCCGGGCTCCAGTTGTATCAGGTCCGCGCCGCTGTTGAACGCGTCCGGAGGGCAGGTCATGGGCTCCACCGCGAGGCCCAGCCTGTTCGGTGCGGGGGGCAGCTTGTCGGCTGTGTGGATCTGGAGCCACTGGCAGGTCCGGTCCCAGGCCATGCCGACTCCGGTCCCGCCCGGGTCCCTGGCCACGAGTTGCGCGTGGCCGGCGTCGGTAAACGAGATGTCGGTGAAGGCGTGGTCGATCTTGGTGGCACCGATGCTGCGCGGCGCACGGAAATCGAACTCATGCCCGTCCACTCCCCGCATGGCCACAGGCAGCAGCCGGTCCGGGGTCACATCCAGAAACCCGCCGGCCGGAACCTCCAACGTCCATTCATCCAGCGGAGCCGGCCCCGCGAGCAGGTACGGGTGCGGGCACACTCCGTAGGGCGCGCTGTCGGCGCTGAAGTTGGTCGCCGTTACTCCTGTGTGCAGGCCGTCGGCGTCCAGGCGGTAGTGGGCGGTGACTTTGAGCAGGAACGGATACCCGGGAGCCGGGCCCACAGTGCAGGCGAGGACCACGGCGGACTCAGAATGCTCCTTCAGCGTCCAGTCGAGGGGAAACGCCAGACCGTGCAGGGCACAGTCCCGCTCGGCTTCGTTGATGGGCAGGCGGTAGTCGGCTCCCCGGAACGTGTATTTGCCGTCGGCGATGCGGTTGGGCCAGGGGACCGCGATGATGCCCCGGTAGTCGGGGATGGGCCCGCCCTCCGGGAACGGGACAACCAGGTCCCGTCCCCGGTGGCGCAGTTCCCGAAGGGCAGCTCCCCGTGCCGTGACGGTCGCCTGGTAGTCCCCCGCATGGATGCTGTACTCCCCCGCTTGGATTTCGTATTCGCTCACAGCCCACCGGCGAGCTTGTAATACGCCGCGTTCCAGGCCAGTTCCTTCTTGAACTGCCTGATGGTGGTGCCGTCGTCAATGGTGAGGAGCTCGGTCCGGGCGATCTCGGCGAAGTCCTCGAACACGTCCATCCCCACCTGGGTGGAAAGGACGGTGTGGTGCGCTGCCCCTGCGGTCAGCCAAGCCGTGGCGGACGTGGCGAAGTCGGGCTTCGGGGACCACAGCGCGCGGGCAACCGGGAGGTTGGGCAGCGGTTCGTCGAGATCGACGACGTCGACGGCGTTCGCCACGAGGCGGAAACGGTCCCGCATGTCGGACAGGGCGACGACGACGCCGGGTCCGGCGTCGGTGTCGAAGACCATGCGGACCGGATCTTCCTTGCCGCCAATGCCCAGCGGGTGGATTTCAACCCGCGGCTTCGTGGCCGTCAGGGAGGGGCAGACCTCGAGCATGTGCGCGCCGAGGATCTTTTCCTGGCCAGGAGTGAGGTGATAGGTGTAGTCCTCCATGAGCGAGGCGCCGCCCGCCAGGCCGGCGCCCATGACCTTGGCGGCCCGGACCAGGATTGCCGTCTTCCAGTCACCCTCCGCGCCGAAGCCGTAGCCGTCGGCCATCAGCCGCTGCACGGCCATGCCGGGCAGCTGCCGCAGTTCGCCCAGGTCTTCGAAGGACGTGGTGAAAGCGGCGGATCCGTTGGCTTCGAGGAAACTGCGCAGTCCCAGCTCAATCCTGGCGCTGTAGCGGAGGGATTCATGGCGGGCTCCGTCGGAGCGAAGCTCCGGCGCCACCTCGTAGAGCCGCTCGTACTCGGTGACCAGGGCGTCGACGTCGGACTCTGCGGCGCCGTGCACGGCGTCGGCGAGCTCGTTGACGGACCATGTGTTCACCGAGACGCCGAAGCGCAGCTCGGCCTCGGTCTTGTCACCTTCGGTGACGGCGACGTTGCGCATGTTGTCCCCGAAACGGGTCAGCTTCAGAGTGCGGACGGCGGCCCAGCCGGCGGCGGCCCGCTGCCAGACGCCGACCTGCCGGGCGACCTCGGGGTTGGAGACATGCCCGACGACGGTCTTGCGCGGAACGCCGAGGCGGGACTGGATATAGCCGAACTCGCGGTCGCCGTGCGCGGCCTGGTTCAGGTTCATGAAGTCGAAATCGATGTCCGCCCACGGCAGCTCAACGTTGGCCTGGGTGTGCAGGTGCAGCAGGGGCTTGCGGAGCAGGTCCAGGCCCTGGATCCACATCTTGGCCGGAGAGAACGTGTGCATCCACGCGGTCACGCCGATCACCGCGTCGTCCGAGTTGGCTTCCAGGGCGGTGCGGCGGATCGCGTCGGAGTCGGTCAGCACGGGCTTCCAGACCAGCTTGACCGGGACCTCGGAGGATTCGTTGAGGGCGGCGGCGATCTCCTGGGACTGGGCGGCGACCTGCTTCAGGACGTCCTCCCCGTAGAGGTGCTGGCTGCCGGTGAGGAACCAGACCTCGTAGTGCTCGAGGGAGGTGTTGTTGGCGTTGGACATGTAGTTCTCCTGGAAAGCTTCGGGGCCTGGCGGCCGTGTGACTGGCCTGGTGACCGGTTTTGGGCCTAGCGGCCGTAGACGTTCTGGTAGCGGGCGTAGAGGGATTCGATCTGGACCGGATCGATGGGCAGCGGTTCGCCGAGCTGCCGGGCAATGTGGACGGTGCGGGCCACTTCCTCGCACATCACCGCAGCCTTGACGGCGGAGCGGGCGTCCTTGCCGATGGTGAACGGGCCGTGGTTCTGCATCAGGACCGCCGGGGAGTTTGATCCCTGCAGGGTTTCCACGATGCCGCGGCCGATCGAGTCGTCCCCGATCAGGGCAAATGGCCCCACCGGAATGGTGCCGCCGAACTCATCGCCCATCATGGTCAGCACGCACGGGATGGCTTCACCGCGGGCGGCCCATGCCGTGGCGTAGGTGGAGTGCGTGTGCACCACTCCCCCGACGTCGGGCATGTGCCGGTACACGTAGGCGTGGGCGGCCGTGTCCGAGGACGGCGTGAGGTCCGGGTTTTCCCATTCGGCCGGGACACCGTCGGCGTCGGCGCTCAGGCTGCTCACGGGCGTGCCGTAGAGGTCCGTGACCACCATGGCCTCGGGGATCAGGTCGTCGTAGGACACGCCCGAGGGCTTGATGACCATCAGGTCATAGCCCGGGATCCGGCCGGACACGTTCCCGGCCGTCCAGACGACCAGTCCGTAGCGCGTCAGCTCCGCATGCAGTGCGCAGACATCCCGGCGGACCCGGGCGATGGTTTCCAGCAGGGCGCTCATGCCGAGACCTCCTGGGCGAGCTGGGCGGGCAGGGACGGGGCTGGCAGGGACTGGGCTGGCAGGGACTGGGCTGGCAGGGACTGGGCGGCGTTGCGCTGGATGGCCTTGAGCCGGTGCATGACGTCGTTGGTACCCCTGCCGAAGTAGTCATGCAGGGTCCGGTACTCGCGGAACAGTTCCTCGTACGCGGCGACGTTGTCCGGGATCGGTGTGTACACGGCACCGGGGGCGGAGCCCATTGCCGCAGCGGCGGCACGGATGTCCGGGTACTGGCCTGCTGCGACGGCGGCGTGGATGGCCGAACCGAGTGCGGGTCCCTGGGCCGAACCGATGGTGGAGAGCTGCAGGCCGGTGACGTCGGCGTAGATCTGCATCAGCAGTCGGTTCTTCAGCAGCCCGCCGGCAACAATGAATTCCTTCACCGGCACACCGGCGTCGCGGAAGGCGTCAACGATGGTGCGCGTGCCGAAGGCCGTGGCCTCCAGCAGCGCCCGGTAGATGTCCTCGGGGCGCGTGGCCAGGGTCTGGCCCACCACCGCTCCGGAGAGCTCATGGTCCACCAGGACCGAGCGGTTGCCCGAGTGCCAGTCCAGGGCGATCAGGCCGTGCCCGCCGATGGACTGGGCCGCGGCGAGTTCGGTCAGGTATTCGTGGATGCCGAGTCCTGCCTCGGCGGCGGCCGCGTGGTATTCGGGCGGAACCCCGTACTTCGTGAACCAGCCGAAGATGTCGCCCACCCCGGACTGGCCGGCCTCATAGCCCCAGAGCCCGTCGACTATGCCGCCGTCCACCACACCGCACATGCCGGGCACCTCGCGCAGCACATCCCCGTTCATCACATGGCAGGTGGAGGTGCCCATGATGGCCACCAGCTGGCCGGGCTCAACGGCTTTGGCCGCGGGGGCGGTGACGTGGGCGTCCACGTTGCCGACGGCGACGGCGATACCCTCAGGCAGTCCGGTCCACGCTGCGGCCTCGGCCGTCAGGTACCCTGCGGCGTCACCCAGGCGGCCAATTGCGTGGTCGAGTTTAGCGCTAACAAAATTGCTGAAGTGCGGATTCAGAGCGGCCAGGAAGTCCTCGGACGGGTAACGGCCGTCCTGGTAGATGCCTTTGTATCCGGCGGTGCAGGCGTTGCGGACGTAGCTGCCGCAAAGCTGCCAGACAATCCAGTCGGCAGCTTCCACCCAGTGGTCCATCTCCGCGTACGCCTCGGGATCCTCCTCCAGGAGCTGGAGCCCCTTGGCAAACTCCCACTCGGAGGAGATCAGGCCGCCGTACCGCGGCACCCACGTTTCACCCCGTTCGGCGGCAAGGGCATTGATGCGGTCCGCCTGCCCCTGGGCCGCATGATGGCGCCAAAGCTTGACGTAGGCATGGGGCCGGTTGGCGAAACCCGGCACTTCATTCAGGGGCGTTCCGTCGGCCTTTACCGGCACCATCGTGCACGCGGTGAAGTCCGTCGCGAGCCCAACCACCGCCGACGGGTCAATGCCCGCATCCGCGATCGCCGCCGGCACCGCATTCCGGAGTACGTCCCGGTAGTCGTTCGGCACCTGAAGCGCCCAATCACCCGGAAGCCGGGCGGTTCTTCCATCCGCCGCGTCCGCCACATCCGCAGGAAGCGCCTCTGTGACCACTGCATGCGGGTAATCAAACACGCCGCTGCCGAGCTCCCTGCCATCCCGGACCCGCACCACGACGGCCCGGCCAGACAGGGTGCCGTAATCCACCCCGATCACGTAATTGTCATTGCCGGTCTTGAACCCGATGTCCCCACTGGCTTGCATGCTGAAACCTCCATCCGGGAGGTACTGGCCCCTATGCCCGGTGTCGAAATGTAAAAGGTGGAAATGTAAAAGATTCTCTTCGATTGTGAACGCTAACATATCTCGGCGTCAAGCATTGCTGACGCCCAATGTTGGGCCGCGCTTGCCCTGCCAGACCCGACCGCCGCCATCGCATCACGGCAAGGAGACGAGGGCCCCGCCAGGGTCGGCGGAGCCCCCGTCCTTCCGGTGCCAGTGGTGCGGCGGCCCGCTACCCCAGCTGGCCGCGGAGACGCTCCAGCTCCGTTTTGGTAACGGGCAGGACGGTGCCGTGGCGCGGCGCGCGCGGAAGCTCGTAATTGCTCGAGAGCTTCCAGTTGGGGTTCTCCAGGCTGGTGCTCTCCAGCGGGATATAGCCGCGGCCGCCAAACTCGTCCACGAAGAGGTAGTACTTCTCTTCGGTGTTGGACTTGAAGACGGTGGGCCCTTCAACACCGCCGGTCCCTGCGTTCTTGCCGATGCAGTTGGCCATCAGGGACCAGGCGCGCGGGTTTGCCGCAGGCAGATCGACGGCCAGCAGGTCCGTGGACTTCTCCTGCATGATGTCGAGGCATCCGGAGACGCGGGCTTCGTCCTTCGTGAAGCGGTAGTAGGTGTCGCCTTCCTTGATGACAGTGGAGTCGATGACAGAGTCACCCGGGTCGTTCCAGACTTTGGCCTCACTGAAGGTCCGGAAGTCGCGGGTGGTGGAGTACATCATCTTGTTGTGGGTGCCGCCCGCGTGGTTAGGGTCGCTGTCGGCATAGATCTTGGAGGCCCAGTAGACCACGTAGGCGCCGATTTTCTCGTCATAGTGGGCTTCCGGCGCCCAGGTGTTTCCGGCAGTGTCCGGAGAGACCTTGACGTGGCGTTGCTCGGACCAGTTCACAAGGTCCGTTGACTCCCAGACCTCGATGTGCTGACTGCCTTGGCGCTGGGAGGAATCCCACGAGGTTCCGCCGCCGATGGAGAGGTCGGTGGCGATCATGTAGAACTTGTCGCCTTCCGGGGATCTGATGATGAAGGGGTCGCGCAGGCCTTTGGTGCCCAGCTTGGAGTTGAGGACGGGCTTCCCGCCGTTCAGCTCATCCCATTTGAGCGCGTCGTTGCCGCGGCTGGCGGCCATGAAAATGTTCTCTCCGGCGAGATCGTTGCCGGTGAAGTAGGCAAAGGCGTACCCCTCCCTGGCTTCTGCCTTGGGCAGCGGCAGAACAGTCACGAAGAACCTCGTCCTGGCCTTAACCGTTCCGAGGGTGACGGTTGCGTGCAGGTTAAGCTTTACCGGTTCGCTGCCGTACGCCGGCCGAGTGACCTCGCCGGTGGCGGTGATGACGGAGCTGTTGCTCGACTTCCAGTCCACTGTGGTTCCGTGAAGTCCAGTGGTCGGCAGGGTTATGTTGCCGCGGATTCCTCCTGCGTCCCACACGTTCAGCGCGGCCGATGCCTCACTGACTTTCCGGTCGTCACTGATGTCTTCGAGGACCGTCACAGTGAACGTCTTGGAAGCTGAGGCCCCACCTGAGGTGGCGGTGGCCGTCAGCGTCACGTTGGCGTTTCCGGTTCCGTGGGCGGGGCGTGTCACCACGCCTTTGGACGAAACGACGGCTTCGTTGGAAGACGACCACGCGTAAACCGATCCATTGGGTCCTGTGAGAGGCAGTTTTACGTCGGCGGTGACGGCACTGGTGTCGCCGAGTGACAGTTCCTTCAGATCGAGGGCTACCCGCTCTTCCGGAGAGACGTAGCCGAGCTCCCGCACTTCGGCCGCAGAGAGCGCCCGATTGTAGATGCGGAAGTCCCGGACCTGCCCTTTCAGGTACTTGTCACCGGCGTAGACAGACCGCCCAAGGTAGTTCGCCGTCGTCGCTCCTCCTCCGATGCTCCCGGGGGTGATGGTGACGCCGCTCTTGCGGGCGACCTCGGTGCCGTCCTCGTAGAGGACGGCCGTACCGCCGCTGAGGGTGTAGGTGATCGTTTTCCAGGCACCGCGTGCCAGGTCCCGTCCGGCGCTGGCGGTCTGCTCGGTTGACCAGTTGCCGCTGGCGATGGAGGTCCGGTACGAGTTGCCGGTGGTGAAGAGGTAGCCGTTGCCGGTGCCGTTGGTTGTGTTGCCCATTCCCCAAATGAAGTAGGGGGCGCCTTGGTCCGGCGCGATTTTTACGTCGGTTGAGACGGTAATGGCGTCCAGCCCGCGCATGACGTCGTTGGGGAGGCGGACGTGGGCGTTGGTACCGCCGAGTTGCAGGCCTTCGGTTCCCAGCAACGCGGCATCACCACTGATCACGCCGTCCCGGCGGTTGCCGGAACTGTCTTCTGCGACGGAACCGGCGGATTCCGTGAGGTTGTACTTGAGGACGAGGCCGTCGTCGACGGCGGCCTGGGCCGGCGCCCCGGCGGCAAGCCCGCCGACTGCCAGGACGGCAGCGGTGATCAGTGCCGGGCCCGTGCGGGCCTTTGAGGGTGTGGTGAGCATAGAGCCACTTTCGTTAGGGCGGCCAAAGGGCCGCGGCGGGATGCTAAGTCAGGTGTGCTGCCTACTTGCGGGCCCGCGCGTCAGCGAGCCGGATGAAGGTCACCGACTTGGGCTCGAACTCATAGGTGAACGCCGTCCCGGCTCCGTTGAAGGTGCCGGCGGCCGGGGCGAGGTTCTGCCCGTCCGCGGTCTGGGCGAGGGTGGTCACTGCCGCGATGGTGCTGATGTTGGCGGCGCCCGCCACCTTGATATCCACCGGGGTCCGTTCGGGCGAGGTGTTGACCACCTTCACGATCGTGTGGCCCGACTCGGCGTCCTTGGTGACAACGGAGTAGACCGGGTCAGCCTGAGTGTCGTCCACAGTGCCCCACAGGACGTTATCCAGGTAGAGCTTCGCGATGCGCCCGGAGACCTCGATCCGGATGTCGTATTCACGCCCGGTCTCGATCACGGTGTTCTTTTCGATGACGTTCGTCTTGCCGCCGTTGACGGCCTTCTCCACGACCGACTTCGAGTTGTTCCAGCCGCCGAGGTTCCACCAGAAGTAGTTGCCGGTGTCCTTCACTCCGAAGGAGACGAGGAACCCTTCCGAGCCCGCCAGTTTTGTTGCCTTGGTGCTGAGCGTGTAGTTGCTCCAGTCGGCGTTTCCGGCGGTCACCATCGTGTTCTGCGCTGTGGTGCTGGACTGGACGTACGCGCCGTCCTGGATCGACCAGGACCCGGTGCCGTTGCCGGTCCACGCTGCTGCCGTTCCCGAGAAGTCGTCGCTGAACAGGGGTGTGCCGTCGTTGCCTGTCACCGTCACGTCGTCATAGCGGGCGGCAGTGGCCCAGGTGGACAGTCCGATTTTTCCTGCGATCGGCACCGCGGTTGAGGCCGGGTTCTCCTGCGTGCTCGGCACCACCTGGGTGCCGACATTGTTCATGAACAGCTTCTGGACCTCATAGTTGGGGGTGGTTCGGACGGACGTTCCATTGAAGAACATCATGTCCGGGCTCCACTGCGTGTTCGCCTCGTTCGCAATGAGCGGCGCGTAGGACGCCATCTTGACCACGTCCGCGTTCCGCTCGAGGCCGGTCATGTAGGAGGCCTCTGCCAGGGCGTTGTCAGGCTTGTTCCCACGGGATGCGTATTCCCCGAGGAAGACCTTGTAGCTGTTCCGGTCGTAGGAGTCGTAGCGGTGGTTGTTATTCAGGAACCAGGACGGGTCGTTGTAGTAGTGCTCGTCGACGAAGTCCACCCCCGTGTCCGCGTTGAATTTGGAGAGGTCATCGAATTCCGGACCCTGGCTGAACGGACCGGTGTTTCCGATGATCCTGATCTCAGGGTGGGCCTTGCGGACAGCGTTGTAGAACTGGGTGAAGTACTGCTTGAACTCCGGCTTGTACTCCTCGTTGCCCAGTCCGATGCGGTCCAGGTTGTAGGGCTCCGGATGCCCGTAGGCAATGCGCTTGGCGCCCCACTCCGTGCTGGCGTCACCGTTGGCGAACTCGATCAAGTCCAGGGTGTCCTGGATGTAGCGGTCAAGCGTTGTTTGATCCGGGGCCTGCCTGTTGTCTCCGCAGCCAGTCACGCCAACCGGAACCACGGGTACGGGGATGGCTCCCATATCCTCGGCCCACTGGAAGTACTCCATGTATCCCAGCCCGTAGGTCTGGTTGTAGCCCCAGAAGTTGCGGTTCGCCGGGCGCTGCTCCACGGGACCGATGGTGTCCTTCCACTGGTATGTGCGGGCGCGGGTGTAGCTGGGGGCCGAATACGTGTCGTAGCTTCCGGTGTTGACGATGCAGCCGCCGGGGAAGCGGAGGAATCCGGGCTTCAGGTCGGCGATCTTCTCGGCGAGGTCCTTGCGGAGGCCGTTTTCCCTGCCGTTCCAGGTGTCCTGCGGAAAGAGGGAGACCATGTCGAGCCGAACCGTGCCGGTTCCCTGGACAACTGTCACAAGCCGGCCCGCTCCCGTGGAGGACTTGGGCGAGAGCGTCACCTGGTACTTCGCCCAGCGGTCGCCCCTGATCTTGATCGTGGCGATGTCGAGGCGCCCGCCTTCGGGCGTCTCCAGCGTGACAGCAAGGCTCGTTCCACGGGGATTGGACGTGCGCGCCCAGACTAAGTAGTTGTACTTCTTGTGCGCCTCGAGCTTCTGCCCGGCGTTCCAGCCGCTGTTGCGGACCCCTACGCCCGCGCCGCTTCCCGCGCCGGCGGCGGTGGCGTCGATCTGCAGGTAGTTCCGGTTGTTTTCATTCAAGCGGTTGCTGTCGTTGACGACGGCGGCTGTTCCGTCGCCGCCCCGCCGCAGGACGTCCCAGGCGGTCATGGGAGTGTAGGTCCTGTTGTCCCCTGAGTTGAATTCAAAAGACCTGTTCTGGACAAGTTCCGCGTAGATGCCGCCGTCGGCGCCTTGGTTGATGTCCTCGTAGAAGGCCCCGTACATGGTGCGATCGATAGAAGGCCCGGTCCCGGCGGCGTTGATGCTGATTGTCCGATTCGTGGCGGGCTCCGCCGAGGCACCCAGCGCCGGACCCAGGGACAGCACCGCTGCTGCCAGTGATCCGGCAAGCACCATGGTGCAGGCCCGCTGTGCGGGACGTGGTGATTTTGATGGCATGGAAGACGTGGCCTTTCTCCGTTGAGCAGACTGCCGGCCCCCAGGCGCAGCTCTGCGGGGCGGCCGCCGACGGCTGCAGTGCGCAGCACCGTCCTGGGGCGTGGCCGCCGAATGAATGGTGGCAAAGTTCTGTTAACGCTAACAATAAGGCGCGTCGGGATTGAGTATTGAACATGTTTACAGAGTTGTAAAGGGCATTGGCCGAGCCGGAAGGGCAAATTCCCCTGCCAACAAATTCTGACGCGAAGCACTTGACGGCCTTGTTTGTTAGCGTTCACAATGAGTCGCAGAGCGCTTCAGCTCACTTGCAGCAACGGCGGTGTTCCGAGTCTCCCGCCTGCATGTAACTACGCCTCCGGGAGGATGTTGTGTTTAAGAAATCCCTAATTGCGGTAGCCGCCGCTTCGATGCTCACCCTGACGGCCTGCGGCGGAACCGGCAGTGCTGCCGGCACCGCGGGCACTGACAAGATCACCATGGGCTTCGCACAGGTGGGCGCCGAAAGCGGCTGGCGCACCGCCAACACCAAGTCGGTACAGGAGTCCGCCAAGAAGGCCGGTATTGACCTGAAGTTCTCAGATGCCCAGCAGAAGCAAGAGAACCAAATCAAAGCGATCCGTTCCTACATCCAGCAGAAAGTTGACGTCATCGCCTTCTCGCCGGTGGTGGAGTCAGGCTGGGACACCGTCCTGAAGGAAGCCAAGACCGCGAAGATTCCCGTCATCCTCACTGACCGGGCAGTGGATTCCACGGACAAGACCCTCTATAAGACGTTCCTGGGTTCCGATTTTGTTGAAGAGGGCAAAAAGGCAGGCGCCTGGCTTGTCGATGAATCCAAGTCCGCCACGGACACCGTGAACATCGTCGAAATCCAGGGCACCACCGGATCGGCACCTGCGAACGACAGGAAGGAAGGGTTCGAGGAGGCCATCAAGGAAAACCCGAAGCTGAAGATCATCGCCTCGCAGAGTGGTGACTTCACCCGCAGCGGCGGCAAGCAGGTCATGGAGGCCTTCCTCAAGAACAACCCGGATATCGACGTCGTCTTCGCGCACAATGACGACGAGGGGCTGGGTGCAATCGAGGCCATAGAGGCCGCCGGCAAAGTTCCCGGCAAGGATATCAAGATCATCACCATCGATGCGGTGAAGGACGGCATGACTGCCCTGAGCAACGGAAAGATCAACTACATCGTCGAATGCAGCCCGATGCTCGGCGACCAGCTCATGGACCTTGCCAAGAAGGTCCTCGCAGGCGAGACAGTCCCGGAACGGGTTGTCACCGAGGAAACCACGTTCACCCAGGAGCAGTCAAAGCAGGTTCTTGCCAGCCGCCCGTACTAACCCGTACTAAACCGGGGCGTGCTCCTGAACGCCTGTGCGGCGGCGGATCACCGCCGCCGCACATCCGCCACATGGCAAGACAGCGTACGGCAGACCCAGCACAGAAAAGATACGAGGATGAACGAAATCGCTCCCGTCGTCGAGATGACCGGCATAGCTATTGGATTTCCAGGAGTTAAGGCGCTCGACGGAGTCAACTTCCGCCTCTTCCCGGGTGAAGTGCATGCCCTCATGGGAGAGAACGGGGCGGGCAAGTCCACGCTGATCAAGGCGCTGACCGGCGTGTACACCATTGATTCCGGCACGGTAACCGTGCTGGGCGAGTACAAGCAGTTCACGACGCCGGCCGCGTCGCAGGCGGCAGGCATCAGCACCGTCTACCAGGAGGTCAATCTCTGCCCCAACCTGACCGTTGAAGAAAATGTCCTGCTGGGGCGGGAACCGCGCCGCCGCGGCTCGATTGACTGGAAGGGCGTTCGGTCCCGGACCCGGAAGGTGCTCGCCGAGCTGCACCTGGACCAGGTTGATCCGGGATCCCTCCTGTCCTCGCACTCCATCGCGGTCCAGCAGCTCATCGCCATTGCCAGGTCGGTGGAGATCAACGCCAAGGTCCTGATCCTGGACGAACCCACATCCAGCCTCGATGCCGATGAGGTCAACCAGCTGTTCCGTGTCATCCGTGATCTCCGCGACCGCGGAGTGGCCATCCTGTTCGTGTCCCATTTCCTCGAGCAGGTCTACGAAATTTCCGACCGCATGACCGTGCTCCGCAACGGAAAGCTTGTGGGTGAATACATGACCCGCGAGCTTTCCCGCATGGGCCTCATTTCCAAGATGATCGGCCGGGAAATGGAAGCACTGGCCGAGCTCGACCAGGCGCCTGCACGGGCACGCGCCAGGACTGACTCCGAGGCGACGCCCTTCCTTGAGACCCACGGACTCGGGAGGAAGGGATCGGTTTCCCACGTGGACCTGTCCGTCTACCCGGGCGAGGTCGTTGGCCTCGCGGGTCTGTTGGGAGCGGGCCGCACCGAGATTGCGCGGCTAATTTTCGGCGCCGACAAGGCGGATGAAGGCTCCATCGCGATCAAGGGCGCAGGCCAGAAAATCCGTTCCCCCCGCTCAGCCATCGACATGCGCATCGGTTTCTGTTCGGAGGACCGCAAAGAGGAAGGCCTGATCGGAGACCTCACAGTCCGCGACAACCTGGTGTTGGCCATGCAGGCCAGCAAGGGCTGGGCACGGCGCATTCCGCGCCGCGTCCAGGACGAGCTGGTGGCTGAGTATATCCAGGCCCTCGACATCCGCCCGGCCAACCCCGACGCACTCATCCGGAACCTCAGCGGCGGCAACCAGCAGAAGGTGCTTCTCGCCCGCTGGCTGGTCACCCATCCCGAACTCCTGATCCTCGATGAGCCCACGCGCGGAATCGACATCGGAGCCAAGACCCAGATCCAGAAACTCGTCAGCCAGCTCGCGGCCGACGGGATGTCCATCCTCTTCATCTCCTCCGAGCTCGAGGAAGTCCTGCGCGTGAGCGACCGCATCGCCGTCATCAAGGACCGGGCAATGGTCGCGGACATCAATAACGACGGCCTCTCCGTAGAAGACGTCATGACGGTCATCGCCGGAGGCACCCAATGACATCACTTTTGAAACACCGCCTTGCGTGGCCGGTGATCGCCCTCGCGGCACTGTTGCTGCTGAACCAGATTTTCCGGCCGGACTTCCTGAGCCTCAGAATGCAGGACGGGCACCTGTACGGCAGCCTCATCGACATCATGCGCAATGGCGCCCCCACAATCCTCATCGCACTCGGTATGACCCTTGTGATCGCCACCCGGGGCATCGACCTCTCGGTCGGCGCGGTGGTGGCCATCGCCGGGGCGGCCTCCTGCGCTTACATCGCTGCTTCGCCGGACCCCGGCTCCCCCGTGACGGCCGCGACGGCGGTTCTCATTGCCGTGATCGCCGGCCTTGCCCTGGGCGTCTGGAACGGATTCCTGGTCTCCACCATCGGGGTGCAGCCGATCATTGCCACCCTGGTGCTCATGACAGCCGGGCGGGGCATCGCCCAGCTCATCACCGGCGGCCAGATCATCTCCGTCTCCAACGACCACTACAAGTCAATCGGCGCCGGGTACCTGTTCACCCTTCCGATCTCCATCCTGATCACAGCCGCCGTCTTCGCCGTCGCGGCCGTCCTCACCCGGCGTACTGCACTGGGCACCCTGATCGAAGCCGTCGGCATTAATCCCGTCGCCAGCCGGCTGGCCGGGCTCCGCTCACGGAACATCATCTGGATCGTCTACGTCTTCAGCGCCGTCTGCGCCGCCCTGGCCGGCCTCATGATCAGCTCCAACGTCACGGCGGCCGATGCGAACAACGCCGGGCTCTACATCGAAATGGATGCCATCCTTGCCGTCGTCATCGGCGGAACATCACTGGCCGGCGGCCGGTACACGCTGGTCGGGACCGTCGTCGGGGCCTTCATCATCCAGACGCTGACCACCACCGTCTACACCCTCGGGATCCCGCCGGAGGTGACCCTGGTCTTCAAGGCCCTCGTGGTCCTCACCGTCTGCCTCCTGCAGGCGCCGAAAGCACGGAACCTGCTCAAAGGCCTCAAGGCAGCCCCCAAGCCCGCCGCAAAGGAAAAGGTCGCCATCTAATGTCCCCCCTGACCACGCTGACGCCCCTGACCGCCAAGAAGCCGTCCCCGGCGCGCAGCCGCCTGCGCGGAGGTGCCCGCTACGCGCCGACCCTTGCGACCGTCGGTCTCTTCATCGCCATGTTTGCCGTGGGGTCGGGCATGTACCCGAGCTTCCTTTCCGGCCAGGTTTTCCTGAACCTCTTCATCGACAACACCTTCCTGATCGTGCTCGCCGTCGGCATGACGTTTGTGATCCTGACCGGCGGCATCGACCTTTCGGTCGGAGCCGTCGTCGCCCTGTCCATGATGGTCAGCGCCACGCTCCTGCAGCAGGGCTGGAACCCCGGGGCCGTCATTGTCCTGGTGCTGCTGATCGGCGGCGGACTGGGCCTGTTCATGGGGCTGATCATCCAGTACTTCGACATCCAGCCGTTCATCGTCACGCTGGCCGGAATGTTCCTCGCCCGCGGCCTCTGCTACGTCATCAGCCTCGACTCGATCCCTGTCACCGAGGGGTTCTTCACGGGCATGGCACAGGCGCAGATCCCACTGCCCGGGGACCACTTCGTCTCGCCCGGCGTCCTCCTGGCCCTCGGAATTGTGGCCGTGGCCTTCTTCATCCTCCACCACACGCGATTCGGCCGCACCGTCTATGCCATCGGCGGCAACGAACACTCCGCCATGCTGATGGGCCTGCCGGTGACGAGCACCAAAATCCTTGTCTACGCGCTGAGCGGCCTCTGCTCCGCGATCGCGGGAGTTCTGTTCTCCTTCTACAGCCTCTCCGGCTACAGCCTCGCCGCCCAGGGCATGGAGCTCGACGCCATCGCAGCGGTCGTCATCGGCGGGACACTGCTCACAGGCGGTACCGGCTACGTCCTGGGGTCAGTCGTCGGTGTGCTGGTGCTGGGCATCGTCCAGACGTTCATCGCCTATGACGGCACCCTGAGCTCCTGGTGGACAAAGATCGTCATCGGCGGCCTCCTGCTGGTCTTCATCCTGCTGCAGCGGCTTTTCGCCCGGAAAACACGCTGACTCCCTGCTTCACCTGCCCTCTGTCTCCCGCACGTCGAAAGGACGTTTTTCAGCATGAGTGTTCCCCCCAACCCGCAGTTTTCGCGCCGCTCGTTCCTCGGTACCGGAAGCGCCGCAGCCGCCACAGCGATTCTGGCTGCTGCGGGCGCAGGACCTTGGTGGCGGCACAGCCCGCCGCCGCGGCCCCCGGATCACCCCCGGTCATTAATCCCATCGTTCCGCAGCGTGCCGACCCGTGGCTGATGAAGCACACCGACGGCAAGTACTACTTCACCGGCTCCGTACCCGAATACGACCGGATCGTCGTGCGCTCCTCCGCCACGATCTCCGGGCTGGGCAGTTCCCCGGAAGCAGTGGTCTGGACGCGCCCTGCCTCCGGAACCATGGGCGGCCACATCTGGGCACCTGAGCTGCACCACTTTGACGGCAAATGGCACATCTACTTCGCCGCCGGCGACAGCAGCGATGTCTTCCGGGTGCGGATCTATGTGATTTCCACGGCCGCGGCCGACCCGACCACAGCTGTGTGGGAGCCACCGGTAAGGGTGCACACGCACGCCGACACCTTCTCCCTGGACGCCACCACCTTCGAGCATGCCGGGATCCGTTACCTGCTGTGGGCTCAAAGCGACACCGGCGTGAACTCCAGCCTGTTCATCGCCTCCATGTCCTCTCCCTCCACGCTCTCCAGCGCACCTGTCCGTATCGCCGTCCCGACGATGGACTGGGAGACCCGCGGGTTCAAAGTCAACGAAGGTGCCGCGGTGATCAAGCGGAACGGCCGGATCTTCGTGACCTTCTCTGCCAGCGCCACAGACGCCAACTACTGCATGGGACTCCTCACGGCGGATGCAGGCGCCGATCTGCTCAACCCTGCCTCTTGGACCAAGGCACCCACCCCGGTGTTTGCCACCTCCGAGGGGTCGAAGCAGTACGGCCCTGGCCACAACTCCTTCACCGTGGACGAAGCGGGCAATGACGTCCTCGTCTACCACGCCCGGTCCTACCGTGCCATTGTCGGCGACCCCCTCTACGACCCCAACCGGCACGCCCGCGTTCAGCGGCTGCACTGGAACGCGGACGGCACCCCCAACTTCGGGGTTCCCGTGGGGGACGGCGAGCTGCCGGTGCGGCTGGAATCCGCAGCCACCCCGGGCACCTACCTTGCCCACGACGGCACCGCGATCTCGGCCGCCTCCGCCCCTTCGCTGGGAGCATCCCAGTTCCGCATCGCCCCTGGCTACGCCAAGAAAAACTCGGTAGTCATCGAACCGGTTCTGGCCAAGGGCCGCTATCTCCGGGTGCAGGGCTCAACAGTCACCATCGCGTCCACGGAAGGATCGTCGTCGGCCTTCATCCAGCGGGGCGGCCTTTCAGCTACGGCGGGAGCGTCCTTCGAGTCGGTCGATCTTCCTGGCTGCTATCTGCTGCTCAAGCAGGGCAACCTGACCCTGGCCAGAGTGGGCAAAAGGGACAGGGCCGCGGCCACGTTCTTCCTGAGCTCGTAACCGCCCTCACCTCAGAACCGCGGCACGGCCGCGTCGGCATTCCCCTACAGGGCCCGGTCAGCTTCCCGCTGCCGGGCCCTGGCTGTGCGGTCAACGCGCGGTATTCGGCGGCGCTGTTGACGAGCGGACCACAAGCCTGGGGTTGACCACCGAAGACGCGCCTGAATGGCCGTTGGCCATGTCGAAAAGGAGCATCTGCATGCAACGGGCACCGAGTTCCTTGAATCCCTGGTTGACGGTGGTCAGGGGCGGCACAAGATAGGCGGCCTCGGGCTGGTCGTCGTAACCAACAAGGCTGATGTCGTGCGGGACCCGCAGGCCGGCCTCGCTGAAGGCGCGCAGGGCCCCGAGCGCCATCTGGTCGTTGGCCGCGAAAAGGGCCGTGACCTTGCCGGCCGCCGCGAGTTCCAGCCCGGCACGGTATCCGCTTTCGGCGCTCCAGTCACCCTGGACCAGCACGGAATCATCCAGTCCGGCCTGGGCGAGAGTACGGCGCCAGCCGTCAACACGGGCGGCAGCATCGATCCAGTCCGGCGGGCCGGCCACATGTGCGATGGCCTTGTGGCCAAGATCCATCAGATGCTGCACAGCGAGGCTTGCACCCATCCGCTGGTTCACGGCGGCGACACTAAGCCGCTCATCGACGCCGAAGCCCACCGCAACCAGCGGAACGGCCATGCTGATGGTGCTCAGGGATTCGAACATGGCCTCGTGCGGCACAATCACGACGATGCCGTCCACTGACTGCATCATGAAGTATTCGAGGCCGTCTTTGATCGCCGCCGGGGTGACCTCACCGAGGCTGGCCACGCTGACGAAATAGCCCTTGTCACGCGCCGCCTGCTGCACCCCGAGGAGCGTGTTGGCCGGACCGTAATGGGACATGTCGCTTCCCAGAACGCCGATCGTCTGGGACTGCCGGGTCACAAGGCTCCGCGCCGCAGTGTTCCTGCGGTAGCCCAGTTCCGCGATGGCCTTTTCGACACGCTCGCGGGTCAGGGGGCTGACGTTCGGGTGGGCGTTGAGCACCCGTGAGACAGTCTGGTGTGAAACGCCGGCGAGCTTCGCCACGTCCTCCATCACGGGAGGGCGCCTGATCTCTGATACGGGCATTCCCCTCCTTACGTTAGCGCTAACAATCAGCTTACCAGCTAGCTGCCGGATGGGGCACTGGAATCAGCGGGCCGAGGTGCTGCTCCGCACCACCAGCACCGGCTCGACGACGGTGGAGCGGGCGCCCTCGCCGTCCCCGACCGCGGACAGCATGAGATCCATGCAGCGCCGGCCGAGTTCCTCGAAATCCTGCCGGACCGTCGTGAGGGGCGGGCTGAAGTACCCCGATTCTGGCTGGTCGTCGAATCCCACGACGGAGACGTCGTCGGGCACGCGGACCCCGGCTTCATTGAAGGCGCGCAGCAGGCCGAGCGCCATCTGGTCGTTGCCCACAAAGATGGCCGTGGCGGACCGTTCCGCGGCGAGCTTCCTGCCGATGTCGTAACCGCTGCCGGCGCTCCAATCGCCCTCCATGAGGAGGTCATTGTCCAGTCCGGCGGCCCGCAATGTTTGACTCCAGCCTTCGGCCCTCGCAATGGCGTCGATCCAGTCCTGGGGCCCGGCGACGTGCGCGATCCTGCGATGCCCCTGATCTATCAGATGCTGAACGGCGAGCTCCGCCCCGCGCTGCTGGTCCACCATCGCGCCGCTTATGGCATCATTCCCGCGCGAACCCACGGCCACCAGCGGAACACCCGGCTTCATTTCCGTCAGGGCAAGCAGCGTTTCCGAGTGCGGCACGCTGACCACGATCCCGTCGACGGACTGATCCAGAAAGTGCCCGAGGGCATCGAAAATGGCTTCGCGGTTCACCGATTTCAGGGCAGCGATACTGACGAAGTAGCCGGCGTCCCGCGCCGCCTGCTCCACGCCCAGCAGCGTATTGGCCGGGCCGAACTGGGAGATCTCGCTGGCAAGCACGCCGATGGTCTGGGAGCGCCGCGTGACCAGGCTCCGCGCCATCGTATTGCGGCGGTACCCGAGCTCCGCGATCGCGGCCTCGACCCTCTCCCGCGTGGCTTTGCTGACGTTGGGGTGTTTGTTGATCACACGGGACACGGTCTGGTGCGATACCCCGGCGCGTCCCGCCACGTCCTCAAGCCGCGGCAACCGCGCATTGCTTCTTGTCATGGGGTTATTCTCCGTGACGAGGCGCGGAACCACGAACAGCCCACGCGTCCATGGCACCACACCGGCAAATAATCCGCACCAGCAACAGAACCCCGGGCCAAACCGGCCGAGGTTGCCATCTAACAAGGATACTGACTGTCATTCAACTTCATAAGCTTTGGCAGGTTACAAGCCGCTTACTTGCATACCGTATGCTGCTTTTACCGTTGCCCTGGCGGCCCGTTGGGGGTCCACGGCGGCGGTAGACGGCCCGCTCCGCGCTTGGGGGGCAGAGCGGGCCAGCGTCCTTTAGCCAGGCCACTAAACTGCGGGGCTGGGAGGCTACAAGATCCGGGAGGCGACGACGCAGCGCCTGGATGGCGGGCCTTGGATGCAAAAAACCCCCAATCCCCTGTGTTTGCAAGGAATTGGGGGTTTCCACTCTTCGCTAAAAGAGTGGGCCCTGTGGGGCTCGAACCCACGACCCACGGATTAAAAGTCCGATGCTCTACCAACTGAGCTAAAGGCCCAAACTGACTGCGCACCGCACACGTAATAACGTGAAAGACGCACGCCAGTTCCAGTCCATTTCTGGACGTTAATACTGTACCCCAGTCCGGGGCGTGTGGCTTACGGGACGCGCGGCCGCCGTCGTGCTTATTTTATTGCCCCGAAAAAGGGGCCGGCAGGCCCGTCCGGGCACCGAAACCCCATGCTCGATTACCGCACGTCACAGGAGTAGCGTGGACAGCATGAGCGACAGAGCAGGAACCCACGGTCCGGGCGGGGCGGAACGGCACCACAAACCGAAGCCTTTTGCGCCCATAGATTTTGAACCTTTCGCGGGCGGCGCGGATCCGGCACGGGTCTCCGAAGCGGCACACCTGGCCGCCCAGGCATTGGTGCGTCACGGACGCGACAGCGACGATCCCGTTGTCACAAGGCGCCTGGTCAAGCTCGCTGACGAGCAGGGCCTGGACGCCATTGCGGAGATGTGGGCCGAAAGCCCCGCACGCTCCCTGCCGGGAGCCCTGTGGCGGCTCTATGCCCTCCGCGCTGCAACCGTCCAGGACCCCGAGCGCATCTCGGTCTACTTCAAGGCCGGCAAGGACACCGCCCAGGTTTCCAATGTCGTGGCCGGGGCCGCCGAGCCGCCCGGTGCCGACGAAATGAAGACCATGGCGGACGCCATTTTGTCCGGAGCGTTCGACGGCGACTTCGACGTCGCCCTCGAACGTTCGGCCGCCTTCTGCCGTGTTGTGGCGCTCGGACAAGCCACGCTCGCCGACGGCGCCGACCACAGCAACGAGGTCCATGCGCGCAAACTGACACGCAACTCGCACCTGCTCGTGAAGACCGCCGAGGACCTCGAGCACGCCGCCAATGCCTGGCGCCTGGGCGAGCTGGACTGACCCATCGGGCCGGATCTGTCAATGTTGACTTGGTCCAGCCAAAGTAGAACACTGAAACTGGTGCCGAACCGCGAAACCCCCGGGCTTCAACATTTAGCCGCCTAGAGCGGCCTACCGCCGAGAGGCGTATCCGGTTCGGCACCATTTTCATGCCCGAACACGAGGGCCGGTAAAGTACTACTAGTTGCGGACCGGACGTCAAGTTACAGGACCGCACTTAAGAGTCCTGACGATCTCCGGAGACCGGTAAATGAAGCTGCGCCTTTTTCCCCAGGAGCCCGCAGGGCTGAACCTGCTGTCGCAGCTGGCCCGCCAGATTGTTCTCGCCAGCGCCACCATGGCGGAAATCCTGGGTGCGCCCGCCGCCGAACATGACCGGCTCGTGGAGGACATGCATAACCACGAGGCCAAGTCCGGCGAACTGCACTTCGCCCTGCTGACCCACATGCGGACGAGCTTCGTCAATCCCCTCCCCCGCGAAGACATGTACGGGCTGTCGCTCTGCCTCAATCAGGCCATCGAGAAGCTGGACGCCGCCGCCGAGCTGGTGGCGCTGTACAAGCTGGACAGGCTGCCAAAACGGGCCGCGGACCAGCTGGAGATCATCAGCCGCCAGGCTGAGCTGACGGCGGACGCCATGCGGCGGCTGAACAACCTCGATGACCTCGAGGATTACTGGATCGAGACCGTACGCCTGGCCAAGAGGGCGGAACGGACACACCGGATCTGGGTCGCAGACATGCTGAAGGAAATGAAGGCCACGCAGTACGCCCGCAACCGCGACGTTGCCAACCAGCTCGTGGACGTCACCAAGGACATGCGCCGCATCGCAACCCAGGTAGGCAGCATCATCGTCAAGGAATCATGAGGTGACGCCGCTCATTTTCGCCCTGGTGGTGGTTCTGGCCGCAGCGTTTGCATTCCTCAACGGGTTCCGGGACGTTTCCAACTCTGTGGCCCTCGCTGTCCGGACCCGTGCCCTGACACCCACCGTGGCGGTGCTGCTGGCGGCCGTCTTTAACTTCGTCGGCGCGCTCCTCAGCTCGGGCTTTGCCGTGGCCGTCAGCCAGAACTGGGTTACCCTGCCGCGGGGAGACAGCGGGCTCAGTATCCTCGTGGCGGGCCTGGCCAGTGCCTGTATCTGGGGTCTCCTCCTGTGGTGGAGGGGTGTCCCCTCATCCTCCACACACGCGCTGGTGGGCGGTCTCTTCGGAGCCGGAACGGCCAGCGTTGTTGTGGGAGGCAATGCCGTGGGCGGAGTGGACCAATCACTCCTGTTCCAGGTGGCCCTTCCCCTGCTGATCTCCCCCGTCATCGCCTTCCTCGGCGCGTATCTGCTCGTTTACCCCGTGACGTGGGCCGCCCGCTATGCCCAGCCGAACGAGATCAACCGGCGCTTCCGCACCGCGCAGTCCGTTGCGGCGGGCGCCGTCGCCTTCGGCCACGGGCTCCAGGACGGCCAGCGCGTCGGTGCCGTACTCCTGCTGGCTATCCTGGCGGCGGGATATGCCGACGGCGGCTCCATCCCGATGTGGGTGGCGATGCTTTCGGCCGTCATGATCACGGTGGGAACCCTGTGTGGAGGTTGGCGCATTTCACACACCATGGCATACCGCCTTATCCGGGTTGACCCCCTCCGCGGCGTGGTGGCACAGGCCTTCAGTGCGGCCCTGCTGTTCGTCGGTGCGATCGGCCTGCACTGGCCAATGTCCACCACGCACACCGTCACATCCGGAGTGCTCGGCGCCGGCGAAAACCAGCACCTGTCCGGAACCCACCGAAAGCTGGTGGCCCGGATCCTGGCGCTGTGGGTTCTGACGCCTGCCGTCACCGCCGGGGGTGCCTTCGTGCTGGAGCTGGCGCTCTCTCCGCTGACCGGCACCTGAATCCGGGGTTATACCAGCATCGGTTGCTCCGCAGCCGCCCTTTTGAGCGTTCATAGGGGCAGTTACGGAGCAACCGATGAGTTGGGCGGCGGTGGGGATTATCCGAAGCGGCCGGAGACGTAGTCCTCCGTGGCCTTCTGACCCGGGTTGTTGAAGATGGTGCTGGTCTCGGCAAACTCGATGAGCTTGCCCGGCTTGCCGGTACCGGCGATGTTGAAGAACGCCGTCCTGTCCGAAACACGCGCCGCCTGCTGCATGTTGTGGGTCACGATAACCACGGTGTACTGGTCCTTGAGCTCATTAATGAGGTCTTCGACGGCCAGGGTGGAGATCGGGTCCAGGGCGGAGCATGGCTCGTCCATCAGGATCACCTGGGGTTCCACGGCGATGGCCCGGGCGATGCAGAGGCGCTGCTGCTGGCCGCCGGACAGGCCGGAGCCTGGCTTCTCCAGCCGGTCCTTGACCTCGTTCCAGAGGTTGGCACCCTGCAGGGAGCGTTCCACCAGGGCATCGGCTTCGCCCTTTGAGATTTTCTGGTTGTTCAGCTTCACGCCGGCCAGCACGTTATCCCGGATGGACATGGTGGGGAACGGGTTGGGCCGCTGGAACACCATGCCGATCTGGGACCGCACGGTGACGGGGTCCACGCCGGGGCCATAGAGGTTGTCGCCGTCGAGCAGCACTTCGCCCTCGACCCGGGCACCCGGCAGCACCTCATGCATGCGGTTGAGGGTCCGCAGGAAGGTGGATTTGCCACAGCCGGAGGGGCCGATGAACGCCGTGACGGACTTGGCTTCGATGTTGATGCTGACGTCCTCGACGGCCAGGAAGTTGCCGTAGTAGACGTTCAGGTCTTTGACGTCGATGCGCTTGGACATGATGTTCCTTAACTTGCTGGGTATGAATTGAAGTCTAGATCCCGGCGGTTCAAACCGAAACGTTCCGGGAATCGGTGCGGCCACAAGGTGCCGCGATCTAGCGCCCCGTCTTGGGCGCGAAAACCTTGGCGATCAGGCGGGCACCGAGGTTCAGCAGCATCACCAGGAGGATGAGCACCAACGCGGCGCCCCAGGCCCGCTGCGAGGACGGGTCCGGATTGGACGGCGACGTGGGGTTCAGGATCTGCGTGTAGATGAAGGTAGGCAGTGATGCCATCCAGCCGCTGAACACGTTGTTGTTGATGCTGGTGGCAAAACCGGCGGTGACCAGAATGGGCGCGGTCTCGCCGATCACGCGGGCGATCGCGAGGGTGACGCCGGACGCGATGCCCGAAATCGCCGTCGGAATAACCACCTTGAGGATGGTCCGCCACTTGCGGACGCCCAGGGCGTAGGAGGCCTCGCGGAGTTCGTTGGGAACGATTTTCAGCATTTCCTCGCTGGAGCGGACCACCACCGGGATCATCAGCACGGAAAGCGCGACGGCGGCCACGGCGCCGGTTTTGGTGCCGGGACCCACAACCGCGAAGAAGAAGGCGGCGGCAAACAGGCCGGCGACGATGGAGGGGATGCCGGTCATGACGTCCACGAAGAAGGTGATGGCGCGGGCCAGGGAACGGTCGTTGCCGTATTCCACGAGGTAGATGGCCGTCAGCAGGCCCACGGGCACCGAGATGACCGTGGCCAGCAGGGTGATCTCGACCGTCCCGAGCAGCGCATGGTAGATACCGCCCAAAACGGGCCCCTCCCCTTCGGCGGCCCTGTTGTCGAAGACGCCCGTGACGCCGTTCATGGACCTGCCGAGGAACCCCGGCGTGATGAGGCCCGGAATGCCATTGACCATCACGGTCCAGATGACGGAGATCAGGGGCAGCAGCGCGATGAGGAAGGATCCCACCACGAGGCACGTGGTGAGTCTGTCCTTGGCCTTCCGCGCGCCTTCAACGGCAGCGCTCCAGCCCACGAGGCCGGCGGCGAAGAGAATGGCGGAGACAACTCCCCAGCCAAAGGCGTTAAAGCCGATCAGCGCCAGTATGGCAGCGCCGAGGATCAACGCAACGGCGAGCACGACGTACGGGGCGTACTTGGGCAACTGGCCCTTGGTGAGTGCGGACCGCTTGCGGACCGGTGTCAGAGTGGAGGTCATTTAGTTTGCTCCCGAGAATTCTTTGTGCCGGCTGATGATCCACCGGGCAACCATGTTGACGGCGAGTGTGATCACGAACAGGATCAGGCCTGCGGCGATCAGCGTGCTCACCTTCAGGCCGCTCGCTTCAGGGAAGTTGAGCGCGATTTCGGCGGCGATGGTCTGGTTGCCGGACTGGATCAGGCTTGCGGTGAGGGCGCCGGAGGAGAGCACCAGGGCAACGGCCATGGTCTCGCCGAGGGCGCGGCCAAGGCCCAGCATGATGGCGCTGATGATGCCGGGGCGGGCGAATGGCAGGACCGCCATCTTGATCATTTCCCACCGCGTAGCGCCCAGCGCAAGGGCGGCTTCCTCGTGCAGTTTGGGGGTCTGCAGGAAGATCTCGCGGGACAGGGACGTGATGATGGGGAGAACCATGACGGACAGGACGATGCCTGCGGTCAGGATGGTCTTGCCGGTGGCGGAGGCCGGTCCCTGAAAGATGGGCAGCCAGCCCATGTTCTCTGCCAACCAGCCGTACGCGGGCGAAATCTGGGGGGCCAGGAATGCAGCGCCCCACGCACCGTAGATGACCGACGGGATGGCGGCAAGGAGGTCGATCACGTAGCCAAGGCCGGAGGCAAGCCGCCGCGGCGCGTAGTGGGAGATGAACAGGGCGACGCCGATGGCCACCGGCGTGGCGATCACCAGGGCGATGATGGCGGCGATCAGGGTGCCGATGACGATCGGCCAGATGTAGGCGAAGAAGCCCTCGCCGCCTTGGATGTCCTCTGCCGGGGCAGTGAATGCCGGAATGGCCTGGATGACGAGGAAGAGTGCAACGCCGAACAGCACGGCCAGGATCAGGCACCCTGCTGCCAGGGTAGCTCCAGAAAAGACTTTATCCCCGGCGCGTCCGGCGCCTTGGGAACTGGTCAGGGAGGTGGCGGTCATACCCGGCCCTTCGGTGTTGATGGTGCGGTTGTGCGCAACGTGGAGAGTTTGCGGATTACACGCCTAAGTTCCCCGCCCTGCCTTGCGGCGGAACGGGGAACTTCGGCGCTCAATAAAACTTTACGACTTGACCTTGATGGCCTCGATGGCCTTGGTAGCCTTTTCGGTCAGGGCGGCGGACAGCGGAGCCGACTTTGCGGACTCAGCGGCAGCCTTCTGGCCTTCTTCAGAGACGACGTACTTCTCGAAAGCCTTGACCAGGTCAACCGTTTCCTGCTTGTCGTAGGTGGCGCAGACGACGTGGTAGGAGACGAGGACGATCGGGTAGGCGCCGGACTCAGTGGTGGTGCGGTCCAGGTCGATGGCGGTGTCGATTTCTGCGCGGCCTGCAACAGGCTTGCCGGCGTCCACGGCCTTGGAGGCGGCTTCCGGGGAGATCTTGACGAACTCGGAGCCGACCTTGATCTGGGCGGTGCCCAGCTTGCCGCCGACAGCGGAGTCATCTGCGTAGGTCACGGCACCCGGGGTGTCGGTGACGGTCTTGACCACACCGGAAGTGCCCTTGGCGTTCTCGCCCTTGAGGGAGGCAGGCCAAACGCCGTCGGCCTTGTCCTTCCAGACCTCGGGGGCCGCAGCAGCGAGGTACTCCGTGAAGTTCTTGGTGGTGCCGGAGTCGTCAGAGCGGCTGACCGGCGTCACCTTGAGGTCCGGGAGCTTGGCGTCCGGGTTCAGGGCGGCGATGGCGGGGTCGTTCCACTTGGCGATCTCGCCGCGGAAGATCTTGGCGGCGGTGGTGGCGTCCAGGTTGAGTTCGGTTACCTCCGGCACGTTGAACGCGATTGCGATCGGCGAGATGTAGACCGGGATGTCGATGGCACCCTCGGGACCGCACACCTTCTTGGACGCGGTGAGTTCCTCGTCCTTCAGGTAAGCGTCGGAACCGGCGAACTGGGCCGAACCGTCGAGGATGGCCTTGCGCCCCGCGCCGGAACCGTCCGGGGAGTACTGCACGGTGGCGCCCTGGTTTGCGGCGGCGAAGTTCGTCTTCCATACGTCCATGGCTGCGCCCTGCGCGGAGGAGCCGATGCCCGTAAGGGTTCCGGTGACCTTGGTTCCGGCGGCGGTCTGGGTGCCTGCCGGGGTGTTCGTGGCGTTATCGGAACCACAGGCGGTGAGCGCGAGTGCGCCAGCGGCGATAACAGCGAGTGCCGCGTGGCGGCCGAAGCGGAGTGCCTTCACTGGGTGTACCCCTTCCAGGGTTTCTGATGCGATCCGGACCGGAGACGTCCGAATGGGGGATGCGTACGTTCTGTACCTTCATTCAAGGTATGGGTCTGAGGTAACGCGCAATGGGGTCCAAGGTGAACGGAAGATTAACGACGGCGGGATTTTGACTTACATATGCTGGGTCTCCATTGCGTTAGCTGCGCCACAGTCGTAGTGCACCAGCCATGTGGCACGATGTCCCGTATGGAGACCCCCGGACGCCTGGACGCCCACCGTCTGGCCGGCGGCCCGACGGACGCGGACATCGATCTTTACCGCCGGCTGAGCGCCGACATCGCGGCCGGCGTCGCCGTCGTTTCCACCACGCTGCGCAACCGCGACTATGCCGCCACAGTGAGCGGATTCCTCTCCGTCTCCTACGAGCCGCCGACGATGCTGGTCAGCCTTTACGCGGAGTCACGCATCGGCGAGGCCGTTGAGGAGGCGGGTACCTGGGCGTTGAGCCTGCTGTCCGGCAGGCACCGGGGGGCAGCGGACTGGCTCGCGAGTCCGGGGACGCCCCTGCAGGGACTGCTTGCCCAAATCCCGTTCCGGCGGGGCCCCGCCACCGGATCAGCGATCCTCGACGGCGCCCTGGCCTACTTCGAGCTGCGCACTGTCGCCATCCATTCCGCCGCCACCCACCTGCTCGTGGTGGGAGAGGTTCTCGCCATGGGCAGCGGCGCTTCCCCGGCAGAAGCCCCCGATCCGCTGGTTCATTTCGGCTCCGGGTACCGCCATTTGGCACCCTGAATGATGGACGATTGAAGCCTGGACATCGACGAGGGTCAACGAGCACTGATTGAGGAGTAGAACATGGTTCCTGAAATCAACATCTGGGCGGTCCTGGTGGCAACGCTGTCGACCATGGTCGTGGGGTCGATCTGGTACACGCCCAAGGTCTTCGGCAACTACTGGATGCGCACGGCCAAGGTCACGCCCAGCGGCGAGGGAAAAGACGCGATCAAACCGATCCTGATCACTCTCGTTGTCAGCTTCGTCAGTGCCCTCGTTCTTGCCGGCTCGGTTGCCATCGCCCAGGAATTCTACGGGGGCAGCTTCCTCGCCAATTCAGTGATCACCGCCGTCATACTTTGGGCAGGATTCACCGCCGCCCGCTTCATCACGCACGACGCCTTCGAAGGCCGGCCGGCCGGACTCACCATGCTGAATTGCGCCCATGAGCTCGTGACATACCTGGTCATGGCCCTGGTCATCGGCCTGTTCGGCACCTAAGCGCGAAGCTTGAAGCGCGAATGTGCAGCTAATGCCCGCAAATCTCCACTTTGAGGTCATTGCGTGCCAGTTCGCGCCGTACCGGTTCGCGCCAGCCACGCGTACGCAGTCGCGCCACCAGCGTTGCGGCGAGGAACGCCGTCGTCATTTCCAAAGCGATAACCAACAGCATGACGACGGCGGCGGACTCCCCCGCGCCGCCCGCGGACCCTGCCAGGCCGCCCGCCGGAGCGGCCGCCGCGTGGCTGTGGGCTGACCGGCCCGACGCCAACAGCAGGAAGGTATGGACCGCCGCCATTCCGACGGCGGAGGCCATGATCCGGTGGAGCGCCGCGACGTTGCTGCAGCGCCAAAGGTGCAGGGCGCACGGCAGGCAGACCGCCACCATCGCGAGCATCAGGGCACTGAGCCATACCGCGTGATGGTTTCCGGCCGCAAACCACACGTGAGCGATACAGGACGCGGCCGTCACCAGGGCGCAGACGCGGGAGTGGAGCATGCCGCCCAGGACAGTTGGCGGACTCATGCCCGCAAGCAACGCAGCATGATCAGCCATGGCAGTGTCCGCCGGAGGGCCGGGCAGAGGCCGGAACATCCAGGACCGGGCTGCGGTCAAAGAATCCTTCGGGGCGGAGCTTGAACCCGACGGTGTCCACGGGCATGATGGGCCAGTCCTCGACGCGGGGGAAGTGGGTGAGCCCGAACGTGTGCCAGACGACGATGTCCTGGCCGTCGATGTCGCGGTCCTGGGCGACGTAGGCGGGCAGGCCGGCACCGCCGGAGTGCTGGTTGACGAAGTCGCCCGTCGGGTAACGCTCGTCTTCCGAGTAGCGGGTGACCCACAGGTCCTTCGTGGCGAACGCGGCCCGGCGGGCGATGGAGGATTCCGGATCGGCCTGCAGGGTGGGCTGGTTGTGGGAGTGCAGTTTGTAGCCCACCGGCTCGCCCAGTCGGTTGCGGGATTCGGGGTTGGAGATGATCCAGGTCCGGCCCGCCCTGGCGTCGGCCTCGCGGGCACCTTCGGACTCGCGGGCCAGCACGGTGCGCTTGCGGGAGAACGCGTTGCCCCGTTCGTTGCCGGGGCCCATGGCCTGGCGGACCACGTCCTCCTCCTCGACGCGGTTCGTGAATCCGTCGATTGCCATGTCCAGGCGGGCGCTGAAGATGTGCTGGTGGAAGGGTGCCCCCAGCCCCGGCGCGAGCTGGGAGATGTTGTCCGAGCCGCCTTCCGGGAAGGCTGATGTGAAGACGACGCCGGTGGCCTTGGCTTCGAATTCGATGGTGCCGTCGAGGTAGAGGTACCAGTAGAAGCCGTAGTCGTAGTTGCCGATGGTGGTGAAGAAGGAGATCACCAGACGGCGGTTCCGGCGGGTGTAGTTGATGCCGGACCAGAGATCGCTGTGCTTGGACAGGATGCCCCAGTCCTCCTCATGCATGCAGATGCCGTTGCGGATTTCGCGGGGGTTGCCGAAGGCATCGCTGATGACCGGGCTGAGGTAGGTGATCTCGCCGAGGCAGTCGCAGCCGAGCTCCAGGGAGTTGGCATACTGGCCCACCAGGTACTCCCCGGTGTCAAAGTAGTTCTGCCAGGACCGGATCGGGGACGGGTCTCCATACGGAACCACCATTTCGGCGATGGAGGCCCGGTTGATGATGGGACGCAGCCGTTCCCCGTCCCGGAAGGCGAGATTATGCAGCACCACGCCTTCGCGGACATCGAAGCCGACGTCAACGCTCCACTTTTCCCACTCGACATGGTTTCCGCCGGTGACGGTGAAACTGGGGCCCTCGGGCTGGGTGATGCTGATCGGCTTCTGGGTGGCCCGCAGCGGTCCGGTCAGTTCCGGATCCGTGTAGTTGCCGTGCTCGGCGGGCACGGGGAAGATGCCGGTGTCGACCACCTGCGTGACTTCCTTGTTGACCACGTCCACGTAGGCGACCAGCCCGTCTACCGGGTGGGCCCAGGCGCTGTCCTCGGGAAACTCCTGCACGAAGGCCAGTCCGCGCAGGATGCGCCGACCCTTTTCCTCCGGATACTCGAACACGCCGGCCGACAGCGGGGCCACGCGGACCTTGTTGACGTTCAGGTTCCGCGAGGCGAGCGCCTTCAGCCACCGTTCATCCGAGGCCAGGAGCTGCTCGACGACTTCGAATTCCTCTTCAAGGACGGGAAGCTCGCCGGTGGCGGCAGTGTCCAGTTCGACGGCGGAAATCACCTCGCGCGCCGCAAGCGAGACCGTGACGTCGATTGGCGCCGCGCCCGATACGTCATGGAGGAATATCCGGAACCGGCGGTCCGCAGTTTCGGCACCCGCGCCGCGCACCGGATCCAGCAGGCCGAGGTAGGCGGTGCGCTTCTCCGGGCCAAAGAGCCCGGCCGCACGAAGAATGCTTTGCACATCGGTGATTTCAGCGGCCGTTGCCAGGCGGTACGGGGTGGCTACATCTGTGAGGGAGGGCGTCATGGCGGCCTTCTGTCCGGGACTCTTGGCGGGTCGGGTTTTTATTTTCTATAGTTGTAGAGAATAACCGTACGTAAGATGAGTCACAAGGGTCTTGCGCCAAAAGAATTTCCTGGGGAGCGGCTGCGTGCCAAAGATTGTTGATCACGACGAGCGCCGGCTGGAGCTGGTGGACGCCACCTGGCGGATCATCGCCCGGCTTGGGATCGAAGGTGCCACCATGCGCGAGATCGCAACCGAGGCAGGGTTTGCCAACGGTGCCCTCAAGCCCTATTTCCCGACGAAGGACACCCTGCTTACTTTCGCCTTCGGCCATGTCTTCAACAGGACGAACGAGCGCATCGCGGAAGTCACCGCCGGGAAAACGGGCATCGCAGCCCTGAGGGCATTTGCCCTCGAGGTGCTGCCGCTGGACGAGGAGCGCGTCCATGAGGCGCGCATCGTGATTCCCTTTTGGCAAAAGGCCATCATCGACGCAGAAAAGGCGGCCATCCACAGGGACTCCATGGACCAGTGGCATGCCGCCATCCTCGAGCACCTTGCCCAGGCGAGGGAGAACGGCGAGGTAAGCTCCGCCGTCGGGGACCGCGCCATTGCCGGAAGCCTGCTGAACATGCTGCTGGGCGCCCAGATAGCCGCGGCGCTGGCCCCGGAGGGGCAGGTGGACCGCGGCCTAAGCGACGACCTGGAAGGCTTTCTGGCACTACTCCAGGCCGGTCCATAATTTTTTTCAACATATGTGGAAAAAAGATGACAGGAGCGGCGCGGCGGCGCTAACCTGAAATGACTGTGTCCCAGGACACAGCATGGGCACTCCCATTCAGATGGCCTCCCGGCGTCAGGAACACCATGTCTGCAACCACAACCCGCCCCGCGGGCCACGACCTCAAAACCACTGTGGCCACCTCGTTCGACCACTGGCGACACCTCGTGGCGGAATCCTTCGTGCCGCTGGCGGCCGAGACCGGTGACGCCGATGCGTTCCGCGGCAGGATGCGCTCCCGTGTGGTGGACCGCATGTGCATCGTGGAGGTGTCGGCCACGGGCCACACCGTCCACCGGACGCCGGCCCTGCTGGCGCAGTCGGACCAGCGCTACTTCAAGCTCAACCTCCAGCTGGAGGGCACCGGCCTCCTGGTCCAGGACAGCCGCGAGGCCCTGCTGCGCCCCGGCGACCTGGCCATTTACGACACCAACCGCCCGTACACCCTGGCCTTCGAAGACCAGGCCAGGGTGCTGGTGGTCATGTTTCCGCACGATTCACTGTCGCTGCCCTCCGACTATGTGGGGCAGCTTTCGGCCGTGCGGCTGGCCGCCGGCCACGGCCTGACGAGCATAGTGGGGCCGTTCATCACCCAGCTCGCCGCGAACCTTGAAGCCCTCAACGGTCCCAGCGGCACCAGGCTGGCGGCAAACGCCCTGGACCTCGTCTCGACCATGCTCCACTCGGAGCTGGACGTGGCCCAGGACCGCATGAAGCCGCAGACGCTGCTCGCAACCTCGGTCCGCGAATACATCGAAGCAAACCTCGCCGACCCGCAGCTTTCGCCGGCCAGCATTGCGGCGGCCCATTTCATTTCCACCCGCCACCTGCACAACGTCTTCCAGGAATCGGGCACCACGGTTGCCAGCTGGATCAGGAGCCAGCGGCTGGAGCGCACCCGGCGGGATCTTCGTGACCCGCTGCACTCCGGCATGCCGGTGAGTGCCGTCGCCGCCCGCTGGGGCTTCGTGGATGCTGCGCATTTCAGCCGCACGTTCCGCGACGCATATGGCCAGTCCCCCAGCGACTGGCGCCGGGGCGCCTGAATCCCGGCAACCCCGCGCAGCCCTCGGCAGCCTGACCAGCCTGACGCCCCCGCAGCCTTACAAGCCCCGCAGCCTTACAAGCCGCGCAGTTAGCTCCGATCCAACGGATTGCGACTGACGCTCTCAAGGAAGTTCCACCGCACGCCAGTAGCATTTCATATCGTGACCGAAACATTTCACGACATGAAATACAGCCCCGCAGTGGCGCGCCCTAAGGACGCCAGGCCGTGACCCACATCTGCCTTCTTCTCTCCGGCGCCGCGCTCCTGATCAACGGACTGGCACTGCTGGGCACCCTCCCCCGCCGGGACGCCGCCGTCTTCAGTTTGTTGACCGGAAGCATCCAACTGGTCCTGGCCGTCATCCATGTGAGTGCCGCCGGGGTGAGTGCCGGCGGTGGAACGCAATCGCTTCTTGGCGCGTCCGGGATGTTCCTCTTTGGACTGACCTATGTGTACGTGGGATTGGATGTCCTGCTGGCGCTCGGGTCCAAGGGACTCGGCTGCTTTTGCGGGCTGGTGGCCGGTTGCGGCCTCTTTCTTGCTGCCTCCTGGTCCGGCCAGGATCTGCTCCTGGCCGTCCTGTGGGTGTGCTGGGCCTACCTCTGGCTGCTGTTCTTCCTGCACCTGGCCCTCGGCTTCGAACGGCTGGGACCGCTCATCGGCTGGTCGCTGGTCCTCACGAGCCAGGCTTCGGCCACGGCGCCGGCGGTCCTGGGTATCACCGGCCAGTGGCCGGGAGATCCGACGGCGGCGGCGGCAGCGGCGGCGGCATCTCTCCTTGCGCTGTTGCTGCTGGGGCTGTTGCTGCTGGCCGGCGGCCTCGCCAGGCGCGGGCGGCGAATTGCCGCCCGCGCCGCTATCGCCGTCGCTACCGCCGCCGCTACCGGCGACAGCCCCTTACCCGGCCAGCTCAGGCTCTAGGATCCGGACCCGCTTCTCCACCCCGATCTCCACCAGCACGCCGGCGAGGAAAATCACGGGAACAGCCGCCAGCAGCCCCGTGGCCGTTTCTGCACTTCCCCCGATGAGTGAGGTGAAGTTGCTGACCACCAGGTAGAGGACCCATGCCAGCAGCACGGAGGCGAGCGCCGGGGCGATGAGGGTCTGCCAGTGCTGTCCGGCCACCCGCTCCCGGCGGAAATAGCCGACGACGGCGAGCGAGCACAGCATGTACAGCACCAGCAGGGCCGCGACGGCGAGGCCGCTGAACCAGGAGAACAATGTCAGCACGGGGTCCAGTCCCAGCAGCGCAAAGGGCGCCACGAGCAGGGCTGCAACGATGGTCTGGATCCAAGCCGCGGCTGCGGGCGCGCGGTGCCTGTTGGTCCGGGCCACGACGGCCGGCATGGAGCCGCGCAACGCCAATGAATGAAGGTAGCGGTTGATGCCGTTATGGAAGGCAATGATGCCGGCCAGCAGGGAGGTCACCAGCAGGACTCCGGCGGTGACGCCCGCCCACGGTCCGAACAGTTCCACGATGGGGCCTATCACGAAGGACGTGGCGTCGCCCGATTCCAGGGCGGCTCCCGCAGCGGCTACCACCTGTGAAGGTCCGTAGAAGCTGACCAGCATCCAGGTGATGAAGGAGAAGAAAACGGCGATGATGCCCACGGAGAGATAGGTGGCCCGTGCGACCGTGCTGTGCGGGTCCTTGGCCTCAGCGGAGTAGATGGCCGTGGATTCAAAACCGAACATGGAGGCCACGGCAAACATGATGGCAACGCCCGGAGCGCCGCCCGCAATGGCCTCCGGCGCAAACGAGGCGGCGATGTTCAGGCCCTCGGGTCCGCCGCCGCGGAAGAGGACTGAGAAGCCAAACATCACGAGAATCGCCACTTCCAGGCCCACCAGAACAGCCAGCACACGGGCACCAAGTTCGATGTTCATGGAGCCCAGTACCTGGACGCCGGCCATGGTCACGAGTGCGAGCAGCCACCAGGGGACAGCGATCCCGGCAGATGCCAGCAGCCCGGAGAAGGCCGCCCCATACAGCCCGTACATCGCTGCCTGCACGGTGCTGTAGGCCAGCAGGGCAAGCCATGCCGCGCCGGCGCCGACCTTGCGTCCGAACGCCGCCGTGACATAGGCGTAAAAGGCGCCGTTGGTCTGCACCTTCCGGCTCATGGCGACGAAGCCGACGGCGAAGATAACAATGACGAGACCGACGATGAGATAGGCGCCCGGGGCGCCTGCACCGTTGCCGAGCGCGGCGGCCAAGGGGGCTGCTCCGACGATTCCGGTCAGCGGGGCCTGCGCGGACAGGACGAAGAACAGGATGCCCAGAACTCCGATGCTTCCTGCGCGCAGGGCGGTGGAGTGCTCCTGGCGGGAACCTGGTTCTGCGGTCCGGGATTCGGGATTCGAAATACTCATTGGATCCTTCTTGTCGGTCATGAGTGCGGATGTTGTGAGGCGCTGCGAAACGCCTGCCGTGCCGGGCTTCTTTGTCCGTGGCTTAGCTGATGTGGGGGCGCCTGTGAGATGCGCCATGAAATCCAGAATGACACCGGAACCCGGCTGTGCCTTGTCGTGCAGCGATCAGTTGTTGTCCCTGAGCGCAGTCACGCCCGGGGCTGCTGGGCTTGCCAGCAGGGACGCAGCATCGTGGGCAGCTTCCATGCCGCTCTCGATTGCGCCGTCAATAAACCCGCCCCAGCCGTTGGCTATATCGGAGCCGGCAAACAGGACCCTGCCGTGGGCCGCCTGCATGGCGGGGAGGCAGGTCGAGAGGTAGCCGGTCCGGTGCATGGGCCAGGTTTCACCAGACAGCGGGTCATCCACCCAGTTGTGGCTGGCCACTGCAGCAACCTCGGCTCCCGGCACGAGGCGGGTGAGCTGTTCCTGGACTGCGGCCGGATTCTCGACGTCGATCTTTGAAGCGTCAGGGCCGAAACCGACGCCAATCGTGTCGCCGTCGAGCGCGTATTCGACCTGGAAGAAATTCAAGGGCCACTCGGCGCCCCCCAGCGCAATGAAGGGGGCATGTTCGCCGCGGAGCCTGAACCAGACCTTCGCACCCCGGGAGACCTGGCCCAGGCTGGAGCCTTCTGCTTTGGCCGCGGGCAGCGGCGGCTCGAAGGCCACTGCCTTGAGGGCATGCAGCGGAACGGTGACAATCGCCGACCGGGCCAGCACCGTCCGCCCGTCCGTACTGCGGACGCTGACCACGCCGGCGTCTTCCGCGACAGTTTCCACGGTGAAGCCATGCTCGATGCCGGCCCCGGAATCCGCGAACATTGCAGCAGCCAGGGCGGCAGTGCCGCCAACGATCTTGTAGGTGGCGCACGCTTCGAAGTTCACCGCCCAATCGCCGTTGGTCAGGGCAACCCAGCGCAGGGCCTGGGTCAGCGCCGCATTTTCCAGCGGCCCGTTGAAGTTCAGCGCCCAGAAGGATTCGAGGATGTCCCGCGGCGCTCCGGCAGGGAACTGTTCACGGATCCTGTCCTGGACGGACACGTCGTCTATCGCCTTGAACTCGTCGCGTGCCAGTGGGCGGAAGGGCTCCGGGAAATACTTGCGCGCGTCCTGGACGAACTCTCCGTTTGTCTGGCCAATGAGTGCGAGCAGCTCATCCGGCCCTCCCTCATGGCGGCGCCCGTCCGCCCACCAGAACGCCCGTTCCGGCTCGGGGCTGGGCGTGGTGTCCAGCCCGTAGCGCTTCAGTTCGGCCCAGACATACGGCTGTGTCCAGTGCACCCAGGTGCCGCCGATTTCGAGGTCCCGTCCCAGGCGGTGGTCCAGCCAGGTCCGCCCGCCGATCCGGTCCCGTGCTTCGACGATATGGACCGTGAGCCCCTGCCTGCTGAGCTCGCGGGCGGCGGTGATCCCGGCGAAGCCGGCGCCCACCACGACGACATCGTACAGTTCGCGTTTCATCGCGGCCGCCTAGGAGTACACGAAGAATTCGACGGTGGGCGCAAGGACGGCCCATCTGGTGCGCGCGCCCTTGTTGAAGGACGCGGCGCCACCTGCAGTGAGGTCGTAGGTGTCCCCGCCCTCCACTTCGATCCGCAGGTGGCCCTGGATGATGGAAATCGTTTCGTCTGCGTGGATGGCCAGGTCAAACGGCTCCGGCGCCTCCGCGGGCGTCACATGCCAGTAGCCGCAGGCGAGCGAGGGGCGGTCCCCCTCCCCGAAGCGGCGGACCCACTGGACCTTGCCGAGTTCGAAGGGTTCATTCTTGTTCGGGTCGAGGGCAGACGACGTGGTGAAAGCAGGGGTTTCTGACACTGTGGCTCCAGATGTGCGGGGACCCGGCGTTCCGGCCGGGCAGGTTCGGGTTTCCAACGGAGGTGGCGGGTCGGACTGCAGGAACAGTGAGCTGCATCACCACCGGTCCAGAAATCTAAGCAAACGCTTAGTTTTAAGTCAATAGCCCCTCGAAAAGCCGGGAGCACTGGCTAGACTCGGCATATGAAGCCCTCCGCTGCACCTGCCCCGCCGTCCAAATACGGGACGGGAAAGGAAGCGCTGCTCCGCGCCGCCGTCGCCGTGGTGGCCGCGAAGGGGCTGCGTGGCCTCACGTACCGCTCGGTCGCGGAGGCCGCCGGCGTGAACAATACGCTGGTGGCTCACCACTTCGGCTCCCGCGACGCCCTGATCGCGGCGGCCCTGGACTGGGCTGCCGAGCAGTCGATCAGTGCGTCCAAGCTCCGTGAAGCCGCCGCACTCGGCCATTCCTTTACCGAGTCACTTCTGGAGTTGCTGCTCGCTGAACCGGAACTGCAGGTCTTCCAGTACGAGATGATCCTGGAGGCGCGCCGGCGGCCCGAGCTCGCCGCGGCGGTCTCCGCCCTCTACGAGAATTACGTCAGCGCCCTGGCCGACAGCCTGACTGCTTCCGGGCTGACGCATAACGTCCAGGTAGTAGCCCGGACCCTGTTTGCTTGCCTTGATGGCCTGGTTCTCCAGTATCTGGCCGGGGTGGACCGCGCCATCATCGCCGCGTCGCTGGAAGAAGTTCACGACGTGCTGCTGCTCCGGACCGGCGCGGACGGGCGGGCGTAGGCGGCGCCCTCGGCAGCTGTTCGCCTGAGGTCAAGAGCCGTTCGCGGATACACAAGACGGTTCAGGACCAGCCGGGCAGACTCGAGACACAGCCTCCGGCCACGCTGGCCGTGCGCACCACCTACTCGAAGTGGAGTACCCATGGAAACCTACGACGCCCTGCTGGCCTCGATCACCCCGGCCGCCGGCGCGACCCGGACCATCCTTGACCCCGCCACCGGCACCGTTGTCGGTGAAGCCCCCGTCCACACCATTGAAGATCTCGAGGGGGCTATCGCCGCCGCCCAGGCAGCCCAGCCGGCCTGGGCAGCCCTGGGCCACGACGCCCGGTCCGCGGCGCTGCTCAAAGCAGCCGACGCCGTCGAACGGTCCGCCGAAGAACTCGCCCGCCTGCTCTCCCGCGAGCAGGGCAAACCGCTCAACGGCCCCAACGCCCGCTTCGAAGTCGGCGCGTGCGCCGCCTGGCTGCGCGCCGCAGCCACCACCCCGCTGGCACCGGAAACCGTGGTGGACGACGGCCAAACGTACGCCGAACTGCACTACCGCCCCATCGGGATCGTCGGCGCCATCGGCCCCTGGAACTGGCCCATGATGATCACCATCTGGCAGATCGCCCCCGCCCTGCGGATGGGCAACGCCGTCGTGGTCAAACCCTCCAAGATGACCCCGCTGTCCGTCCTGGCGCTGGCCAAGGTCCTGAACGAGGAACTCCCCGAAGGCCTCCTCACCGTCGTCTCCGGCGACCGCAAGGTCGGTGCCCGCCTGGCCGAACACCCCGCCATCGGCAAGGTCATGTTCACCGGCTCCACCGACGCCGGCAGGGAGATCATCAAATCCTCTGCGGGCACCGTCAAACGCCTCACCCTCGAGCTCGGCGGCAACGACGCCGGCATCGTCCTGCCCGACGCCGACCCCAAAGCCATCGCCCAGGACCTCTTCTGGGGCGCCTTCATCAACACCGGCCAGACCTGCGCCGCCCTCAAGCGCCTCTACGTCCACGACGACATCTACGATGCCGTCTGCGAAGAGCTCACCAAGGTTGCCGCGGCCATGCCCATGGGCCTCGGCCTCGACGAGAACAACGTCCTCGGCCCGCTGCAGAACAAAGCCCAGTACGACGTCGTGACCCGCCTCGTCGAGGCCGCCCGCGACTCCGGCGCACGCGTGCTCGTAGGCGGCAACCCCGACCCCGACCAGCCCGGCTACTTCTACCCCACCACGCTCGTCGCCGACATCGACAACGACAACCCGCTCGTCGCCGAGGAACAGTTCGGCCCCGCGCTACCGATCATCCGCTACAGCACCGTGGACGAGGCAGTGGAAAAGGCCAACGCGCTCGACGTCGGACTCGGCGCCTCCGTCTGGTCCCCCAACCTCCCCGAGGCCCGCAAGGTCGCCGCCCGCATCCAGGCCGGCACCGTCTGGATCAACAAGCACGGCGCCGTAGACCCCCGCGTCCCCTTCGGCGGCGCCAAGCAATCCGGCTACGGCCTGGAATTCGGCGTTGAGGGCCTCAAGGCCGTCGCCGTTCCCCAGGTCATCAACGGCTAAGGAGCCGCCCAGCCGGGCAACACGAGGACACCACATACCGGAGCCGCCGTCGCAAAAGCGATGGCGGCTTCTTACTGCCGGCACAATGCGACGTTAATCACATGACGGACCGGATGCAACGGCGCGGCAGACAGGACGTTTGCGCAGGTCACTGGTGGATAGGAGTGGCTGCCGACCCCTGCGGCTCCGAACCGGCCGGTTGGACGCCGGCTTGCGGCCTTTATTACGAATTAGTAACGTAACTGACTGCCTGGCCCGGACATCGGGCCCCGGACGCCCGATCTTTGGGGCCGGATGCGACGAGCGGCACAAGGTTGCTCGGGTCCCCTGACAGGGACTACAAGAAGCTTCAGGCGCGCGTCACCACTTCGATGTGGCTGCCGCGTGCGCCTGTTTACGCCCCGGAGGGGTTTTTTTGTTCAACAAGAAACTAGCCACAGTAATTACGGTTGGCGCGCTGTCCCTGACCGGATGCAGCCTTGCCCCCACAGGCATCGGGGCTTCAGCCCCTGACGCCTCAAGCGAGGGACTTTCCGCCCAGGCCGCGCCGGCTTCCACGGGCGAGGCCACCGCCCCGGCAGTCAAGGCTGCTCCGAAGCCAAGCACCAAGGCTCCGGCCGCCAAGGCTCCCGCTGCCAAGCCTGAGCTGGCACCTGCGAGCGCACCGGAGCCGGCAGCTGCCCCGGCCGCCGCACCCCAGCCGCCGGCACCGAAGCCGGCCCCCAAGCCGGCACCGGCAAAGGCGCCCGTGGCCCCGCAGGGCAAGGCCGTACCCGCTGCCAACGTGGCGGCAGCACCCGCTGCCGGCGACGGGAAGCAGGCCGCGACCACGCTGGGCTGGGGTCCTGTTGTGGCCGGTGACGAATTCTCCAACACCGGTGCGCCGGATCCCGCAAAGTGGGGCGTCTACGACAGCGCCGGCCACGCCGGGAACGGCATCCGCAGCCCCAAGGCATGGTCAGTGGCGAACGGTGTGGCCACAGTTACGGGCGACTCAGCCGGAACCACCGGAGGCATGTCCGCAAAGTTTGCACGGCAGAAGTACGGACGCTGGGAAACCCGTATGAAGACGAACGCCCGGGACCCGCAGTACCACCCGGTCCTGATCCTCTGGCCCACCAAGCCGTCCTCCACGTGTGACGAGATTGACTACGCCGAGGGTGGCAGCAAGACCTCCAAGATCAAGTTCTTCCTGCACTACGAATGCGGCGGCTCGAACTTCCAGACGCAGTCGTCCTACGCCGTTGACACCACGCAGTGGCACAACTACGCGGTCGAGTGGACTCCAGCCGGCATCACCGGCTACGTCGACGGAGTGAAGACCTTCACTGACACGGACCCGGCACACCAGCCCTCCGGCGCCATGCAGCAGACGCTGCAGCTTGACTGGTTCCCCGACGGCGGTGCCCCTGCCACCTCGCAGATGCAGGTCGATTGGGTCCGCGTCTACAAGTAGGCCGGCACAGTACGAGGCAGCACTGCCAAAGCAGCATTACCAAAGCAGCAGAAAGGATGCCGGCGCCCGTCAGGGGCGCCGGCATCCTTTTGTTGGAATGACAGTTAGTGCGTCACAGCCGGCTCAGCCTGCTCCTCCGTGTCTGCTGCAAGGGAAACGCCCTTGGTTTCCTTGACCAGGGTGACTCCGATGAACGAAATTACACAGAGCCCCATGATGTAGAGGCCAATGGAGCCTGACCAGCCGGTCTCCTTGAACAGTGCTTCGGCGAGAAGCGGAGCGAAGGCGCCGCCAAGAATCGAGCCGAGGGCGTAGCCGATTCCGATGCCGGAGTAGCGGACGCTGGCGGGGAACATCTCCGCGTACATGGCTGACATCGGTCCGTAGGAGAGGCCCAGGCCGACGGTGAGGATGAAAATCGCCGCGCCGTAGGCCCAGATGTTGCGGGTGTCGATCAGCAGGAACATCGGGATCATCCAGGCGAAGATGAGCACGTAGCCGATCTGGAAGGTCCGGACCCTGCCGATCCTGTCCGAGAGCGCACCGCCGTACAGCGTGAACACGAGCCACCCGAACGAGGCGAGCAGCGTGGCCAGCAGTACGGGCGACGCTTCCATCTTCAGGGTCTTCTGCGCGTAGGAGGACAGGAAGGCGATCACGAGGTATCCGGCGGCGTTGTTGCCGATGAAGATGACAGCGGCCAGGACGACCTGCACCTTATTCGTCCGCAGCAGCTGTGTGAGCGGCGTGGCCGACTCGCGCTTGCGCTCGACCATTTCCTTGAAGACCGGGCTTTCCGACACCGCGGACCGGATGAAGTAGCCGAGCACAATCAGGGCGACGGACAGCAGGAACGGTATCCGCCATCCCCATTCCAGGAACTGCTCCGGGGACATGGAGAGCCGGAGCAGGAAGAGCACCAGCGTCGCCAGGATCATGCCGACCGGAACACCGATCTGCGGGTAGGCGCCCCAGAAGCCGCGCTTGTTCACAGGCGCGTGTTCCACTGCCATCAGCGCTGCGCCACCCCATTCGCCGCCGGCGGAGAATCCCTGCAGAATGCGCAGGACCATCAGCAGGACCGGAGCCCAGACGCCGATCTGGGCATAGGTGGGGAGCAAGCCGATCAGGGCAGTGGACGCACCCATCATCACCAGGGTGAAGACGAGCATGGCCTTCCGCCCGACCCTGTCACCCAGGCGTCCGGCGATCACCGCGCCCAAGGGCCGGAAGAAGAAGCTGACACCGATGGTTGCCCACGAGACGAGCTGGGCCAGGCCGGGACTGTCGGTGTCCAGAGGTTTGAAGTAGAGGCTGGCGAAGACGATTCCCGCTGCCTGCGCGAAGATGAAAAAGTCATACCACTCAATGGTGGTGCCGACCATGGTGCCGGCGACGACACGGCGGTCGTCCTGGCTCATGCGCTGGCGGCGCGGGGGTGCACCCGCGGTTTGGGACGATGACATTAAAACTCCTATGTTTTAGCGCTGCCGCTCAGGCGGACCGCAGCCGGTCTGGCAGGAGGGGCGCGAAGAATGCGGCGAGCTCTGCAGTCGCCGTCAGGGGCAGGACGTTTGCCACATACTGGTCCGGGCGCACCACCACGACGACGCCGCCGCGGTCGATGCCGCGCAGTTCGAAGATGTCGGACGCCGGGTCGGTGGCGAAGACCTTCTCCAGGTAGGTCAGCTGGAACGGGCCCACCTGCGGCTTGAAGGCCGCCGGAACGGCATTGATGTCGATGTTCGTGTGGTCCTGCTGGTAGATCACCTTCACGTCGAACCATGCGTCAGCGTCAGCGCCCGACGGCGTGGCCGCCAGCGGTGATTCCGGCGAGTTCGCGAGCCACTCGGCGAAGTGATCGGTGGGCGTCCCCGTACCCTGCTGTCCCCTGCCCCGCTGCCCCGTAACGGGGGCTGCGGCGTCGGCGAAGACGTAAATCCGCCACCGGCCGTCGGCCTTGGCCTGGTGGCCGAGGTGCAGCGGGTTGGTGTCGCAGACCCGCACAACGGGCGCGGACTTGAAGCGCTTGCCGACCGGGAAACCGGTGGCCCGGCCCTGGTGCGTGGCCTCGGCTACGATCATCGACGGTGCGTATTCGGTCATGAAGCCCGCGGGGAACTCGGCGGTGCGCACGTAAAAGTCCTCCAGTTCGGAGGGGTTCTCAAACTCCTCCGGCTTCTTCGCCATGAGCGTCGACCACACCTTGTCGAAGTCGATGAGGTTCTTCGCCACCACCTGGCGCTCTGCGGAGTAGGTGGAGAGCAGGCTTTCCGGGCTCCGGCCCTCGAGCACGTGGCCCAGCTTCCAGCCGATGTTGAAGCCGTCCTGCATGGAGACGTTCATGCCCTGGCCTGCCTTGGCGCTGTGAGTGTGGCAGGCGTCGCCGGTGATGAAAACGCGCGGCGTGCGGGTGCCGAGCTCCTCCGGGAGGACGTCGTCGAACCTGTCGGTGAGTCGGTGGCCCACCTCGTACACGCTGTGCCAGGCGACGTCGCGCACGTCGAGTGTGTAGGGGCGGATGATGGCGTTGGCCTTGGCGATGATCTGCTCGATGGTGGTCTTGCGGACGGCCCCGTGGTCATCTGCCGGGACCTCGCCAAGGTCGACGTACATCCTGAAGAGATGGCCGCCCTCGCGCGGGATCAGCAGGATGCTGCCGCCGTCATGCGACTGGATGGCGCACTTGAGGCGGATGTCGGGGAAGTCCGTGGAGGCCAGCACGTCCATGACGCCCCACGCATGGTTGGCCTGGTCGCCGGCCATGGTGCAGCCGATGGACGTGCGGACCTTGCTGCGGGCGCCGTCCGCGCCGACGACGTACTTGGCCCGAACCGTCCGTTCCCGCCCCTCGTCGGGGCCGGCGGTGTGGGCCAGCGTCACGGCGACCGGGTACTCGCCTTGCCCGGTGACCTCCAGTCCGCGGAACTCCAGTCCGTAGTCGGGGGTCATCCGGGTGGGTGACATGGCCATGACCTCGGCGAAGTAATCCAGCACGCGGGCCTGGTTGACGATGAGGTGCGGGAATTCACTGATGCCCGCCGGATCGTCGAGGGTGCGGGCGGTGCGGACGATGTTCGCGGGGTTCTCGGTGTCCGGCTTCCAGAACGCCATCTCGGTGATCCGGTACGCCTCGGCAATGATGCGCTCGGCGAAGCCGAAGGCCTGGAACGTTTCGACGCTGCGGGCCTGGATGCCGTCGGCCTGGCCGATGGCCAGCCGGCCGGGCCGACGCTCCACGATGCGCGTGGTGATGCCCGGGAACTGGGACAACTGGGCGGCAGCAAGCATGCCGGCGGGGCCGGAACCCACGATGAGCACGTCCACTTCGTCGGGAAGCTGCGCGGGCCGGTCGATGCCGACGCCGGCGGCCGGCTGGACTCGGGGGTCACCGGATACGTAACCGTGGTGGTGGAACTGCACGGGCTTTCCTCACTTCACTGTGTGGCTGTCTGTCGCCGCCAAAGGCTGATCGATATTAGAATTCAGAGTTCTATATTCGAAATACGGGATCTGAGTCACCACTGTACGGCAGATGTGACCAGGACGACAAGTGCCTGAATTTTGGGCCTTAGGGCGTTGACGGATTCCACAATCCGGGCCATAGTGTTTCGTATACGATTTCGTACTCGATGAGGAGTAACTCTTGGAACAGGTCAACGACCACCTCCTGGCCGCGGCCCGCAAGGTCATCGCGGTGCACATCAACTACCCCAGCCGGGCGGCCCAGCGCGGCCGCACGCCGGAGCAGCCCTCCTACTTCCTCAAGCCGCCGTCGTCGCTGGCCCTCGGCCCGGCAGCAGCCCCGTCAACCGTGGAGCGGCCGGCCGGTTGCGAACTGCTCGGCTATGAAGGCGAGATCGCCCTGATCATCGGCAAGCCTGCCCGCCGCGTCGGCCTCGAGGACGCCTGGAGCCACGTCGAGTGGGTCACCGCCAGCAACGACCTGGGTGTCTACGACCTCCGTTACGCGGACAAGGGCTCCAATCTCCGGTCCAAGGGCGGCGACGGCTTCACCCCGGTCGGCCCGGGACTGATCCCCGCCGACGCCGTGGATCCCGCCAAACTGCGCATCCGCACCTGGCACAACGGCGAACTCGTCCAGGACGACACCACCGGGGACCTCCTCTTCCCGTTCGCCCGGCTCGTGGCGGACCTGTCCCAGCTGCTGACCCTCGAAGAGGGGGACATCATCCTGACCGGCACACCGGCGGGCGCGTCCGTTGCCAAGCCCGGCGACGTCGTCGAGGTTGAAGTCAGTGCCGCCGGTGCAGAGGACGGGGGGCTGACCACCGGGCGCCTCGTCACCCGCGTGGAGGAAGGTTCGACGCCGTTCGCCGACTTTGGCGCCCAGCCCAAGACGGATGACCTGCAGCGGGAGGAAGCCTACGGCTCGCGGGAAGCGGCAGGTCTCGCCGCCGTCGGGCATGACCAGGCACCGGCGGCGCCGGCCCTCTCCCCCGTGCTGAAGGCGAAGCTCGAAAGCGTCTGCACCGCAACCCTGTCCTCCCAGCTGCGCAAGCGCGGCCTGAATAACGTCAGCATCGACGGCCTGCAGGCTACCCGGCCGGAGAAGCGCGTGGTGGGCCTGGCCCGGACCCTCCGCTATGTGCCCAACCGCGAGGACCTGTTCAAGGCCCACGGCGGCGGTTTCAATGCCCAGAAGAAGGCCATCGACTCCGTCAACGAGGGCGAGATCCTGGTGATGGAGGCCCGCGGAGAAAAGGGCACCGGCACCATCGGCGACATCCTGGCCCTGCGTGCCCAGGTCCGCGGCGCCGCAGCCATCATCACCGACGGCGGGGTCCGTGACTTCTCGGCCGTGGCCGCCATGGACATGCCCACCTACTATTCCAACCCGCATCCGGCCGTTTTGGGCCGCCGGCACATCCCGTGGGACACGGACATCACCATCGCCTGCGGCGGCACCACAGTGCAGCCCGGCGACATCATCGTGGCCGACTCGGACGGCATCCTGGTCATCCCGCCGGCACTCGCCGAGGAACTTGCCGACGATTCCATCGCCCAGGAACGCGAGGAAGTGTTCATCGCCGAGATGGTGCAGCAGGGCCACAGCGTGGACGGGCTCTACCCGCTGAACGCGGAATGGCGTGCCAAGTATGAGGAATGGGAAGCAATGGGAAGCAGGCAAGGCCAATGACTGAGACCGCCACCGCCGCAGGCAGGGCGACTGCCACCGCCACCGGCAGCAAGTCCGAGCAGGCTTACAAAGCCGTGAAGGGCCGCATCGTCGACGGGACGTACTCCCCCGGCTATCGCCTGGTGCTGGCCAAGATCGCCGACGACCTGGGCGTCAGCGTGGTCCCGGTCCGAGAGGCAATCCGCCGCCTCGAAGCAGAGGGGCTGGTGAAGTTCGAGCGGAACGTCGGCGCCACGGTGTCCGGGATCGATCCCACCGAATACCTCTATACAATGCAGACCCTGAGCATTGTCGAGGGCGCGGCCACCGCACTGTCAGCTCCACTGATCGGCGAAGCGGACATCGCCCGTGCCCGTGCGGTGAACGAGGACATGCGAGCCTGCCTGCAGCACTTTGATCCGGTCCGGTTCACGCAGCTGAACCAGGACTTCCACAGCGTCCTGTTCGAGCACTGCCCCAACCCGCACATCCTGGACCTGGTCCATCGGGGCTGGAACCGGCTGGCATCCCTGCGGTCGTCCACGTTCCGCTTCGTCCCCGGCAGGGCGCACCAGTCCGTGGACGAACACGAAGCCCTCCTGAAACTCATTGAAAGCGGCGCCGACGCCGACACCATCGAAAAAGCAGCACGGCTCCACCGCAGCGCCACCCTGGACGCCTATTTGGCCTCCGCAAGCGACCACCAGACCCCACAGCAGTAAGGAAGAAAACGATGACGTTCGCTGCCGAAGCAACCAAGACGCACTACATCCCCGAAAACCTGCCCACCCACATCCAGCACTACATCAACGGCAAATTCGTTGATTCCGTGGGCGGGAAGACCTTCGACGTCCTGGACCCGGTGTCCAACACCAACTACGCCACCGCCGCGGCGGGCCAGAAGGAGGACATCGACCTCGCTGTCGCCGCCGCCCGCGAAGCGTTCACCAGCGGCCCGTGGCCGAAGATGAAGCCGCGGGAACGCGCCCGGGTTCTGAACAGGATTGCCGACGCCGTCGAAGCCCAGGAAGCGCGCCTCGCCGAACTCGAAACCTTCGACACCGGCCTGCCGATCACCCAGGCCAAGGGCCAGGCCCTGCGCGCGGCGGAGAACTTCCGCTTCTTCGCGGACCTTATTGTGGCGCAGTTTGATGACGCCATGAAGGTCCCCGGTTCACAGATCAACTACGTGAACCGCAAGCCGATCGGCGTCGCCGGGCTCATCACCCCCTGGAACACGCCGTTCATGCTCGAATCCTGGAAGCTCGCCCCCGCCCTGGCCACCGGCAACACCGTGGTCCTCAAGCCCGCCGAATTCACCCCGCTCTCGGCCTCGCTCTGGGCCACCATCTTCAAGGACGCCGGGCTCCCGGATGGTGTGTTCAACCTGGTCAACGGCCTCGGCGAGGAGGCAGGCGACGCCCTGGTCAAGCACCCGGACGTCCCGCTGATCTCCTTCACCGGCGAGACCACCACCGGCCAGACGATCTTCCGCAACGCCGCCGCCAACCTCAAGGGCCTCTCCATGGAGCTCGGCGGCAAGTCCCCCTGCGTCGTGTTCGCCGATGCCGACCTTGACGCCGCGATCGATTCGGCCCTGTTCGGTGTCTTCTCCCTCAACGGCGAGCGCTGCACCGCCGGCTCCCGCATCCTCGTCGAGCGCGCCATCTACGACGAGTTCTGCGAAAAGTACGCGGCCCGCGCGAAGAACATCGTCGTCGGCGATCCGCACGACCCCAAGACCCAGGTGGGTGCACTCGTCCACCCGGAGCACTACGAAAAGGTGGCCTCCTACGTGGAGATCGGCAAGTCCGAAGGCCGGCTGCTGGCCGGCGGCGGGCGCCCCGAGCACCTGCCCGAAGGCAACTACATTGCCCCCACCGTGTTCGCCGACGTCGCCCCCGACGCGCGGATCTTCCAGGAGGAGATCTTCGGCCCCGTCGTCGCGATCACCCCGTTCGAGAACGACGACGAGGCGCTCGCCCTGGCGAACAACACAAAGTACGGCCTGGCCGCCTACATCTGGACCCAGAACCTGACCCGGGCGCACAACTTCTCCCAGAACGTCGAGGCCGGCATGGTGTGGCTGAACAGCCACAATGTCCGCGACCTGCGCACCCCGTTCGGCGGCGTCAAGGCCTCCGGCCTGGGCCACGAGGGCGGCTACCGCTCCATCGACTTCTACACCGACCAGCAGGCCGTGCACATCACGCTCGGTTCCGTCCACACGCCGAAATTCGGCGCGTAATTCCAGACCCCCTTTCAACGAAGAGAGAATCCCATGAATAACGTCATCCCCAAGCCCTCCGTCCCGGCCCCGGACATCGTCCGCTGCGCCTACCTCGAACTGGTGGTCACCGACCTGGCCAAGTCCCGCGCGTTCTACGTGGACCTGCTGGGCCTGCACGTCACGGAAGAGGACGAGAACACGATCTACCTGCGCTCCTTCGAGGAGTTCATCCACCACAACCTGGTGCTGCGCAAGGGCCCCGTGGCCGCTGCCGCAGCCTTCGCCTACCGCGTGAAGTCCCCGGAGGAAGTGGACGCCGCTGAGGCCTACTACAAGGAACTGGGCTGCCGGACTGAGCGCCGCAAGGACGGCTTCACCAAGGGCGTGGGCGACTCCGTCCGCGTCGAGGACCCGCTGGGCTTCCCGTACGAGTTCTTCTACGAGGTGGAGCACGTGGAGCGCCTCACCCAGCGCTACGACCTCTACTCCGCCGGCGAACTGGTCCGCCTGGACCACTTCAACCAGGTCACCCCGGACGTCCCCCGCGGCCGCAAGTACCTGGAGGACCTCGGCTTCCGCGTCTCCGAGGACATCAAGGACTCCGACGGCGTCACGTACGCCGCATGGATGCACCGCAAGCAGACCGTGCACGACACTGCGCTCACCGGCGGCAACGGCCCCCGCCTGCACCACATCGCGTTCGCCACGCACGAGAAGCACAACATCATCCAGATCTGCGACAAGATGGGCGCCCTGCGCATCTCCGACCGGATCGAACGCGGCCCCGGCCGGCACGGCGTCTCCAACGCCTTCTACCTCTACATTCTGGACCCGGACGGCCACCGCGTGGAGATCTACACCCAGGACTACTACACCGGCGACCCGGACAACCCCACCGTCACATGGGACGTGCACGACAACCAGCGCCGCGACTGGTGGGGCAACCCGGTCGTGCCGTCCTGGTACACCGAGGCCTCCCTGGTCCTGGACCTCGACGGCAACCCGCAGCCCGTTATCGAGCGCACCGACGCATCCGAAATGGCCGTGACCGTGGGCGCCGACGGCTTCTCCTACACCCGTAAAGAGGAAGGCGCGGCCGCAGGCACCGATCCAGTGGGCTTCAAACTCGGAGCCCAGGTCTAGCCTGACAGCATGGCCGGTCCCGCACCGCAGGTGCGGGTCGGCCGCCTGCCAGCCAACACCGACCCGCAGGACCACTGAGGAGCGCATCAATGCTTGACCCGAAGACAATCGAGGCGATCGCCGACGAACTCGTGGAGGCCGGCCGGTCCCGGACTCCGATACCCCGCCTGACTGCCCGTTATCCGGACATGACGGTGGAGGATTCCTACGCGGTCCAGCAGCTGTGGCGCCGCCGCAACGAGGACGCCGGCCGCAGCCTGGTGGGCCGCAAGATCGGCCTCACGTCCAAGGCCATGCAGGCAGCCACCGGCATCACCGAACCGGATTACGGTGCCATCTTCGATGACATGGTGCTGGAAACCGGCTGCTCGGTGGAGTGGGATCAGTACACCCACCCGCGGGTGGAAGTGGAGCTGGCGTTCGTCCTGAAGGACAGCCTCAAAGGACCCGGCTGCACCATCTTCGATGTCCTGAACGCCACCGACTACGTGGTTCCGGCACTCGAAATCCTCGATTCCCGCATTGAGATGGAGGGCCGGACCATCGTGGACACCATCTCCGACAACGCAGCCATGGGCGCCATGGTGGTGGGCGGCCGGCCGGTGAAGCCGGACGCCGTGGACCTCCGCTGGGTCTCGGCCATCCTCTACAAGAACCAGACCGTGGAGGAAACCGGAGTCGCCGCAGGCGTCCTGGACCACCCGGCCAACGGCGTGCACTGGCTGGCCAACAAGATCGCCGCCCACGGCGACAGCATGAAGGCCGGCGACATCATCCTCGCAGGGTCCTTCACCCGGCCCCTCTGGGTGTACAAGGGCGACACCGTCCACGCCGACTACGGACCGCTCGGGAGTGTGACATGCCGCTTCGTCTAGGAGACACCTTCCGCGACGCCCTCGCCGCGGCCAACCGTCCGCTGGCCGGGATGTGGGTGTGCTCGGGCAGCCCGCTGGTGGCCGAGATCTGTGCCGGGTCCGGCCTGGACTGGCTCCTGGTCGACGCCGAACACAGCCCCAACGGCCTCGAATCCATCCTTGCCCAGCTCCAGGCAACCCACGGCTACCCCGTCCACACCCTGGTCCGCCCGCCCGTGAATGACGTGGTGGTGATCAAGCAGTACCTGGACCTCGGCGTGCAGAACCTGCTGATCCCCATGGTCAATTCCGTATCGGAGGCGGAGGCGGCAGTGGCCGCCACCCGCTACCCGCCCCAGGGGGTGCGGGGCGTCGGGTCCGCGCTGGCCCGCGCGGCCCGCTGGAACCGGGTGCCCGATTACCTCGCCCGTGCCGCGGAGACCATCAGCGTCACCGTACAGATCGAATCGACCGCAGCCGTGGATGCGGTGGAGGACATCCTGAAGGTCGACGGCGTGGCCGCCATCTTCGTCGGCCCCTCCGACCTTGCCGCCTCCATGGGGCTGCTGGGACAGCAGGAACACCCCGAAGTGCGCGCCGCCGTCGAACACTGCCTGGCCGCCGCAAAAGCGGCAGGGAAGCCCGCCGGCGTCAACGCCTTCGCCCCCGCCACGGCCCGCGCCTACCTCGACGCCGGTGCCGCCTTCATCCTGGTGGGCGCCGACGTCGCCCTGCTGGCCCGGGGCTCCGAAGCCCTCGCCGCCGAGTATGTACAGCCGTCCGACGGCGACACTCCGGCCAGCTACTGACCTGCCGACAACAAATCCTAAGGACTCCTCCCTATGACCGTTTCCGCGATCTCCCCTGCCATCTCACCCGAGCGTGAAGCCGCACTCCTCGCCGCTGTCCCCACCGGCCTGCTGATCGGCGGGCAGTGGCGGGACGCGTCCGACGGCGGCACGTTCGACGTGCATGACCCCGCCACCGGGGAGGTACTCGCCACCCTCGCCTCCGCCACCAGCGAGGACGCCCTCGCCGCGCTCGACGCGGCGGAGGCAGCCCAGGCGTCGTGGGCGCGGACCGCACCCCGGGTGCGGGCCGACATCCTGCGGCGCGCCTTTGACCTGGTCACCGCACGCGCCGAGGACTTCGCCCTGCTGATGACCCTGGAAATGGGCAAACCGCTGGCCGAAGCCCGCGGCGAAGTGACCTACGGGGCAGAGTTCCTGCGCTGGTTCTCCGAAGAAACCGTCCGCGACTACGGCCGCTACCTCACCACCCCCGAAGGCAAAAACAAGATCCTCGTCCAGCACAAACCCGTCGGACCCTGCCTGCTCATCACCCCCTGGAACTTCCCGCTCGCGATGGCCACCCGAAAAGTAGCCCCCGCCATCGCCGCAGGCTGCACCATGGTCCTCAAACCCGCCAAACTCACCCCGCTCACCGCCCAATACTTCGCGCAGACCATGCTGGAAGCCGGACTACCCGCCGGCGTGCTCAACGTCGTCGCCTCCTCCAGCGCCTCCGGGATCTCCGGGCCGCTGCTGGCAGATCCGCGCCTGCGGAAGGTTTCCTTCACCGGCTCCACACCCGTGGGCAAGCGCCTCATGGCAGACGCCGCGCAGAACGTGCTGCGGACCTCCATGGAGCTGGGCGGAAACGCGCCGTTCATCGTCTTCGAGGACGCCGACCTCGATGCCGCCGTCGAAGGCGCCATGGCCGCCAAAATGCGGAACATGGGCGAAGCCTGCACCGCCGCCAACCGCTTCCTCGTCCACGAAACCGTCGCACAGGAGTTCACCGCCAAGTTCGCCGCCGTCATGGCCGACCTGGCCACCGGCCGCGGCACCGACCCCAACACGCAAGTAGGCCCGCTCATCGACGCCGGCGCCCGCGCCGACGTCCACGCCCTCGTGGCTGCCGCCGTCGACGCCGGGGCAGTTGCCGTCACCGGAGGTGCCCCCGTGGACGGGCCCGGGTACTTCTACCAGCCCACCGTGCTCGGTGACGTGCCGAACGGTGCCGCGATCCTCCGGCAGGAAATCTTCGGCCCCGTCGCCCCCGTCACCACCTTCGCCACCGAGGCGGACGCCATCCGTCTGGCCAACGCCAGCGAATACGGCCTCGCCTCCTACCTCTACAGCGCGACTTCAACCGCCTCCTGCGCGTGGCCGAACAGATCGAATTCGGCATGGTCGGCTTCAACGCCGGCATCATCTCCAACGCCGCCGCCCCCTTCGGCGGCGTCAAGCACTCAGGCCTTGGCCGCGAAGGCGGCACCGAAGGCATCGCCGAATACACCACCACCCAATACATCGGCATCGCCGACCACAGGGCCGGCAAGGCATAACCGGTGCGGGCCGGGGTGGCGGCGACAGGAGGCGGCCATGACTGAGGGCGAAGCGTTGGCAATTCGGTTCAACGAATGCATCAGTGCGAGGGACGTGGAGGGGCTCGCCCACCTGATGTCGGAGGACCACACGTTCGTCGATACCGCCGGCACGGAGATCGCCGGACGGGCGGCGTGCCTGGATGCCTGGCGCGGTTTCTTCGACGCTTTCCCGGGATACCGGAACGTCTTCGAAGCCGTTACGACGAATGGTCATGTGGTCGCTATTACCGGGCAATCCGTGTGTCCCGGCCATCCCGAACTGGAGGGGCCTGCACTCTGGACAGCTGTCATTCAAGGCGACCAGCTGTCCCAATGGCGCGTCTATGAAGACAGCCCGGAAGCACGCCGTGGCTTGGGCCTGGGAGGCGACTGACGTTTGCCCAGGAAACGCCAGTCGCCAGCGCGGTCGGTAGTCGCCCCAGATAGCTACGGGTTCGCCGGGTACGTTCTCGTTGACGTCTATGCCCAGTCCCGGGACGTTCGGGGGAAGGACCCCTTCCCGGTGAATACTTCATCGACACCCGGAAGGCGCCACCGCGACATCGCACGCGCCGCCGGACTGACGATAAGTGTTCAGGGCGCCTGTCAGCCAGGGAGGCGGCGATGCGCTCGGCATCGAGCGCATCGTCCCCCTTCGCTGTCGAGGGCTCCGATCTTGATGGAATGGCCGAGGTATCCGCGGGCCCGGTGTTCGGCAACCCTACGGCGCATGTCTTCAGGGGCACCCGCGTAGATGGACGAAATCATGGGAGGCGATGTAAGTCGATCCGAAAGGGGTGCTTCCACCCCAACCATGCGTTCCGTCGTCGCAGGTGATCCTGACGATGGACGAGTCGAACGACTCCTTGAAAAGTTCGATGCGTGAGATCTTCACCGCGCGGCCTCCGTTTTGTTGGTGTCGAGCGTTGAGTTTGCGGGCATGACGGACGGTGGGAGGAGGACCAGCTTTCCGGTGTGCTTCTTGGTGAGGAAATCCTGCTGCGCCTGTGAAATCTCAGACAGTGGGTACGTCTTGGAGACCACGGGACGGATCTCGTTGCGCTCGATGTACCCCACGAGGTTTTCGAACACTTCATCGTCCTGGAAAGTACATCCCAGAAGGCTCAGATCCTTCAGGTACACGGTCCGCAGATCAATCTCGACGAGCGGGCCACCGATGGCTCCGGCAATCGCGTACCGGCCGCCCGGGCGCAACAGTTCCAGAAGATCCGCGGTTTGGGATCCGCCCACGATGTCGATTACGACGTCGACGGAGCCCTGTCCCAGCGCGCTGACCGGGTCCGTTCCTCGCTCCAGCGTCAGGTCAGCGCCTTCGGCAAGGACGTCGGCCGCCTTGGCCGGGGAGCAGACTGCGATCACAGTGGCGCCGCGGCGTTTCGCGAGCTGGACGGCGGCGAGACCGACTCCGCCAGATGCGCCCGTCACCAATACCCGCTCCGCCCCGACGCCGGCGCGATGCATCATGTTTTCTGCCGTCGAATAGGCACAGGGAATGGCGGCCAGCTCCGCATCGCTCCAGTCAGACTGCACAGCGTGGGTCTCACGGTCCGGCGCGACCGCGAACTGGGCGAACCCGCCGTCGCAGTCGCCCCCCAGTGTCCAACATTCGAAGGGACGGTACCCTACATAGCTGCGCAGCATGTTCCGCACGAGGACCCGCTCCCCGATCCGTTCCCCGGAAACGCCCTCACCGACAGCGGCGATGCGTCCGCATACGTCCGCACCTTGGATCCGGGGAAATGCCATGGCCTCACCCGACCACGCCGCATCGGCAGTGGTGATTGTCGGAAACCCATCCGTGCCGCCGGCATTGGTATCGGAGGCCACAGCCTTGGAGTACCACCCGATCCGCGTATTTATATCGGTGTTGTTGATAGCCGCGGCGGTGACTTCGATCAGGACCTCACCTTCCCCCGGGCGGGGTACAGGAAAGTCGGTCCGGTAGTCGAGCTTATCCAGGCCGCCATGGCCTGTGAGCACCGCAGCTGCCATAACTTCAGGTAAAGACATTTGGCTCCGTTGCGTAGAGGGTCCACAGTGACCTGTTTGTTGGTTGCATGACGAAGTCGTGATGCGACTCGCTCGTCTTAACGCTCGTTCATTAAATGAACGCTATGGTCAAAACAATGATAGCTGGGACACCGCGTCAATAGTATGCCAAGATGACGCGCCTCCTGCCAGTCACCTATTGACGATGTGACCTCTGCCACTCTATTCTTTTGTTCAGAAGGTAATCAGCTCGTTCAGAAATTGAACGTATAGAAAGCATATCGATGAACCAAATGAGACTCTTCGCATTCGACTTCACTGGTCCGGCCCATCTGTCAGCCGGCCTGTGGAGGCACCCCGATGATCGCGGCAGCCAGTACAAGTCCGTGCAGTATTGGGTGGAGTATGCGTGCATGCTTGAACAGGCGTGTTTCGACGGGATTTTCTTCGCCGACAACGTCGGATATCACGACGTCTACCGCGGAAGCGTCGACGCTGCCCTGAAAGACGCGGCACAGATTCCGGCGAACGACCCTTCGTTCGCTATTCCCGCCATGGCCGCGGCGACGACGCATCTTGGGTTCGGGGTAACCTCCACCACTGCATACGACCACCCGTACTCGCTGGCGCGGAAGTTCGCCACCTTGGACCACCTCACCGACGGGCGAATCGGCTGGAACGTTGTCACGTCGTACGCTGACAGTGCCGCCAAGAATCTCGGAACCGGCGTCCAGCCCGCCCATGACTACAGGTACGAAGTGGCCGAGGAGTTCATCGAGGTGGCCCTCAAGCTATGGGAGGGCTCCTGGGAAGAGCAGTCGGCTGTCGCAGACGCCGCCTCCTCCACCTATATCGACCCGGAGCGGGTCCACGCTATAGAGCACTCCGGCAAGCACTTCAGCGTGCCAGGCATCTTCTTGTGCGAGCCGTCACCGCAGCGCACCCCTGTGATTTTCCAGGCCGGCGGTTCCAGCCGCGGCGTGGCCCTGGCGGCGGCCACTGCCGAAGCCGTCTTCATGAATGCCACCTCCAAGCCCGGACTGAAGCAGCAGGTCGATAAGCTCCGCGAGCAGGCCGCGGATGCCGGACGGAATCCCACCCACATCGCCGTCCTGCAGATGATCACCGTCATCAGCGGGCCCACGGATGCCGACGCCGAGAAGAAGTACGAGGAGTACCGCGAACTGGTCTCCTACGAAGGCGCCATGGCCCGGTACAGCGGCTGGAGCGGGCTGGATATGTCCACGTTTGATCCGGACGTTCCCCTGCGCCATGTCAAGACCAACGCCGGCCAGACCATGGTGGACATCTTCTCCAAAATGGATCCGGACAAGGAATGGACGCCGCGCGACATTGCGGAGTACATCGGTATCGGCGGAACCTCGCCTGTCATTGTGGGAGGGCCCGAGAAAGTAGCCGATGAACTGACCTCCTGGATGGAGGAGACAGGAATCGACGGCTTCAACGTCGCGCACGCAGTCAAGTACCAGGACATCAAGGACTTCACGGACTATGTTGTCCCCGAACTCCAGCGCCGCGGCGTCATGCGCACGGGCTACGAGGGGTCAACACTCCGCGAACACCTCTTCGGTGCCGGCCAGTCCCGGCTTGCCGACGATCACCCCGGAGCCGTCTACCGCGATTCCCTTTCAGCCAAAGCCCTCCAAGGAGAACGGTCATGAGCGTCACCGCATTGGTAACCCCTCCAGGAGTCGACCCCACTGCCTACCGCCAAGTATTCGGACTTCTTCCCACAGGAGTCGTGGCGATCACCGGCCTTGCCAACGACGGGAAGCCCACGGGGCTCGTCGTCGGGACCTTTCAGTCCCTGTCCCTGGAGCCAGCCTTGGTCACCTTCTGCGTCGACAAGTCCTCCAGCACCTGGCCCGCACTGCGCTCCCTGGGAAGATTTACGGCCAACATCCTCTCCACAGCACAACTCAGGGTCTGCAGGACGCTATCACGCAAGGGCGAGGACAAGTTCCAAGGCATCGACTACGAGGAAAGCACCTTGGGCACCCCGCGGATTCTCAACTCCACAGCCTGGATCGATTGCAAGGTTCTCTCCGAAGTTGTCGCCGGTGATCATTACATGATTGTGGGCGCAGTGACGGCGATGGAGGCCGGAACAGGCGACGCACTCGTGTTCCGGGGTGGAAAGTTCGGCGAATACACCCAATGGCCCTCTCCCGCACTCACCGAAAAGGCCTAAGCCGTGAACCCCTGGAACCCCGACGACGAAGTCAGGAGCAACCCGTGAACGCCATGCATCTCGAAGCACCTACACACGATCGCAAGGACGCTATGAATTCTGAAGCCCCCTTCATCAAGGTGGAGCACCTCACCAAAATCTTCTATCCTCCGAGGGCCAGATCCCTGCTTTCTCGCAAGTCTTCCCCTCAGAACGGATTCAGGGCCGTCAACGACGTTTCCTTCGAGGTCAAGCGTGGGGAGATATTCGTCATTATGGGCCTGTCTGGCTCCGGGAAGTCGACGATTATCCGGATGCTGAACCGGCTCATCGATACCACGGAGGGTTCCATCGTTATCGATGGTAACGATGTTGGAGCTCTCGACCCGGCTAAGCTCCGGGCGTTCAGGAACGAAACCATCAACATGGTGTTCCAGCACTTCGGGCTTTTCCCCCATCAATCCTTGTTGCAGAACGTAGCATTCGGTTTAAAGGTGCGCGGCGTGGACAGGCAAACGCGCGAAGCAAAAGCCACGGAGGCCCTGAACCTTGTCGGATTAGGTGACCGGACACACGCAATGCCCGATCAGTTGAGCGGCGGCATGAGGCAACGCGTCGGCCTGGCGCGGGCGCTGGCAACGGACGCCGAGATCCTGCTGATGGACGAGCCTTTCAGTGCCCTTGACCCGCTCATCCGACAGGACATGCAGCAGTTGCTGATCCAACTGCAACGCAACTTCAAGAAGACCATTGTGTTCGTGACGCACGACCTGGACGAAGCGATGTACCTCGGAGACCAGATCATGGTGATGAAGGAAGGCAAGCAGATCCAGCGCGGGACTGCGCTGGACCTTCTGGAAACCCCCGCCGACCCCTATATCGAAAAGTTTGTAGCCGAAGTGAACCGCAGCAAGGTCCTCCATGCCGGCATGCTGGCAGAGCCCTTCTCCGGGGCGGACCATGAAGACGGCTGCAACACGGGAGCGCCGCCCGTCATGACCACGGACGACGCCTCATCGCGCGTAAAGCACGTCACCACCACCACAGTCATTGCCGATCTGCTGCCGGTGTTCGCCGCCGGTTTCGATCGGCTCCATGTCACCGATCAACAGGGTCTGGTCGTCGGCCAACTCACGGCGAAAAAAGTCTTCGCCGCACTCTCTCCAAAGGAGTCTGTCCATGAATCTTGATGTTGGAGGGTGGTTCGAAACCCTCATTGATTGGTTCTTGGCAAACCTTGGCTGGTTCTTCGACGGTGTTGCCTGGCTGACCAGCCAAATAGTTGGCAGCGTTGAATTTGCACTCATCGTCCTGCACCCGCTGGTAATAGTTGCGCTGCTGACCGCCGTGGCTGCATTCATGACCCGAAGCCTGGGGATCATCATCTTCTCGGCCATCGCCTTCCTACTCATCCTCTCCATGGGACTATGGCTCGAAACGATGGCCAGCCTGGCTATCGTGCTCGTTTCGGTCGCTGCTGCCCTCCTGATCGGCATCCCCTTGGGGATCTGGGCGGCTCTGAGTTCCTCCGTGAGCGCCATCATGCGCCCGATCCTGGACCTCATGCAGGCCATGCCCGTTTTCGTGTACCTCATCCCGGCCGTGTTTTTCTTCGGAGTGGGAACGGTGCCCGGCATCGCAGCGACCATCGTTTTCTCCATTCCTCCCGCCGTACGCCTGACCGAGCTCGGCATCCGTCAGCTGGACCATGAACTCCTCGAAGCGGCCCAGGCCTTTGGCGCCAAGAAGAGCCTGATCCTGCGCGATGTTCAGCTTCCCCTGGCCTTCCCATCAATCATGGTCGGCGTCAACCAGGTCATCATGCTTGCGCTATCCATGGTGGTCGTGGCCGGCCTTGTAGGAGCAGGAGGACTGGGAGGCGTCGTTGTCCAGGGCGTCGCCCAACTGGACACCGCCCGAGGCTTCGAAGGCGGCCTCGCCGTCGTCATCCTGGCCGTATACCTGGACCGTGTTACCGGTGGCGCAAGCTCGCTGCCGGGAGTGCTCCGCAAGAGCAAACGGCTCCGGAAGGAACGCGCTGCGGCCAAGGCCGCACCGCGCATCAGTGCCGATGCAACCGCTGCGGTTCAGTAGCAACCAACCCAACACCATTAGGAGGCCATCTTTGAAAAACATGATCAAAACTGCAATAGCCTGCGCTGCCGTCGTCGTCAGCGTCGGCGCTTGCTCCGGGGTCACCCCCGGAGGAAGCGGAGGAAGCGACGGAAGCGACAAGACTGTCAATTTCGCCACTGTTCCCGGCTTCGACGATACCGTTGCAGTTACCGGCCTATGGTCAGTGCTCCTGAAGGAAAAGGGCTACACGGTCAAAACCACCAGCGTGGATCTGGCAGCCGGATTCTCAGGCATCGCCCGCGGCGACCTGGACGGCTACCTCAACGCCTGGCTGCCCTCAACGCACGAGGCCTACATTTCGAAGTACAAAGACGACCTCGTGATCCCGGAGAAGCCGTATTTCGACAACGATCAGAACGTGCTCGCTGTCCCGGATTTCGTCGAGGAAAATACGATCTCCGATCTGGTCCGGAACGCTGACAAATACGAATCCAAGATCATCGGGATCGAAGCCGGCTCGGGCGAAATGAAGATACTCCCGGACGTCCTCGGAAAGTACGAAGCCAAGGACAAGCTGGCGATCATCGAAGGCAGCACGCCCGCTGCCCTTGCCGCACTCAAGAGCGGCGTCAACAGCAAGAAGCCTGTGGTTGTAGCGCTCTGGACCCCGCACTGGGCCTTTGCCTCCATGCCGATCAAAGCCCTTGAAGACGACCGCCAGGGCTGGCCGAAGCCCGATGGCTCCTACGTCGTGCTCTCCAAAGAATTCGCTGAGAAGCACGCAGACGTGCGCGGCTGGATGGAAAACTCCAAACTTACTGACGAGCAGTACGCCTCCCTGATGCTGGCAGTCAGCGAAGCGAAGGATCCCGCCGAAGGAGCCAGCAAGTGGCTGGAGACACCTGCGAATCGGGAAGCAGTGGATGCATGGTTTAAGACCGGCGCATAGTCACTCGAGCGCCAAGAAAGTCCGTAGCACGCCCGTCAGCGTGCTGCGGACTTTTCTGTTCGCCGCAGAAGTACCTTGCATGGGCTCCACTACAGGCGGTTATCCTCGGCCGGCACGGTCTTAATGACCGATGGCTTGTCGGCGCTGCAGATCATGACTCGACCGCGGCCGGCGTCCTGAATGATCCAGAGCACGCTCCGGTCGGCGGCAATCATGTCGATTCGCCCGGAGCTTACTCGGCCGTCTTTGTGGAGCACCCTGACCGCGTCGTTCCGTGCCAGCCTGGACCAGTAAGGGCTGGCAAGGTAGGCGGGTGGGAGCCTCGGCGGGCTCGTCTGATGACGGGGTATGTGTGCATGTCCTGGTCCTGGATCGAACGGCGAGCGATGGAGAAAGAAGGCTCGGACGCGGTCGGCAAGTGAAGAAGCCGCTTGTCACGGAGGGTGAAATGGGACACAATAGAAGAACGTTCATTCTATGAACGTTACGTTCAATTTATACCCGGCAAGCCAAAGGCGGTTTCCGGATCCCTGGAAATCTTCACTGGAACCGCAGGTTCCCAGCTGTACCTGAGGAGCACACCATGAGCACCGTTCACCGAATCCTTTTCTGCGCCTTCGGACATTCCCGCCGCACGCACGGTGTTGGCCACCAGACTCTCGAGCAGGCCACCAGCACGCATCAGCTCAATAGCACTCCCGGCGTGCTCACCTGCGCGCCGTGGGCCGGGCTTTACTTCGAGGACAGTTACCCGGCCTACCCGGCCTAAGCAGGCGACGGCGACTGCGGTCAGCAAGGACTTAAGAGTCCATCACAGGCCGTTGGTGCGAGTGGCAGCGGCGGGACTGAACTTCGCCGGGACAAAGACACTTTCGAAGGACCTTGGACGCGCTGCGCGTCCGCGGCACTCTGGTGCTCTTCGGGGGCGCTTCAGGGCATCTGAACAGTCAAAGTCGACGAATCACTCCTGCAGGAGCTGGAGTGCGCCTGGCCGTCGAGGCGCCTGTGCTTCCTCTCCCGAAACGCCGCTGACGCCCCTCCCAAGCCTGCAGGGCATTCGGGGAGGGGCGTCAGCGACGGTCAGGGATGCGCGTGTTACCGCGCTTTGTTATGCATGACGTGCTTGGTGCGCGAGTAGTCATCCAAGGCGTAGGCCGACAGATCGCGCCCGTAACCGGAGCTCTTGAAGCCGCTCCACGGCATCTCATTGGCCAAAACCAGGTGGGAGTTGATCCAAACTGTGCCTGCGTCCAGGCGCGAGGCGATATCGTGGCCCAACTGCGGATTCTGGGTCCATGCCGAGGCGGCGAGGCCATAAGGCACCTGGTTGGCCCGTGTGACTGCTTCTTCTTCCGTAGCGAAGGTCTCGACGGTCACGACGGGTCCGAAGATCTCCTCGAGTGTGCAGGCCGCGCCCTCCGGGACCTCAGTCAACACTGTCGGGGCGATGAAGTAGCCCGGTCCTTCGAGGGCGCCGCCACCGAGGGCGGCCTTCGCGCCGGCAGCCCTGGCGCGCTCGAGGTGGCCCAGCACGCGTTCGTAGTGGGCTTTCGAGATCATCGGGCCCATTTCGACGTCGGCGCCGGCGGTCGGCTCCCCGACCACCAGGGTTGCCACCTGCTCGACGAGCAGCTGTGTGAAACGCTCGGCGACGGACTCGTGGACCAGCACACGGCAACCGGCGCCACACTCCTGGCCGGAGTTCCAGTATCCGGCGGCGCGCAGCGACTCGGCTGCGGCGGCCAGGTCGGCGTCCTCGAAGATCACTACCGGCGCCTTGCCACCCAGTTCCAGGTGCACGCGCTTGACGCTCTCCGCAGCCGCCCGCGCCACGGCGCGGCCGCTGTTGACCGAGCCGGTCAGCGCGATCATGTCCACGTCGGGGTGCTCGGACAGGCGTGCGCCGATCACCGGTCCAAGCCCGGTGACGACGTTGAAGACACCTGGCGGCAGCAGATCCGCAGTCAATTCAGCGAATTTCAGCGTGGTCAGCGGGGTCTGTTCCGAGGGCTTGAGCACGATCGTGTTGCCCGCTGCGAGGATGGGTGCGATTTTCCATGCTGCCATCAGCAGGGGGTAGTTCCATGGGGTCACGACCCCGACGACTCCCAGAGGTTCGCGCAGGATGACCGAGAGGTGGTCCTCTGCGTACTCCCCGGCTGCCAGGGAGGTTGTGGCACGGACTGCCCCGGCCATGAAGCGGAACGAGTCGATGGACCCGGCGATGTCGTCCTCGGCCACCATCAGGGGCTTGCCGGTGTTCAGTGCTTCCAGTCGGGCCAGCAGGTCTGCGTTCTCGGCCAGACGGTCGGCAATGGCCAGCAGGATCTCTGCGCGCTTCTTGGGCGTGGTGCGGCCCCAGGCCTGCTTTGCCTCGAGCGCCGCGGCAACGGCGGCGTCGGCGTCGGCGGCGGTGCCCTGGGCGACCTCGCAGACAGTAGCCTCGGTACAGGGGTCCACCACGGCCTGCGTCTCATTGGAGGTTCCTGCCCGGAACGCTCCGGCGATGAAGTGCTGGGCCGGCGGCAGTGCGTCGGCGGCCAAAAGCGAGGATGGTTCGTCGGCGCGTCGAACGGTGCCGGAGGTGGTCGTTGCTGTAGACGTCATAGTCTGTTACTCCTCAATAGTTGCTGGATGGTGAAAGGGTCGTTGTGCTGTGGCTGTCGGCCCGGACTGACCACCGGACCTGCGGCGGCCGGCGTTCGGGCTTTCAGGCGTAAGCCGCCTGCAGCTGGAGTTCGTTAATGAGCTCCTCGATGCGGGCCAGGGACGCAGGGTCGAGGTCCGCGGTGGGCCGGCGGGGCGTGCCGACAGGAAGACCGAGCGCTTCCAGGCCCGCCTTAAGCGCGGGCACGTAGGGCGCGGAGACGATGGCACTGATCAGCGGGTAGATGCGGTTCCACTCTTTTCGGGCAGCGGCGAAGTCACCTGCGGCAACGGCCCGCTGGACGGCCACGATCTCGCGCGGCACGAGGTTGGCGGTACCGGCCATCACTGCGGTGGCCCCTTCCACCAGGGCGGCCAGGACCAGGCTGTCCGATCCGATGATGGTGGTGATGTGCTCTCCGTGCTCGTGGATTAGCTGGGTGGCCTGTTCCATGTTGCCGCTGGAGTCCTTGACATACCGGATGTTCTCCACCTCGCGGCCCAGTTTCCCCACTGTTTCGGGGTCGAGGTTGACTCCAGTGGCTGACGGGTAGTTGTAGAGCATGACCGGCAGCTCCACAGCCTCGGCCACGGCGCGGAAATACCCGGTGGTCTCGGGCAGTGTCAGCGGCTCGTAGAAAGGGGTGACCAGCATGAGGACGTCGGCCCCGCGTTCCTGCGCGTGCCGGGACAGTCGGATGGCTTCGGCGGTGCTGGTGGCCCCGGTCTGCGCCACGACCGGCACCCGACCGGCCGCCTGGCCAACGACCGTCTCCACGACCAGGCGTCGTTCATCCGTGCTGAGCGCGGCAAATTCACCAGTGGAACCACACGCCACTACGCCGTCGACTCCCCCGTCGATGGAACGGTCCACGAGCAGGCGCAGTTTTGGCTCGTCGATGCTGCCGTCGGCTGTAAATGGAGTGGCGAGGGCGGTGAGCACACCGCTGAGCTGTGAGGACATAAGGCTTCCTGTCTGCTGGTGGTGGGACGGGCCAGATCGTGAGGTAAGAACTGAGGATGTTTCACTGGCGCCGTCGCGCCATGTTTCCTGCGCTTGGCACTCGGTCCACCGGTGGCTGTTGCCCTACGGAGGTCGCCCAGCCCGGGGCCCAGCCAGATCGGATGGTACTAAGCGATGTTCATTTCTTGAACACTTCGCTCAATTATTGCCCAGGGCTCGCTGTCGCGCAAGGGTCTTTTGTGGCGAACGCCCAGGAAGGGGACGTAGATACGCCACCGAAATTCCTCCGAAACCAAAAGGAAATGCAGCGAGGGGGCCGTGCCTTGCGCGCATACTGTGCCCCATGGCATACTAAATCCACGTTCACTGCTTGAACGTCACGTTCAAAGTGGCTCGCGTTGGAGCCCATCGTCATTCAGAGGGATTGCTTCAGAGAGGAAGCCTCATGACCATCGCCCACAGCGTTCTGTCGATCTCCTTCGGCCGCATACGCAGCACGACCTCGGCGACCCAGCAGGCCCGACACTCAGGGGAACCCTCCGCCTACGTGGCGGCCGGCGGCCTGACCTGCTCGCCATGGGAAGGCCTTTACCTTTACACCGGGGAATCCGAGACCCGAGAGTCAGCAAACCTTCCCAATCCGGAACTTGAGCGCTTCCTGTCAAGTCTTATGTTCGGCGAATAGGGCTGGCTCCACCGTGGCGGGCGGGGCAGAACCGCCGGGGATGTTGCCGCCAGGAGGCCACAGGTGGAAACCGCAAGCGCCTCCTTTGACAGTGATCGGCGTTATACCTAAAATTGAATACGACGTTCAATATGTGAAGATTTACTCGGGCTTTGGTCTGCCACGGGCACCGCACCTATATGTCAGCGCTGCCCACATCAGCAGTTACCCACCTTTAGGAGAAACAATGCCGCTTACCGGACATTCACTGATCGCCGGACAGCAGGTCGCCGGCGAAAATGGGACCACCTTCGGATTCAACCCGGCCACGAATGAACGGCTCGAGCCCGCCTACACGCTGATCACCGAAGACCAGCTCAAAGAGGCAACCGCTGCCGCGGCCGAGGCTTTCCCGTCCTTCAGCACCCTGGACCCCGAAACCCACGCCGGCTTCCTGGACGCGATCGCGGACAACATCGATGCCCTCGGCGAGGAACTCATCGTCCGCGCCGGCCAGGAAACCGGCCTGCCCGCGGCACGGCTGCAGGGCGAACTGGCCCGCACCACCGGCCAGCTGCGCCTCTTCGCGACCGTCGTCCGCCAGGGCGACTTCCGCGGCGTGCGCGTCGACCCCGCGCTCCCGGACCGCACCCCGCTGCCCCGCGCCGACATCCGCCAGCGCCAGATCCCGCTCGGCCCCGTCGCCGTCTTCGGCGCGAGCAACTTCCCGCTGGCCTTCTCGACGGCCGGTGGAGACACCGCCTCGGCCCTGGCCGCCGGCTGCCCCGTCGTCTTCAAGGCCCACAACGCCCACCCCGGCACCGGCGAACTCGTCGCCCAGGCAGTCGTCAAAGCCGTCAAGGACGCCGGGCTGCACCCCGGCGTGTTCTCCCTGATCTACGGCCCCGGCGCCAGCATCGGCCAGGCCCTCGTCTCCGACCCGGCCATCAAGGCCGTCGGCTTCACCGGCTCCCGCGCCGCCGGCGTCTCGCTGATGCAAGCCGCCGCGGCCCGCCCCGAGCCGATCCCCGTCTACGCCGAGATGTCCTCACTCAACCCGGTCTTCGTCTTCCCCGGCGCCCTCAACGGCTCCGCCGAACACATCGACACCGCACACATCGACGCGTTGGCCCAGCAGTATGTCACCGCAGTTACCGGCAGCTCCGGCCAGCTCTGCACCTCCCCCGGCCTGCTCTTCGCCCCCGCGGGCGAGGCAGGAGACAAACTCGCCGCCGCCGTCGCACGCGCCGTGTCCGCCTGCGCCGGGCAGACCATGCTCACCGCAGGCATCGCCGGATCCCGGAACGCCGGCGCCGAAGCGCTCGGCGCCGCAGCCGGCGTCGATCTCGTGGGCCAAGGCACCCAAGGAGGCACCGAGAACGCCCCCGCGCCGGCCATCTTCGGCACCGAGATCAACACCTTCGTCTCCAACCACGTGCTGCACGAGGAAATCTTCGGCGCCGCGTCCCTGGTGATCCGCTACTCCACCACCGAGGAACTCCTCACCGCCATCAGCCGGCTCGAGGGCCAACTCACCGCCACGCTGCAGCTCACCGAAGAGGACTACCCGACGGCGGCGCCCCTGATCCCGGCGCTGGAGCAGAAGGTCGGACGCATCATCGTCAACGGCTGGCCCACCGGCGTCGAAGTCGGCCACGCCATGGTCCACGGCGGCCCCTTCCCCGCCACCTCCGACACCCGCACCACCTCCGTCGGAACCCTCGCCATCAACCGCTTCCTCCGCCCCGTCGCCTACCAAAACCTCCCCCAGGAACTGCTCCCCGCACCCCTCCAGGACACCAACCCCTGGCACCTGAACCGCCGCGTCGACGGCACCATTGAGAAGGCCGAAGCCAAGGTCTAACGAGAACGCTGCTGTGAAGGGAGCGGCGGAGAAATCCGCCGCTCCCTTCGGCGTCCCTCCGGCAGCCCGAAGGGCTTAACGACCGGCAGCCAGCACCCTTTTCAACAGAAGGGGAGCTGGCTGCCAGAACGCGCCTGCCAGTGCTGGCCGGAGCCGGTGGGGGCTTTATGCCTGAGAAACCATCTGATGGCGCATTTCGCCTATGCCCCGCACATAAGTGACCAGTTCGTCTCCGGGCGCCAGGAACCGCTGAGGTACGCGGCCCACTCCCACTCCAGGTGGAGTGCCGGTGAAAATGACGTCGCCGGGAAGCAGCGGCGTGACCTTGGACAGGCGCTCGATGATCTCAGGGACGGAAAAGACCATGTCCATGGTGTTGCCGATCTGGACTTGTTCGCCGTTGATGGCACAACCGAGCTCGATGTTGTCAGGGTCCTCGAACTCGTCAGGCGTGACCACCAACGGCCCGATGGGACCGAAGCCCGGGAACGACTTCGCGAGGCTGTACTGGGGTGCCGGCCCGGAGGCCTGCATGGTGCGTTCTGACAGGTCCTGCCCGACGGCAAGACCTGCGACGTGGCTCCACGCCGTTTCCTGGGGGATGTGCCGGCCTCCGCGGCCAACGACCGCAACCAGTTCCACCTCCCAGTCCACGGTCCCGGGTGGCAGCGTGACCGTCCCGTAGGGTCCGGTCAGGGAGCTGACAAACTTTGTGAACACCGTGAGGTCGTCAGGCACGGCCAGCGAAGCTTCCGCTGCATGGGCGGCGTAGTTGAGACCGACCGCAAAGACCTGGCGCGGCTGCGGTACCGGATTGCCAAAATCCTCCGGCGCAACCTCTGACAGCGCCCTTCCCGTTGCCGACTCCAGTTCGCCAGCGACCTCTTTGAGTTCATCCCAGCGTCCGTAGCATTCCTGGATGCTGGGGCTGAACTTGCCTTTGGTTTGAAGCGAGACGTCGATAACCCGGTCATCGGGGGTGACGAGCATCAGCCTGTTGGAGATGTTGGCCAGACGCATGGGGGTCCTTCCGTTGAGGGGACTCGAGTCGGTTGGTAATCACTGTCTACATAGGTGTGGCCGGCCCTTCCGGACCGGCCACACCGCTACAAATTGCGCTTAGGCAGATACGTCAAATTCGATGCTGCCCCAGCCGTCAAAGATGCCGGACCAATGGCCTGCTTCTCTCATTGGAACTGCCTTAAGGCAACTGCCGGGCAGGATGACCTGTCCGGGTTCGAACTCCACGCCGTATTCCGCCAAACGATTAACCAGCCAGGCCGTTGCGGCAAACGGGTTGCCAAGAATGTTCCTGGTGTTGCCGGATATCACCTCACGGTCATTGAACCGCAGAACGCCGCGGGTATTGCTCAGGTTCACCTCGGTGACCCGTCTGGGGGTGCCGCCCAGCAGGATGGCACCGGTTGAGCCGTTGTCCGCCAAGGTGTCCGGGAGGCTGATGGCCCAGTTCTTGACCCGGGAGTCAATAACTTCGATCGCGGGCAAGACGTACTCGATGGCATTGATGACGTCCGCAACGGTGGTGTTGGGACCGCGGAGGTGCCGCTTCAGCACAAACGCGGGCTCAAGTTCAACGAACGGCTCGATGAATTTGCCCAGCTCGAGCGTGGTGCCTTCGTAGGCGAAGCTGCTCGCAAGCAGATGACCGTAGTCCGGCTGGTCAAGACCGAAGGCGTCCTGCATGACCTTTGCGATGTTCCCTAGCTTGTAGCCCACGAGACGGTCCCCGTTGGCGAGGGCGTGATCAACGTTGATCTTTTGCACTTCGAAGGCGCCGTCAACGTCCAGGGCAGGCCAAGACTCGGTTGGCGCGGCAATGGATTCGCCCTGAAGCCGGGCAGTGCGGAGGGTACCCGCAATGTCCCCGAGTGAGATGGTGGACATGGATAAAGTTCCTTTCGGCTCTTTCCCGGGGCGCTGGTAGGACGTCATTGTGTCAACCTCGCCGATCCGGGTGGTTTAAAGATGTCTGCAGGGTGCTCCCCCTACTTACCGGCGCCCAGGTGCCAGATACCGAGGGCCGAAAGAAGTTCCCGGGGGTCCCAGATGACCCATTCTTCGGCTAGTTTCCCGTCTTCGAAGCGGAGGAAGGACGCACCGGACACGGTGACGCTCCGGCCGGTGGCGGGTACATCCATGAAGGTGCCCTGGTGCGTGCCGCGGGTCTGCCAATGGATTGCTACCCTGTCGCCGTCTTCGATAATCTGCAGGATCTCGATCTCTGAATCCGGGAATGCTGTCTGCATTGCCTCGATGGTCTTCCGCAAACTGGCGTAGTCTTCGGTCCCGGACTTGGACCGGCGGATGTATCCGGGGGCGAGGATTCGTTCGAAGGCGGCAAGGTCGCCGTCCCCCCAAGCGCCGTTCCAAGCCTTGAGAATTGTTTCCTGCCTGGTGCTCATGATGCGCTCCTTGTTACTTCGGGGGTGGGGATTTCGATGGGCAGGTACTGGCCGAACTTACCGCCGCGGAACAGCAGGGCGTCGCCGCTGCCTTCGGTCATGTTGGTGACTGCGCCTACGACCATGTAGTGGTCGCCGACGACGACTTCTGATGTGACGACGCAGTCGATATAGGCTGTGGCGCCGTCGAGATGGGGGGTGCCGAGGGGCCCGATGGTGCAGGGCAGTCCTTCGAACTTCTGGGGGCCTTTGCGTGAGAGCGAACGGCAGATGCTGATCTGGTCCTCGGCGAGGATGTTTGCGGTGAAGTGCTGCAGTTTGCGGAGCTTGGGCCAGGTCGAGGATGACTTGTCAACGCAGAACATGACCAGCGGGGGCTCCAGCGACAGGGACTGGAATGTTCCGACGACCAGGCCGAGTTTCTCGTCGTCGTCGTTGACGCCGGTGATGGCCGTGACTCCGGTGGGCAGCTTGCCCAGGATCTGGCGGTAGTAGGCGGGAGTGATATCCGTTGCCGGAGTTTCGTCCGTGGCTGGGGTGATATCCATGATGGTTTTCCTTTTGACTTTGGTGCGGGCGTCGATGCCCGGTTTACGAAGAAGGGATGGGACTAGTGGGTACTCATGGTTGACTCTTCACTCTTCAGCAGCTCTATATGGATATTCCGGCTCACACGCAGGCCGCTTTCAATGGCGCCGTCAAAGAAGCCGGCCCAGATGTTGGCGATGTCGCTGCTGGCGAAGTGCAGTGCGCCTTCGCTGGCCTGCTGTTCCCGGTGGTACTTGGTGAGTTGGCCGGGACGCTGGATCTGCCAGGTCTCCTCCGCGTATGGGTCTTCGCCCCACTTGTGTCCGGTGACCTCGAGGACTTCCAGGTCGTCGCGCCATACCCTGATGGCGTCCTGGACCTGTTCAGCGTCGGTGACGTCGATGCGGTTCGCGTCGGCACCGAAGCCGACCAGCACGGCGTCGTCCTCTCCGATGAATTCGGTCCGGATCACCGAGAGGGGCTTGTCCTGGGCAGAGTAGGCGAAGAACGGCTTGATGGGTCCCTTCACGCGGATCCAGGCCTTGACGCCCTGGGAGGCGGTCTTTTCCCGGCTGGCGGCGAGCTTGCCGTCGGACAGGGCGGGCTGGACATCGAGCTTGTGCAGGACGTTCTGCGGCAGGGTGATGACGACCTTCCCGGCGTGGATTTCCTGACCGTCGCCGTAGCTGACCGTGGCACCCTCGCTGGTGTGGCGGATGGCGGTCACCGGAGTGTTGAGGCGGATGTCGGCGTCGGCATCTGCAGCGATGGCCTTCACCAGCGTGTCGTTGCCGTCTTTCAGACGGAAGATCGCCGAGGCCTCGTGCATCAGGTGCCAGTGGCCGGACGAGCCGGCGGTCCAGCGCAGGGCGTTGACATAGGCGCACTGGTCCAGGGGCGCGTTGAAGTGGCCAACCCAGGCGGCCTCGTTCGCGTTCCGCTCGTCCTGGGAGAGATCCAGCTTTTCCAGCATTTCCTGCAGGTTGTACTGGTCGACTTCGGCGAGATTCTCCACTGTCAGCGGTGCATCCGGGCGGGGCAACCACTTCATGGTGTCTTCCAATAGCCGGGTCATGCCGGGATCGATAAGCTTCATGAAGTCGTCCAGGTTGCCGCGGCGCACCTCGTCGCCCGCCAACCAGTACGTTTCCTCCGAGCGCGGGCCACGGGAGACTTCCAGTCCGTAGCGGGTGACCTCGGCCCAGACATGGGGCTGGGTCCAATGCAGCCAATTCCCGCCGAGCTCCAGGTTCTGGCCCAGGCGCCGCTCGGTGTACAGGCGGCCGCCAAGGCGGTCGCGGGCTTCCAGGACGACGACGTCGTGGCCGCGGTTGCCGAGCTCACGGGCAGTGATGAGGCCGGCGAGACCTGCACCGATGACGACGACGTCAGTTTGTTCAGTCATTGAAGGATCCTTAAGTGAAATTCCGTTGGGCGGCGCGTTAGCTGGCAGCGTCGCTGAGGTGCTTGGCGCGCTGTGCCGTTGCCGGGTGGCCTGCCAGTGTGTACTTCTGGCCGAAGAGTTTCTCCCGCAGGGTCACCGGCTCCTGGTTCTCCGTCCGCGCCGGGGCAACGATGCCCTGGGCGCGCAGTTCGGGAAGAGCGAGTTCGATGAACTCTTCCCAGCTGCCTGGCTTGGTGGTGTAGCTGAGGTTGATGCCGTCGATGTCGGCCTCGTCGCGCCAGCGGGCAAGTTCAGCGGCGACGGTCTCCGGGGAGCCAATGATGGTGGCGCCGGTCCCGCCTACGGCGAGGAATTCCGCGATCTGACGCGGGGTCCAGTCCCGGTCCGGGTCGGCCTTGGAGAACATGTCCACCATGGACTGCCCCGCCTTGGTTCCGACGGACCGCAAGGGGGTATCGAGGTCGTACTCGGACATATCGATGCCGGTCCAGCCGCTGAAGCGTGCCAGGATTCCGTCGATTGGTGCGGTTTCCACGGCCTTCCGGTACTTGGCCTGGGCTTCCTCATCGGTGGGTGCCACCACAACGGTGAGCAGGATGACCACCTTGACGTCCCGGGGGTCGCGTCCGGCGTCTGCCACGGCCTGGCGCAGCTTGGCCACGGTGCGCTTCGCACCCTCCACGGAGGTGCTCTGGATGAAGACGGCTTCGGCGTGCTTGCCACCGAATTCCATTCCCCTGGAGGACGAGCCTGCTTGGAACAGCACCGGGGTGCGCTGGGGGGAGGGCTCACACAGGTGGAACCCGGGCACCGTGAAGTGCTTGCCGGAATGGTTGATCCGGTGCACCTTTTCGGGGTCGATGTACGTTGCCGATCCAGCGTCCCGAACCACAGCGTCCTCTTCGAAGGAGCCCTCCCAGAGCTTGTAGACGACGTCCATGTACTCGTCGGCCATGTCGTAGCGCTCCAGAGGGGTGAGCTGCTGTTCCTTTCCGAGGTTGCGGGCAGCGGCCTCCGAATAGGAAGTCACGATGTTCCAGCCCAAGCGGCCGGAGGTGAGGTGGTCCAGGCTGCTGAACTTGCGGGCAAGCAGATAGGGCGGTTCATAGGTTGCGGAGCAGGTGACGCCGAAGGTGAGGTGCTTCGTCACAGCGGCCATGCCGCTGATCAGCACCGTCGGGTCGTTGATCGGGAACTGGGCGGCGTCGCGCAATGCAGCATCCCCGTTTCCGCGGAAGACATCGTGGTAGCCGACGTTGTCGGCGAAGAAGATCCCGTCGAAACCGGCATCCTCGAGCTTCCGGGCGATGCCCGTCCAGTACTGAAGATCCGCATAGCGGTGACCCTGATCGCCGTCGTTCCGCCAGGACCCCGATGTCAGGTGGGACGGAGCGAAGACGTCAAAGGCAAAAAGACTCAAAGGTGCGTTTTTCATGGCAGCGGTGCTTCCTTGGACTCGCGCCGAACAGTACGACGGCTGGATTGATAGATAGCTCAAAAATGAACACTGCGTTCAATTTAGAGTGTTGCGTTGCTCACTGTCAAGACTCGCGCAGAGGGGCCATCGCCCAAAGGAGCGCGGCAGCGAAAGCCCAGGGATTTCTCCGCCACGTTTTGAACGCCCAGTTCGCTAAACCGACAGGGCCTAGGATGGAAGTTGCAATCGAGAGTCATGGCCATGCGGCCCTAACCGAACGCAGAGTGGGAGCGGAAATGGCAACGGGAGAAACCGAGGCACCGGAAGCAACACCAACAGGCGAAGAAGCCGCCACGGCCCAGGAGCCCTTTGACCTCATCAACAAATCCGTAGTCAAGGCCACTGTGCTGCTCAGGGAACTCGGACGCCACCGGGAAGGGATCAACGTCACCGAACTCGCGCAATCGGTAAAGATGTCACGTCCGACAGCCTTCCGCCTCCTCCTCAGCCTGGAGCAGACGGGCTTCGTTGAACGCGAAGACAATCGCTACAAGCTCGGATGGCAGCTGGCGCACCTGGGCAGGCTGGCCGATCCCTATGCCGGCGTTGTGGCCAGGATCCAGCCACTTTTGGACGAGTACGCCGAGAGGCTCAAGGAGACATTCAGCTTTGTCATGGTGCGCGGAGAATGGGACCACGAGGTGATCGCCGAAGCCTCCGGCTCACGCTATCTCAGGTCACATCTGTACCTGGGTGGAAGCTACCCGTTGCACGCCAGCGCCACGGGAAAGCTGATTCTCGCCGAACAGAGCGACGAGAAAATCGCAGCGCAGCTGCCTAAGAAACTGGAACGGTTCACGGGGAAGACCATTACCAGCCGGGACGCACTCCTCAAAGAGGTTCGCCAGGTCCGGGAGCAGGGCTACGCAATCCTCGACGACGAACTGGAAGAAGGGCTCTTCGCAGTTGGCTGCCCTGTCCGAGACCCTTCCGGCGCGCTCATCGGCATTTTGGTGATCAACGGACCAACCCAGCGTCTAAAGTCGGACCAGCTGCCGGCCACCATCGACGAGGTGCGCCAAGGCGCGGACGAGGTCGCCAAGATCCTGGCCTAATCCCACCCGGCTACATCCTGGTCAGCGAGGGGTGGGCGTGATGCTGCCTTGAAGCTGCCTCAGGCAGCGGCGCGCGAGGCTTTTGCTGAGCCCGGTGCGTCGGGCGAGTTCGACAGGGCTCGTTCGCGGCGCGCCGTTACGCTGCTCCATTTCTAGGAAAGTGGCGACCCGCTGGACCGCCCAAACGGGAAGCGGTGCTTGCGCGTTCACACTTGGGCCCCCATCTGAGAGTCACTGAAGGCGGGCGCGACAAGCCAGGGATAATACCGGAGCGCCCACTCACGGGTTCGCGCGACGTCCGAGTGCAACTGTTCGACGAGGCCCTCAACCGTGGAAAACGCCTGCTGGCAGCGCAGATGCTCGAAGAGATGTACACGGAGGCGCCGTCCGTAGAGGTTTATGTTGACGTCCAGAAGGTGTGCTTCAAGCAACCGATGACCGTCCTGGGGGTAGAATGTCCGACGCATTCCGATGGATACGGCAGCAACGACAAAGGCGTCGGAGCCGGTCTCTACGAGGCCCGCCCATACTCCGTCGGCAGCCGGAGACGCGGCAATCGGGATATTGGCGGTGGGGAAACCCAGCGTCCGGCCGCGCCGGTCACCGGGCTCCACAATGCCTTCTACGACATACACCGTTCCTCCTTGAGCAGTCACATTGCGTTCGATTAATGAACGACATGTTCAGCTTATATGGTAGCGGCTCCTATTCAGGGCGGCCTGGAGGATTCGCCGCAAACGACCGGTAGACATAAAGTGCCCGCGACCCTGTCAGACGACGACTGGTGCGCAGTCGTCGTCCAACAGGGCCACGAGCCTTGAGCGGCCTATGCCAGGCCGGCCTTAGTGCGTGTAGCCTGCTGCTGCCTCGGTCAAGGTCTTACCCTTGGTTTCCGGAGCCAGCCACTGGGAAAGTGCGGCGCCGGCGAGGGCGACGGCAGCGGCAATCAGCATGGTGGGACCGGAACCCAGGCTCTCCATCGACATCGGCAGCAGGAAGATGCCGATGCCGGCTCCGACACGACTGACAGCTGCCGCGAAACCCGTTCCGAGCCCTCGAATCTCGGTTGGGAGGACCTCACTGGGGTAGACGCCCGTCAACGAGGTGTACATCGCGTTGAAGAACGAGAAGACCAGGAACAGGATGAGCACAACGACGGCGGGCGCTCCGGCCCAAAGGCCGATGAGTCCAAGGACAACGGCGCACAGCCACTGCGGTGGGACGGTCAGAACGCGGCGGCCTGCCTTGTCGATCAGCAGGAATGCGACGACAACCCCGGCCAGGGCGACGGCGGAGAGTCCGACGCCGCCGGCGAGCCCGCCGGCCAGACCGTATTGATTCAGCACGCTGTCGGCGAAGGTGGCGATCGCGAAGTACGGTGTCACGGCGCAGAACCAGAATCCGGAGATGAACAGGGTGGAGCGCCAGTACTGCTTGGAGAACAGCATCCCGAAGCTGCCTTTGCGGACGTCCTCGTGCTGGACGTCGTCAAGAGCGTCGTCGGGCAGGTATTTGGTTGCGAGGGCGCGGGCCTCATCCTTGCGGCCGACGCTCCACAGCCAGCGCGGCGATTCCGGCATGCCGAGGCGGCCGAGGAACAGGGCAACTGCGATGAAAGTGCTCGTACCCAGGATAAAGTGCCAGCTCAGGTCTGTGTACTCGCTGAGCAGGTGGCCAATCAGGAATGCGAGCATGAAGCCGGCGTACCAGGCGATCTGCATTGAGGCCATCAGACGGCCTCGCAGATGCGTGGGAGCGAATTCGCTCATCAGGGGCCACCCAACCGCATACTCAGCGCCGATCGCAACACCCATCAGCAGCCGCACCACGACCAGCCACACTGGTGAGTCAATGAAAAACTGCATGCCCGACGCAACCGCGAACAGACCAATATCGAACATGAATATTGACTTTCGGCCCCACTTGTCGGCGGCCCAGCCACCAAGGGGTGAGCCGACCAGGATGCCGATGAGTGCGGCGGCAGCGATTAGACCCTGCCACAACACCGTGAGCTGCAGATCCTCAGCCATCGTCCCGGCTACTGGTCCGAGTATGCCTAGAACATAGCCGTCCAGGAACATGCCACCGATCAGGACGATGACCATTCTGATCATGAAGCGTCGCTTGCCTGCAGCTGAGGCAATACCCGGATGAGAAGTTGCGCTACCTATGGCTGACATATTGTCACATCCCCATAGTCGGGTACATGGATTCCGCCTTATTCGCGGCACTGAGAAGTTGGCGCTTGTGCATGATTTGACCTCCCGGTCAGTCAGGGCATTGGGCGTGCAATGAGCGATGGGGCATGTAGTGCAGATCGAAGTCCATCCAGTGCCCCCAGGCGCCGTTGCCCGCCCAATACGACAATGAAGTTGTTCTTTTTGGTTAGGCAGGCGGCCTGATCGTGACGGACCTCACATAGATCTCGGTACCGCGCATCCTGCCACCGTTCCGTTCAAGAAGCGAACATCGTGATCAAAATATGACACTCCCTCACAGGCGGGTGTCAAGGCCAGGCAAGCAAAATGACGCGCCGTCGTCGCCAGATTGACAGTGACGGAAATTACACCTAAATTTGAATGCGACGTTCATTAGCTGAACGTTCCAATAGATGGTCGAGGAGATAGGTGCCACCTGCCGGAGTCATCCCCGCGACCAGCAAGGAAGCGGGAGCGCAAATGGCAGCGGTACAAGATGCAGCACCGGAGGAAGCGTCAGAAGACGGCGAAGCGTCAGCTACACCAGAGCCACTTGACCTGACCAACAAGTCCGTCATCAAGGCCACGGTGCTCCTTAAGGAACTCGGCCGCCACCGCCAAGGCATCACGGTCACCGAACTCGCGCTGGCGGGTGAAATGACGCGACCAACAGCCTTCCGCCTGCTCCTTAGCCTGGAACAGACAGGCTTCGTCGAGCGCGTGGACAACTACTACATGCTTGGGTGGCAGGTGGCCCGTTTAGGAAGGCTGGCCGATCCCTATGCAGGCGCCGTTGCAAGGATTCAGCCCGTCCTGGACGAATTTGCAGCCACGCTCAATGAGACACTCAGCTTCGTTATGGTGCGCGCCGAAGGGGACCACAAGGTGATCGCCGAAGCCTTGGGCTCACGCTACCTGAGCGCATCCCACCAGTATCTTGGTGGAATCTATCCACTCCATGCCAGCGCAACGGGGAAGCTGATTCTCGCTGAGCAGGGCGACGATAGAATCGTAGCTGAACTGCCTGAGAAGCTGGACCCCCACACCCCGTACACGATCACCAGCCGCGACGCACTCATCCGTGAACTGGGCAAAGTCCGGGAGCAGGGCTACGCAATCCTCGACAACGAGCTCGAAGAAGGACTCTTCGCGGTCGGCTGCCCGGTCCGGGATCCCGCCGGCGGACTCATTGGCATTGTGACGATCAACGGGCCCACCCAGCGCCTCAAGTCGGACCAGCTGCCCGAAACGATTGAGGAACTGCGACAAGCCGCAGACGAAATAGCCAAAGCCCTGGCTTAACCGCGGCGGCCGGTCTGACTCCGAACCGCCACTTCCGTCGCATTCGCCGTCAGTACTCCCCGGCTTCGCTTGGCCCGGAGGCTCTGACTGTTGCGGCTGCTGGGACAGCAGGAGCACCCCGAGGTGCGCGCCGCCGTCGAACACTGCCTGGGGCAAAGTGACTCCGGCCGAAGCGGCAGTCTCCGCTGGTGGGGCAGAATGGACTGCATGACCCTTACGACGTTCGCCCTTGTCCGCCACGGCCAGACAGACTGGAATGCGGAACGCCGGCTGCAGGGATCCACCGACATTCCACTCAACGACATCGGCCGCGGCCAAGCACGCGACGCCGTCGCCGCCCTGTCCGGCTATGAGTGGGATGCGATCGTGTCCTCGCCGCTGAGCCGTGCCGCGGAAACCGCGGACCTGATTGCCGCCGGGCTGGGGCTCACAGTGACCCGGCGCGTGCCGGAGCTCGTGGAGCGCAGCTTCGGACCCGCGGAGGGCCTGCAGGCCGGCCCGGAGCTGGACGCCCTGCGCGTCGCGGGTGGTTTCCGCGGCGCGGAAAGCGAGGACGAGGCAGCCTCCCGTGGGTTGGCCGCGCTGGAATCACTGGCCGATGAGTTCCGCGGCCGCCGCGTCCTGGTCGTCGCCCACGGCACGCTACTGCGCGTGGCTCTCAGCCGCGCCACCGGCCGCACGCTGGAAAGCATCGACAACGCCGTACTCAACCTGGCCCACCACCACGCAATTGACGGCTGGGAGCTCGAATACTTCAACGGCGAGCCGGTGCTCGCTGCCGTCCAGGGCTGACCGGAACTGTTCCGGGATTACGTCCAAAGGGATGTCTGGTCCCGCTTCTCCCCGCCGGCGACGGCGCCGGCATCAGCTGTCACTCCTACTTTTCCTTTGTGTCATGTCAGCGCGGTGGCGTTGGCAGGTGACCCGGTACCCCCGGTGAGATTCAGGGGTTTGACGCTGATGAAGGCGTCCCAGTTCCCGGTGGTTTTCATGTGCCGGCTGAGGGGTCCAAGCCGCCACAGTTCGCCCAGGGGCATGCCGAGTTTGGCGAGGAGTTGCTGGTGCATCATGCCGTGGTCGTTCGTGGCGGAGCGAAGGAACGGGCTTTCGGGCACGACGGGCAGGCACTCCAGGGCGAAATTGTCGGCGGCGATGAGTGCCAACTGGTTGTCCCAGGCCCAGGCGACGAAATCCTGTGATTGGGCGATGCCAGTGGCCCGTCGGCTGTCGCGGGTCCGTTGTTTTTCCTCGAGTGTCAGGGCCAGGAACCATTCGCACCAGCCGGTGTGGAGCATGAGGATGTCACCCGGACGGATGCTAAGGGACTGGGCCTCGATGGCTACCTGGATCAGGTCAAGGTTGAGGGGTTCCCCGGCCGCATGGTCTATGGGCACGCCCACACCGTTGCGGTATCCGTCGAGGTCGACCAGCACTCCCCTGCCGACGATGGGCGTTTCTGCCCATTCCTGGATTCCGAGGTCCGGGGTGCCTTCCCTGATCCGGTCGTCCGGCGTGCCGTTGTAGAAGCCGACGTCGTCCGCTCGGCGGTGCCGGAGCCCGTCGATCTGTGTGGATCCCTGAAGGTAGTACCCGTCCAGGTAGTCGTCCCGGTGGGCCGGGTGCGAGGAGTAGATAGTGTGGCGCGGGGCTGTGCGTTTGAGGGACATGCCGGGATCAAAGGCGTCGACGGGGTAGTCGAGGCCAAATACGGTCCCGGTCCTGATGCAGTTCCGGGCCTGAAGTACGGCGTTCTGGCTGATGAAGGACGGTGTCCCGCGGTCCGGTTCGGAGAACAGCCCCCACGAGGTCCCGGCGAGCCGGCCCTCCCGTGACAGCAGGTCCGCGAATGTCGGGTAGCTGCGGACACCCGTGGTGTCTGTCATCGTGTCGTCGCTTCCTGGGGCTGCCCTTGCGTCTGGTGGCGCTTGTAGCTGAGAAGGAAGCCGGCGATCGCGCAAATGGAGGCCGCGATGCACATCGGGGTCTTGATGGCTTCGTTGAAGAATTCAAGCCAGTCGCCCTGGCCGGCGATCAGGGCGAGGGCCTGCCCCGTGATGAACAGCACTCCGCCGAGGAGGAGGGCTGAGAGGGTCAGGACGAAGAGGATTTCCAGGGCTCTTCTGGTCGGGTGCATTGTCGTGGCTCCTCTATCTCGGCAGGACTAGATCGGCAGGATGCCGATGATGATCAGCACACCGATGGCCAGCAAGGGCATGGCGTAGTGGGTGAGTAAGCGGGCGAAGGTCTTGAGCGGGTCAACGTCAGCAATGCCGCAGGCGACATACAGTGGCGCCCCGCCGGGTGGGACCGCTGCTTCGCAGGACGAGAACACCAGTACGGCGACGGCCGCCGTCGTCGCAGGGACGCCGGCAGCGACGAGGGTGGCGACGCCGACGGTTCCCACGGCGGCCATGGTGGCGGTCGCCGACAGCGGGGCGGCGACGGCGATGACGATCAGCCCGATCAGGATGGCCAGCAGCCAGAGGGGCAGGTTCATCTGGCTGAGCAGCGACGTCATCTGCTTGGGCAGGCCGGTGGCCGCGAGGGCGTTGGCCCCGGCGAAGGCGAAGACCACTGTCACCCCAACCACACCGAACCTCGGGGCGGAATTCTGCAGCAGCGACCACCAGGCGCGGCCGCTGCCCGGCAGCTGTTTTCTGCCCAGCAGGACCCCGGTGATGATGAGGACCACCGGGATCCAGACGATGACGCTGACGGACTTTGCGACGTCCCCTCCGGTCCAGTCCGACAGGGCGGCGGCAATGGCGCCGGAGGTGATGATCAGCGGGATTGCCACGACGACGAACAGCAGCAGCGTGGCCCAGCCTCGGCCGAACGCTGCCTTCACCGGCAGCCGGTGCGCGGCATCCAAGGGGGTCATCCCGCTCTTGCGGATCAGCAGCCAGGTGACGATCAGCCGGTGCAGGAAGCACCACAGTCCACCGATGAGCAGCGGCAAGACGAGTTCGTTGATGTCCAACAGCGGGCCGACGGTGGCGGATCCGACGAGGACGAACATCGAGGCACTGAAGGGGAAGGTGATGCCCATGCCCGCGTTTCCGGCAACCAGCGTCGCCGCCGCGGGCTTGTCGAGGCGGGACTTTTCCATCCAGGGAATGGTCACGGAGCCAACGGTTGCGGCGATGGCTGCCTGGTTGTGGACCACTCCTCCGAGTCCGGCGGATGCCACGGTTGAGACCCAGGCGGGCCCGCCTTTGACGCCACCCATCAGGGAGTTGAGCAAGTCGATGAGCCTGTCCAGCACGCCGGTTTTGTCGAGCAGGTAGCCCATGAAGACGAACGCCATGGTGGCGTACACGATTTCGTCGGTCACGGCAGAGTAGAGAGCCGTCCATCCCGTCTGTGCCGCGGCTGCCCCCGTGAAGGGAAGAACCACCAGGAAGCCGAGGATCATGGCCTCCCCGACGCTGCGTTTGAGCAGTGTCGTCCAGAGCAGGATGACGGCCAGATAGGCTCCGAGGGCCCAGATGCCGATCATGTTGCCGCTCCTGACGGGATTTGTGTGGATGAGGGGTTTACCGTGTGGTTCCTCTTCCTGATTCTGCCGGATGACGGGGTCAGCGCAAGGCCGGCGCCGCCTGCGAGGTTTCAGCGGCGATGCGGGTAAGCGCGGCCGCGGAGGCTGTGGTCATCTCGGCAGGCACTCCGAGATCCGACAGGTAGTTCGCTGTGTCCTGCATCTCCTTGGAGCGCCGCAGGGAGTGCTTGGCGGTTCCGGTGAGGAACCTGTCGATGACTGCCTGGCCGTCGCCGGCGAGCTGTCGTGCGATCTGGGCGCGGATCCAGTCCTCCAGGCCTGCAGCCCGGCCGGCGGTGACGGCTTCGACGACGACCGATGCCACGCCTTTCATCAGGACGCTGCGGAGCAGTTTGTGGGCCATGGCGGCCCCGGGTTCCCCGTCGGCGATTTCGACGTCGGCGCCGAGCGGGGACAGTAGATCAGCGACGGCCCGGGCTCCGGGTCCGCTGACCATCAGGGGCGTCCTCACGCCCTGGGTGGGGACGGGGCCGAGGATGGCGACGTCTGCGAAGAGCGCCGGGCTGGGCAGCTGCCCCAGTTCCTGCATGGCGTGCGGCGAGGAGGAGGTGAAGTCCGCGTAGCAGCTGCCGGCCGGGAGGACCGGCAGGCATTCCCGGGCCACGCTTCGCGCGGCGGCCGCTCCGGTGAGGACCAGGACGATGTCCGCGCCGGTGCAGGCTTCGGCTGCGCTTGCGGCCCGGATCACGTCGGCCGGAGTGGATGGTGCGACGGGATCGAATCCCGTCACACTGTGGCCTGCGGCCACGAGGGCGGCCGCATAGGTGGCTCCGGCCTCACCGAGGCCGATGACGGTGCACGCTGTCATTTGTCGTGTGTCTTTCTTGCTTAGTGGCGGTCGGCGACAATGGCCGCCCGGCGGTTGGTTTCGTCGGCGAAGACCGCTTCGGCGGCGTCTGCGACCTGGGCTGCCTGTTCCCTGGGGATGACGACGACGCCGTCGGAGTCGCCGATGATGACGTCGCCTGGGAGGACGGGGACGCCTCCGAAGGAAATGGGGGTGCCCAGTCGGGAGGGGCCGTTCTTGTACGGACCGGCAGGGGTGATGGCGCGGGCAAAGACCGGCATGCCGATCTCGCCGAGGGCCTCGGCGTCGCGGGCTGCCCCGTCCAGGGCGAACCCGGCAAGGCCAAGGTTGATGGCGCGTTCGCCGATGAGTTCACCCAGCAGGGCCCGGGATTCGTCCCCGCCGCCGCAGACGACAATCACGTCACCGGGGCGGGCGAGCTGCAGTGCACGGTGGATTCCCTGGTTGTCCCCGGGCCGGGTCCAGACGGTGAACGCGGGTCCGGCGAGGCGGGCGCCGGACCAGATGGCCTGGATGGCCGAGTCTGCGACTCCGAGCCGGTCCATGGCGTCGCCGATATTGGCGGCGGGCAGCTTGGCGAGGCGGTCGATCACGTTCCGGTCGGGGCGGGGGAAGTCGGCGTCGATGTCTTCAAGGACGGGAGTTGTCATGGTGGGGTTCTTCCGTGGTGGTGTGGCGGGAGGACGGTTAGTCTTTTTTCTGGACCAGCGGGAGGACCTTCTTGAAGTCATCCTCCTGTCCGGCCCAGAACGTCTCGTAGTCCTTGCCGGAGAGGTAGCTGGTCTGTAGGCCGAGGTCGTTCATCTTCTGGACGACGGCCGGGTCCTCGATGGCCTTCTGGAGGGCAGCTTCGAGCTTCTTGGCGACGGCGTCAGGCAGTCCGGCCGGTGCGGAGTAGCCGCGGGCGGTTCCGGCTTCCACGTCATAGCCGGATTCCTTGAAGGTGGGGACGTCCGGCAGCGAGGGTGAGCGTTCGGCCGTCATGATGCCCAGGACGCGCGCCTTGCCCTGTTTGGTCAGGTCGTTCACGTCGCTGACGTTGGCCACGAGGATGTCAACGTGCTTGCCCAGGAACGCGGTGGTGGCCTGGGAGGCGCCTTCGGAGAAGTGCACCGGGGCGAATTCGGCGCCGGTGGTTTCCTGGATCTGGGCCAGGGCGAAGTGTTCGCCGGTCTGCAGGCCGGTGGTGCTGGCGGTCATCGACTTCGGCTGGGCCTTGGCGGCGTCAAGGAGTTCCTTGAGCGACTTGTACGGGCTGTCGGGCTGCACAGCGATCACAGCGGGGTCGATGACCTGCCTGCCCAGGGGCTGGAAGCTGGCGCGGGTGTATTTGGCGCCGCGTGCGGGATCCAGGGGTGAGACGACGACGGATGGGGAGCCGGTCGCGCCAATGGTGTAGCCGTCCGGCTTGGCGCTGGTCAGCTGGGTGTAGCCGATCTGCCCGCCGGCTCCGGGCTTGTTGATGACCTCAACGTTGGTGCCGAGTTCCTTCTCCAGAATGGGCTGGACGAGCCGGGCTGCGGTGTCCACGGCTCCGCCGGAAGAGAACGAAACGATCAGGTCGATCGACTTGCCTTTCCTCGGGAAGTCATCCCCGGCGGTGTTGGCGGCGCCAGCGTTGGCGCCGCAGCCAGTGAGGGCGATGAGGGCTGCCGCGGCGAAGGCTGCTGTGATGCGTGTGCGGGTCAAGGTTCTTCTCCTTTGAAGGGGTGAATTTGAAGGGGTGAATCAGGTCTGGGGACGGATTTTGGTATGGGGTGGTTTAGGTTTCGGGGTCTTCGTCCAGCGCCTTGGGCTTACGGAGCTTGAGCAGCGGACTGAAGATGATCAGGACCCCGATGCCGATCAGCACCATGGAGATGGGGCGGTTAACGAAGATGCCGAAGTCGCCTTGGGAGATTTCGAGGGATTCACGCAGGGACCGTTCCATGAGGGGCCCGAGAACGAGGGTGAGCACCATCGGGGCGAGCGGGATGTTTAGGTGCCTCAGGGCCAGGCCGAGGAGTCCGAAGCCGATCATGACGAACACATCGAAAACGCTGAAGTTGATCGTGTAGGCACCGATGACCATGAAAAGCAGGATCAGGGCCGTCAGGATCGATGCCGGCACGCGGAGGATAGAGGTCCACAGACCGACAAGGGGGACGTTCAGGAGCAGCAGGAGCAGGTTGCCGATGAAGAGGCTGGCGATGATCGCCCAGGCGATTTCGGAGTTCTCGGTGAACAGGGTCGGCCCGGGGGTGAGGCCCTGCTGCAGGAACGCCCCCATGAGCACGGCGATCGTCGGCGAGGCCGGGATGCCGAGCGTGAAGAGCGGAATCAGTGCGGCGTTGGCGTGGGCATTGTTGGCTGTTTCCGGCCCGGCGACACCTTCCACTGCCCCCTTGCCGAGTTCGTTGCGGTGACGGGAGAACTTCTTCTCGGCACCGTACGCAAGCAAGGACGACACTGAGCCGGTCATGCCCGGGATGAGGCCGAGGCCGAAGCCGATGCCTGTGCCGCGGGCCATCGACGGTGCGCTGCGCCGCCATTCCGTCCGTGACGGCAGCAGGGACCGCAGGCCCGGAGCGTGCACGGTGCTGGCGTGGGGGTCTTTGCGGTAGGACAGGATCTCCGAGAGCCCGAAGACACCGACGATGACGGCGACGAAACTGACCCCATCGAGGAGCCTGTCCATGCCGAAGGTGAAGCGGGGGGCGCCCGCCACGGGGTCGATGCCGATCATCGAAATCAGCAGGCCCAGCGCTCCGGAGATGAGGGCTTTGACCATCGACCTGCCCGCCAGGGCAACCAGCAGGGAGATGCCCACGACCATCAGGGCAAAGAACTCCGGCGGGCCGACGAGCAGTCCAAGGTCCCCGAGGGGTTTGGCGGCGGCGACCAGTCCGAGCGTGGCGATAGTTCCGCCGACAAAGGATCCGACGGCGGCGATGGTCAGGGCGGCTCCTGCCCTGCCGATCTTGGTCATGGCGTAACCATCGATGGTGGTGATGGCGGACGCCGCTTCGCCGGGAGTGTTCAGAAGGACGCTGGAGATCGTTCCCCCGTAGGCGGTGCCGTAGAAAATGGCGCACAGCATGATGATTGCCCCGGTCGCATCCAGGTTCATGGTGAGCGGGATGAGCAGGGCAACGCCGGCGACGGGGCCGATGCCGGGCAGCACGCCGATGATGGTGCCCAACAGGCAGCCGAGGAAAGCGAAAATCAGGTTCTGCCAGGTCATGGCGGCAGCGAAGCCGCCGAGCAGTTCGTTGAGTGTATCCACGTCTAGAGTCCGATCAGGTTCAGCGGAAGGAGGGCCGAAACGGGCAGCGAGACGTTCAGGCCGTAGTTGAAGGCGTAGAACGCGCCGACGCTACCGGCGAGGGAGATGATCAGTGATGACACCCAGCTCCTGTGGCCGCGCAGCTTCAGGTGGTACATCAGGAACAGGAACATGCTCAGCTGAAAGCCAAGCAGGTCCATGACCGCGGCAAGGATGGCCAGGCTGGCCACCACGGCGATCACGAGGCCCCGGTCAGCGCCGTGGGCTGATTCACTGGGGCACCGCAACTCCTGGATGAGCCATATGGTCGACATCGAAACCAGTACACCGCCCATGGCGAACGGAAACAGCCCGGGCCCAGGTCCCAGCGACGTCCACAGTCCCAGCTCGGTCGAATTGATCAGCACGTAGGTGCCCACGGCGACGAACGCACCGATACCTACAAGCACAGACGGAGCGACACGGGCGGCGCGCTCGGGCTTAGTCACTAGTGACTCCGTTGTCATCATTTCCTTCTTACGTTCCATGGTTCTTCATTTCATACAATGAAAGAATATTGCGTCTGAAGAAATAGTGACAGGAGACACAGTCGCTGTCAAGCGCAAGAAAGTTACATACAATGAAAGAATGACGCTGACTTCCACGCACTCAGCCGGCTCTGCCGAGGACGGCCCGAAGGCCGCCAACATGCGCTCCCTGTCCAGGGCATTGGAGGTCTTTGCCGAGCTCCAACGCGCGGAACGGCCCCAGCGCCTCAGCGACCTGGCCAGGACCTGCGGCATGAGCCCGCCGACCACGCTGCGAATTCTGCGGGTCCTTCAGGAATTCGGCATGGTCAGCCAGACCGACAAGTCCTACCGGATCGGGCCCGCGGTCCTGCCTGCTGCCCGGAGCTACCTGGAGAACGACCCCCTCGTCGTTGCCGCCCGGCCCATACTTCAACAGGTGGCATCCCAGACAGGTCTCACGGCGTCTCTGTATACGAGGCTTGGGCTTGAAAGAATCCTGGTCGCACGCGTAGACGGCGACTCGCCCCTCCGGTACGACCTGCCGCTGGGTAAGCGGCTCCCCCTCACGGTCGGAGCGGCCGGCAAAATCCTGCTGGCCTCAGCCTCCGGGGAAGAACTGCAGCAGGTTGTGGCCGCCGCCGTCGCAGCCGGCCACGAAAAGCCCACGTTTACGGCCGAGGAGCTTCGCTCACGCCTGCCTGAACCGGACGTCGACTACGCCTATTCCGCGGACGAGCGCGCCACCGGTGTGCTCTCCGTCGCCGTTGCCGTACCCAACAGAGCAGGCCGCCCCAGCGAATCCATCGCCCTGACCAGCCCTGTAGAGACAGCCACCGAAGCCGGCCTCAAGGCCGGCGTTCCGGAACTCCGGCGCGCCGCCGGCAGGCTCTCGGAACTGCTGGAAGGATCTGTCTACTAATCTGCGTGGCGCTGCCTCGCTGGAAATCCGAGACAGCTCCGGCAATAGACTGAAGCCATGGCCCAGACAGGACTCTCCGCAAGCAGACGGTTCCTGCGCGGAAGGATCCGCACAGGCATAGTGCGGAGCCGCAATTCATTGATCCCGGCCATCCAGATGACGGTTTGCGCGGTGGGCGCCTACGCGTTCGCGGAGTACGTCCTGGGGCACTCCGGTCCCCTGTTCGCCGCGACCTCATCCCTGATTGCGCTGGGGTTTTCGCGTGACCCTCGGCTGCGGCGGGTGATCGAAGTGGGGCTCGGCTGCACCATCGGCATTGCCGTGGGTGACCTGCTGCTCCACTGGCTGGGCGCCGGAATCTGGCAGGCCGCCGTCGTGCTTCTGTTTTCCATCCTGCTGGCCCGCTTCCTGGACAGCGGCACCATCTTCACCACTCAGTTGGGGCTGCAGTCACTCCTCGTGGTGCTGCTGCCGGCACCGCCCGGCGGGCCGTTCACCCGCAGCATCGACGCGGTGGTTGGCGGGATATTCGCGTTGCTGGTCACCGTCCTGATGCCCAAGGATCCGCGGCGTGAACCGCGCAAGGACGTCCGCAAGCTGCTGCACGAGCTGGCCGAAGTGCTCCGGGAATGTTCCTCGGCACTGATTGAAAGCGATTCCACCCAGGCATGGCATGCTTTGGTGCGCGGCCGGAACTGCCAGCCGCTCGTGGACGGCATGCGGCAGTCCCTCCGGGCATCGGGGGAGGTGGCGACCCTGGCGCCGGCCTACCGCAGGCACCGGGACGAACTGGACCGGCTTGAGCAATCACTGGACTTCATCGACCTCGCGCTGCGCAACAGCCGTGTCTTCGCACGCCGGCTGACCAGCGCCATCAACCACGCCGCCCTGTCCGACGAAGCCATCGGAAACATTGCCGAGGTCCTGCAGGAGACGGCTGCCGCCATCGATGAGCTCTCGCTCGGGCTCGCGGAAGTCAACGACGGCGTCCGCCGCACCCACCTGCGGACGGCCCGGGCGGACCTGAGCGCCATCGCCAGCCGGCTGCATCCGCGGAAGCTGCAGGTGGAGCGCCTTGAGGGCGAGACCGTTGTCATGCTTTTCCGGCCGCTGATGGTGGACCTGCTCGAAGCCACCGGCGTCGATTCCCGCGAGGCCCGCGACATCCTTCCGCCGCTGTAGCCCCGAACTGGAATGTCATACCCGCCGGATAGTGTGGAGCAATGGCTACAAAGACTTCCCGGGCCACCAAGGCGCCGGGCTATAAGTGCGCGGAATGCGGCTGGACCACGGTCAAATGGGTGGGGCGCTGCGGTGAGTGCCAGGCCTGGGGCACCGTTGAGGAAACCGGCACCGCAGTAGCGCGCACGACGGCGGCCACCTCAGTTCTGGAACCGGCCCGCCCCATCGCCGAGGTGGACGCCACCACGGCGGCTTTCCTTCCCACGGGTGTGGACGAACTGGACCGCGTTCTGGGCGGCGGAGTGGTGCCCGGCGCCGTCATCCTGCTGGCCGGGGAACCCGGCGTCGGCAAGTCCACCCTGCTGCTGGACGTCGCCGCCAAATTCGCCCGCACAGGCCAAAGCGTCCTGTACGTCACCGGCGAGGAATCCGCGGCCCAGGTAAAGCTGCGCGCCGAACGGATCGACGCCATCGCGGACACCCTCTACCTGTCTGCCGAGACCGACCTCGGCCAGGCCCTGGGCCAGGTGGAGAAGGTGGAACCGAAGCTGCTTGTGGTCGACTCCGTGCAGACGCTGAGCAGCGCCGACGTCGAGGGAAGTTCCGGCGGCGTCTCCCAGGTCCGCGAAGTGGCGGCCTCGATCATTGCTGCCGCCAAACGCCGCAACATGACCACCCTGCTGGTGGGTCACGTGACAAAGGACGGCTCCATTGCCGGCCCGCGCCTGCTGGAGCACCTCGTAGACGTCGTGTGCCAGTTCGAAGGTGAGCGCCATTCACGGCTCCGGCTCCTCCGGGCGGTCAAGAACCGCTACGGGCCCACGGACGATGTGGGCTGCTTCGACCTCAACGAGGACGGCATCCTGGGCCTGGCCGATCCGAGCGGGCTCTTCGTCACCCGCACCAAGGATCCCGTGTCCGGCACCTGCATCACCGTCACCATGGAGGGCCGCCGGCCGCTGCTCGCCGAGGTGCAGTCGCTGCTGGCGGAGAGTCCCAATTCGCAGCCCCGGCGGGCAACAAGCGGCCTGGACAGCTCCCGCGTGGCCATGCTGCTGGCAGTGCTGCAGCAGCGCGCCGGCTGCCTGCTGCACAAGGACGATTCCTACGTGGCGACCGTGGGCGGCGTGAAGCTCAGCGAGCCCGCCACGGATCTTGCCGTTGCCCTCGCGGTAGCGTCCGCCAAGGCCAAGAAGCCGCTGCCGCAGCGGCTGATCGCCTTCGGCGAAGTGGGGCTGGCCGGCGAGGTGCGGCCGGTTCCGGGCATCAACCAGCGCATCCAGGAAGCACACCGGCTGGGCTTCACGCACGCCGTGGTCCCGGCCAGCCACAACGGCCCTGGGCCCATTCCCTCGGGTTTCTCGGTGCGGGAGGTCGGCCACCTTGCCGAGGCTCTGAGCCTCTTGATCAGTTAAGGGCCTGCTGATGAGGGAGCGCACTTAAATGTCGGTACCCGGTGGCAGACTCTGGCTATGGATGGCATTCAGGAATCCCGGCTGAAGCTGCAGAGGCGCCACATGGCGCTGCCGGTGCCGCTCTCCCAGATGACACCGCTGTCCCCGGCGCGTTGGTCGATAGTGCCGCCGCCTCCTGCACCTCCGTGGAAGACCTTATCGCCGCAGCCGGGTCGCTGCGGCTGGCCGCCGACGGTGCCGGGCTGATCGACCAGCTGCGCGGGCTGGAGGAGCTGAAGTCTGCGGTCGCGGGAGTGCAGGCGAGGATCGCTGTGGCTTTCGATGCCGCCCAGCGCCGCGTCCAGGCCGACCTTGGGGCGCCCGCAGCCGAGCAGGGCCAGGACGTCGCCGCGCAAATCGCCCTCGCCCGGCACGAATCCCCGGCCCGCGGCTCCCGGCTGCTCGGCCTGGCCAAAGCCCTACTGACCGAGATGCCGCACACCCTGGCCGCCTTGGAGACTGGGCCGGCTGAATGAATGGCGCGCCACCCTGCTGGTGAAAGAAACGGCCTGCCTGTCCGCGGCGGATCGGTGCGCCGTCGACGACGAGCTCGCCGCCGACACCGGAACCTTCGACGGTTCAGGCGATAGGGCGATCGTTGCCGCGGCCAGGGCTGCCGCGTACCGCAGGGATCCGCGCTCCGTGACCCAGCGGGCCAGCCACGCAGGGACCGAGCGGTGTGTCAGCCTGCGACCGGCCCCGGACGCCATGACCTACCTGACCGCGCTGCTGCCCGTCGCCCAGGGCGTCGCCGTCTACGCGGCGCTCAGCCGGCAGGCCGATACACTGTGCTCGGACGGGGATGAACGTTCCCGTGGCCAGATCATGGCCGACGCCCTGGTCGAATGGACCACCGGCGCCCCGGGTGGGATCAGCGGGGTCGAGATCCAGCTCGTCATGACCGACCGCACCCTCTTCCGGGCCGACAGCGAACCGGCCCGCCTCACCGGCTACGGCACCGTCCCGGCAGGCTGGGCCCGCACCCTGATCCAGACAAGTGAGGCTACCGGCGGTCAGGAACCCAACGATGGCGGGAGCACCACGGGCCAGGAACCCGACCCGGGCGGGGCCACCAGCCGCCAGGCACTCAAGGTGTGGCTCCGCCGGCTCTACACCGCCCCCGGGACCGGTGAGCTGGTAGCGATGGACTCCCGCGCACGGCTCTTCCCGGCAGGATTGCGCCGGTTCATCCAGGCCCGCGATGACACCTGCCGCACCCCGTACTGCGACGCCCCGATCCGCCACCACGACCACATCATCCCCTGGCACGGCGGCGGGACCACCACCCTGGCCAACGGCGCCGGTCTGTGCGAAGCCTGCAACCACACCAAAGAAAAACCCGGGTGGAAAGCCATCCCACGGCCCGGCCCACGGCACACCTTCAAACTCCAGACACCCACCGGCCACACCTACCACTCCACTGCACCCCCGCTCCCCGGAACCAGCGCCGGAACCAGCACCGGCGCCAGCATTACCGAGCCGTCAGGTCCGTCCGACCAAAATGGCGCGGCGCAAGCAGGGAGATTGCAGCGGCCCTATCGCCGCCGCAGAGTTCGGCCGCGGGCGAAGCCGGCGTTACTGATGACCAGCTGACTTCACCCAGGGACGCGCATCCTGACCAAGCGCGGGCGTCTGATGGCGAGCGCGGCCGTCTGATGACACCGCGCGCGTATGATCACACCGCACGGATACGGGCTTTAGGCGCGGGTTACCGCCAACGCCACGCTGTGCCCGCCGAAACCGAAGGCGTTGACGAGTCCCGCCGTCGCAGTGCTGCCGTGCACGGTTTCGGTGAGGACGTTGAGGTCCACCTCGGGGTCCAGACTGCCGATGTTGTACGTTCCGGGCAGGTCGCCGGTCCTGAGGGCCTGGAGCGCGGCGATGGCGCCAAGCGCACCGGCGCCGCCGAGAAGGTGACCGGTGAGTGACTTGGTGGACGTCACGGGCACCCCGTCTCCGGTCACGGCTCTGATGGCCTGCGCCTCGAGGCGGTCGCCCACCGGCGTGGAGGTGGCGTGGGCATGAACGAAGCCGATGTCCGTGCCGTTGAGGCCGGCGGAGGCGAGCGCTTTCTCCATGACGCGGCGCTGCATGTCCGGGTCTGCCGCCACGATGTCACTGGCATCCGAGGTCACCGCAGCCCCCGCCACCGCACCGAGGATCCCGGCCCCGCGGGCCCTCGCGTGCTCCTCGCTCTCGAGCACCAGGATTGCGGCGCCTTCCGCAAGAACGAAACCGTCGCGCTCCCGGTCGAAGGGACGCGACGCTCCCTGCGGATCGTCGTTGCGCGTGGAAAGGGCACGGATCTGCGCGAAGCCGCTGATGATGAGGTCATTGATGCACGCGTCCACGCCGCCGGCAATAACGACGTCGGCCGCTCCGGACCGGATCATCTCGGCACCCTGCGCAATCGCTTCGGCGCCGGACGCGCAGGCGCTGACCGGCGTGCGCGCGCCGCCGCGGGCACCAAGGTCGATGGAGACCCACGCGGACGGGCCGTTGACCATGAGGCGCGTCAGAGTATGCGGCGAGACCTTCCGCGGGCCATTGCTGTCCAGCTCCCGGGTCTGGGCGAGGGTGGTGTCCAGTCCCCCGTAGCCGGAGCCGATAACCACGGCGAGCCGTTCGGGGTCGACGTCGGGCGTTCCGGCCTGCGCCCAGGCCTCCCGGGCGGCGACGAGCGCGAGCTGCCCGCAGCGGTCCATCCGCTTGAACTCGCGGGTGCTCAGAAGCGCACCCAGGTCAGCCGTGACCCGGCCTGCGATCCGTACCGGAAGCCGCTGCGCCCAGTCCTCGTCGAGCACCCCGATGCCGGACGTCCCGGCCAGCATCGCTGTCCAGGTTTCGCCCACTGTGGACCCGAGCGGGTTGAGCGTGCCCATGCCGGTAACCACGGCCTTGGGAGAAACGGCCCTGGGAGAACCTGCAGACATGACACACACCTTGCTTCCTGGAACTGGAACTGAGTCCCGTGGGTATTCGGATCGGAACCGCTTGCTGACTGCCGCCGCTATTTAGCGGGATTGTGCGTTCCGATCGGCACAAGCGTGAGGTCAGGATGGTTCTTCTCAATGCGGCGCAGCGCCCACACGTCGTTGAACAGGGCGAGATACTCGCCGTCGGACCGCAGCAGCACCTCAGCGCCGATCACATTGGCCAGGGCCGGCATGGCATCCGCCGTCGAAATCCGTGCCATGGAGTACGGCAGGCGCTCGAGGCGCATCGGTGCGCTGAAGTCGTGCGCCATGCGGTCCTCCACCACCTCAAACTGCATGGGGCCGACGGCGGCAAGCACCGGCGCCTGGTCGCCGCGGACGTCGGAGCGCAGCACCTGGATGACGCCCTCGTGCTCGAGCTGCTCGATGCCGCGGCGGAACTGCTTGAAGCGGCTGGGGTCCTTCGAACGGGCCACCTGGAAATGCTCGGGCGCGAACAGCGGGATGGCCGGGAACTCGACCGGCTCCTCAAGGAAGAGGCTGTCCCCCACGCGCAGCGACGAGGCATTCACCAGGCCCACCACGTCGCCCGGGAAGGCCTCATCAATGACCTCGCGTTCGCGGCCGAACACCTGCTGGGCGTACTTCGTGGCAAAGGACTTGCCCGTGCGGGTCTGGGTGACCACCATGCCGCGTTCGAACACACCGGAACAGACGCGGATGAAGGCCACGTGGTCCCGGTGCGCCTTGTTCATGCCCGCCTGGACCTTGAAAACGAACCCTGCGAAGGGCGACTCCACCGCACGCGGCTGGCCGTCCACGTCCGGACGCGGCGCAGCGGGCGGGGCGAAATCGACGAGGGCGTCCAGGATCTCCTTGACGCCGAAGTTCAGCGCTGCGGAGCTGAACAGGATGGGCGTGGCCTTGCCGGCGTGAAAGCTCTCCACGTTGAATTCAAGGTTGGATTCGATGACGAGTCCGGCTTCGTCGACGGCGTCTGTCCAGTTGCTGCCCTGGCTCTCCGCCGCTTCCTCCGGAGTGAAGTACTCGGTCAGTGCGATGCTGGCACCGGCGTTGTTGCGCTGGAATCGTGCAAACCGGTCATTCCGCAGGTCCCACACCCCGCGGAAGTCGCCGGAGATGCCCACGGCCCAGGTCAGCGGCATGGGCTGCAGGCCCGTGCGTTCGGTGATTTCGTCCATCAGCGCCAGCGCATCCAGGCCCGGGCGGTCCCACTTGTTGATGACCGTGATGATTGGCAGGTTCCGCTGCTTGCAGACCTCGAAGAGCTTCATGGTCTGGGTTTCCAGGCCCTTGGCGGCGTCCACGAGCATGACGGCGCAGTCGACAGCAGCCAGCACGCGGTAGGTGTCCTCGGAGAAGTCGGCGTGGCCCGGAGTGTCCAGCAGGTTGATCACAGTGTCGCGGTAGGAGAACTGGAGCGCGGCGGAGCTGATGGAGATGCCGCGGTCCTTCTCCATCTGCATCCAGTCCGAGACCGTCTCTTTCCGGTTGGACTTGCCGCTGGACGCGCCGGCGGTGCCGATCACCTTGGCATGCAGGGCCAGGGCCTCAGTCAGGGTGGACTTGCCGGCGTCAGGGTGGGAGATGACAGCGAACGTCCGGCGCCGGGACGCCTGCTTGTGAATCTCGTGGACCCGGGCGGGGCTGAGGACTTCTTGGGACACGGTGCTACTTTCGCTGGGATCCGCGGAGGACCCTGGGTGTGGAAATGGAAAACTTTTGAACCGGATTCCTGGAAACAGTGCTCTGGAGTCTGGAAGGCGGGCGGCAGCTGGGCGCGCAAGCCAAGGGTTCAAGTTTATCGCAGGGGCGGAAGCCGGACGGAAGGCGGACGAAAATGGGGACTTGCCGGCCGCCGTCGGACGCGTTCCCGAAGCCCTTCCCGCAGGTCTCAAACAGGCCACTTTGAGGCTTGTTCCTGCGGTTGTTGGGGTAATCTACGTCTAGGATGGTGCCTGCGGGAAACCGAGTACTTTTTGATCCTGCCGGCGGACTCCTGAAAACCGGCATACCTGCAGGCCCCACCTGCACCTTTGAAGGGAATGTCTAATGCCTCGCAGCCCTGAAGAATCGCTGAAAGCGACTTTGGGGAGGGTGGCCCCGGGAACCGCCCTGCGGGACGGGCTGGAACGCATTCTCCGCGGCCGCACCGGCGCACTCATCGTCCTGGGCTCGGACCGGACCATCGACTCGATCTGTTCGGGCGGCTTCGACATCGGCATCGACTTCTCCCCCACGAGGCTGCGCGAGCTGGCCAAAATGGACGGTGCCATCATCTGCGACAAGGACGCCGGCAACATCCTCCGCGCCGCCGTTCAGCTGGTCCCGGACCCGAGCATCGAAACCCAGGAATCCGGCACCCGGCACCGGACCGCGGAGCGGGTGGCCATCCAGACCGGCGTCCCGGTGATCTCCGTGAGCCAGTCCATGCAGATCATCGCGCTCTACGTGAACGGGCTGCGGCACGTGCTCGAAGGCTCGGAGAAGGTGCTGGCCCGCGCCAACCAGGCCCTCGCAACGCTGGAACGCTACCGCTCCCGGCTGGACCAGGTCACCAGCTCGCTGTCGGCCCTGGAAATCGAGGCCATGGTCACCGTCAGGGATGTGGCTGTCACCCTGCAGCGGCAGGAGATGGTGCGCCGTATTTCCGAAGAAATCTCCCAGTACGTGCTGGAGCTCGGCGAGGACGGCCGGCTCCTGTCCCTGCAACTGGACGAGCTCACGGTGGGCCGGGGCCCCGGCAGCGACATCATCATCCGCGACTATGCCGGGCCCAACGCCTCTCCCGAGGACATCGACGGCGCCGTCAACGCGCTCCTCAGCCTTGGCCCCACCGAACTGATCGACCTCAGCAAGATCGCCGGAATCATCGGCTTCGCAGGCGGCGTGGAAACGCTGGACGCCGTGGTGCAGCCGCGTGGCTACCGCCTGCTGTCCGGGCTCAAGGCTGTGCCCAAGGCTGTAGCGGACCGGCTTGTGGACCACTTCGGAGGGCTGCAGCACCTGATGGCCGCCACCATCGACGATCTCATGACCGTTGACGGCATCGGCGACCAGCGCGCCCGCACAGTCCGCGAAGGCCTCAGCCGGATGGCCGAGGCCAGCCTGCTGGACCGCTTCCTCTAGTCTTCCCATCGATTGCTCCGTAACTGCCCTTTTGGGCCGCCATAAGGGCAGTTACGGAGCAATCGATTGTGGGTGGCGTCAGCTCAGCTGGAAGACGGCCGGCGGGCTCACTTTGGGGCCGAGTTTGGCGATGAACACGTAGTAACCCGCGCCCACCCCGTCCGGGATCTCCTCGCAGCCCTGCACAGATCGGTTGCGCGGCCAGGGAAAGTTGGCCGTTTCGCTCTTGCCGGGGGCGATCGTCCTGACGAGGTCGTCGCTCTCGGCCTGGCAGTCCTTCGACGAGAAGACCCGGTCCGAACCGCTCGTCACCAGGAACTCCATCTGCGAGGTTCCGATGTTCACCTTGCACGGGAGCTTCCCGCCGTTGGCCACTTTGAGCGTGAGCACCGGCTTCTCATCCGGACCGTACGCGGCTTTGTTCGTGCCCGCCGTGACGGTCACGAGTTTCTGGTCGCACGTGGGTGAGGCCGACGCCGTGGCGGAGGGAGTCGCCGAGGGCGAAGGCTGGCCGCTGGGGTTGGCTGAGCCGCCCGTTCCGGTGGAGGAAGCCTGCTCGCTTGAGGGGTTCAGCGCGCCGGATACCGTGGCAATGCCGCCGGCCGTCAGGCCCACAACCAGCAGCAGCGCTCCCCCGGCAAACTGCCGACGGCGGCGGTAGACGGCGGCGCTCGGCCTGCGGACGGCACCGTGCTGGCCTGAGCTGGGCTGGCCTGCGCGGGGCTGGCCTGCACCGTTGGATGCGTTCCTGCCGGCCGGCTTCTTACCTGGCTGTGCCTTGCCTGAAGGCGGTTTACCAGACTGCGTCTTACCTGAAGGCGGTTTTCCTGACGGTGTTTTCACTGCTTCGTTCCCCATTGTGTTTGCGTTGTTCCTAGGCTAGGGAATGGCTTGTGTTCCCCTGCACCACCACGCCGACCATGGATTAACCATGTCCAATTCGTTGCCCAATTTTCAGTGACAACTATCAGCTTGGCTTACTAAAATTGAATCCCGGTTACCACTTATCGGGGTCGAGTAGGAGAGGACCACTGATGGTAGATCATGTGTCTGGCGGTCACCTTGAACGCGTCGTACTGCCCCTGACGTTTGGAAAGCATCAGAGCCAGGGAGCGGAGTTCACTGTGCTGGCAGTGGAAATCTGGAATACCGGCATCGTGGTGAACCTGCATTTGGCGTCAACCAACGGAACCGAACCGCAAACCCCGGACATCGTCGTCCAGGACCATTTCGGTACCGAGTACAAGCTGGACGAGGTCGCCACGGTAGCGTCCCGGCAACTGCAGTTCTTCTCGCCGTCCATCCCCGAGGGAACGCGGAGCCTGACCATCCGGTCTGTGGATCCGGACGGGGCCAGCTTCGTGGTTACCCTCGCCGTACCGCCTGCGAACGGCCGCGGCGGCGAAACCGTCCACGGACATGTCAAGCGCCTCCGCCCGAGGGTGGAAACCACCCCGGACCTGCAACAAGAGGCCAGCTGACCGCAGCGGCCGGACTTCACCGGCCGGGATTTCAACTACAGTATTGGCATCAAAACCACTACTGATGACTCCGCCGCACCCGCGGGTGCCCGCCCGGAGCTGACCGACATCCACGAGTCCGTGCTGGGCTGGTTCGCGGCCGAAGCCCGTGACCTGCCGTGGCGCCTTCCGGACTGCTCGCCCTGGGGCGTCCTCGTCAGCGAAATCATGCTCCAGCAGACTCCGGTGGTGCGGGTTCTGCCCGTCTGGGAAGAATGGCTCCGCCGCTGGCCTGAACCCGCTGATCTTGCCAGCGAACCTGCCGGGGAGGCCGTCCGCGCCTGGGGCCGCCTCGGTTACCCCCGCCGCGCCCTCCGGCTCCACGCCGCAGCCGCAGCCATTGGACAGGATCACGGCGGAAAGGTGCCGGCCGACTACGCCGACCTGCTCGCCCTTCCCGGCGTGGGCAGCTACACGGCTGCCGCCGTCGCTGCCTTTGCCTTCGGCCGGCGCGAGACCGTGGTGGACACCAACATCAGGCGCGTCCATGCCCGCCTCTTTTCAGGAACGGCACTGCCGTCGCCGGCCCTGACGGCCGCCGAGATGCGTCTTGCGGCACGGCTGTTGCCGGACGACGCCGGAACTTCCGTCCGCTGGAACGCTTCGGTCATGGAGCTGGGTGCCTTGGTCTGCACGGCGCGAGCGCCAAAGTGTTCTGCATGCCCGGTGCGCGAAAAGTGCGCGTGGCGGGCGGCCGGCGCGCCGCCGCCGTCGTACACGCCGAAGGGGCAGGCCTGGCACGGCACGGACCGGCAGGTCCGCGGAGCCGTGATGGCCGTCCTGCGGCTGGCAGACACCCCCGTGCCCGCCGAGATGCTGCAGCGGGCACCCGCCGACCTCGGCTTCGAGCCAGCGGGAATGGGGATCCCGCTCGCCTCCCTGCACAGGCTGAACCCGGCGCCGGAGCAGCTCGAACGGGCACTGGCCGGGCTGCTGAAGGACGGCCTGGCAGAGCTGCATCAGGGCGGGTATCGGCTGCCTGGATAGCGGGCTTTTCCCGGCAGCCGGATTGCCGGGAAAACGGTCACATTTCGGGAGTCACTGACTGCCGGCCATAACGATGTCTGCACCACTTTCGGCCGGGGAGGACCGCCTGCACGGCCCCGGAACTACCCTAAATTATGGGCAAGCCAGGGGTACTTTTAGCCACAATTGCGACGACGGTGCTTCTCTCCGGATGCCACATGTTCCAAGTGGCGTGCCCGGCAATTGCCCAGGCGTCAGGGGTGTCAGTGACGGTGGCGGCCAGCTACGCCCCGGCAGTGAAGGCCCTCCACCTCAAGGCGTGCCAGGACGGAATATGCAGGGAAGCTGACCTGGAGCTGGTGCCGGGCAGCATTTCGGTGGACCAGGGCTGTGTGCCGTACGTTCCGAAGCCGTACGTTCCTGAGCCCGGCATCCCGAAGTCAGGCGTTCCAGGACAAGTCGACCCGGGGCAAGGCGTTCCTGAGCCCGGCGTCCCAAACCAAAGTGTTCCTGAGCCCGGCATGCCGGAGTCCGGCGGCAGCGGACACGACCGCGTCTGCTCAGCCACGGCATCCCCGGACGGGACCAAGCGGGCAATGCTCATGCTGGATACCTTGACGGAGTCGCCGATGGACGTGACGACCACGGGAACTTCCATCGACGGAAGTCCCCTGCCAATGCGCACGCTGCGCTTCACTCCGAGGGGCGACTACCCGTTCGGCGAGCCCTGCGGGCGGTTTATCTCCGCTTCCGTGGTGCTGGATGAGGCCGGGCTCCGGCCGGACCGTTAGCCTGCCAGACCCACCGGGATGCAGCGGTCCGGCCGTCAGGGCTCCCCAAAGCCCGTTCTGACCAGACCGCCCACGTATTCGACCGCGCGTTCGGCATCCGGACCGGACGCCTCGACATGCAGGACCGTGCCCTTGCCTGCCCCGAGGGTCATGAGCCCGGTCATCGAGGCCCCGTCCACACCGTTCACCGTGACCTCAACGTCCATTCCGGCCAGGCCTCCGGCGATCTTGGCCGCCGGCCGGGCATGCATGCCCGCCAGGTTGATGAGCTCGAAGTCGCCGGTCGCGTCCGGCCGCGGGTGGCCGTCAGCAGCAATGATGCCAGCACCTTGTCCCGGGACGGCAGCATCCGGCAGCCCCGGGCCGCCGGGGTGAGCTCCGGCCTGGGCGTGCTCCTCCTTCAGGCCGTGCTCCTCCTTCGGGGCGTGCCCCTCCTTCGGGCCGTGCTCCTCCTTCGGGCCGGGGGCCGGGTAGCCGCGGGCGGCCTCGGCCGCCCGCCGGACAGCGTACACGCTGGCGCCGCCTTGGGCCGCCACGGCCGCCGCGACGAGGCCCTCCACCACCGGTGCATCCGCCAGAAGAACCGTGGCGGCATCATCGGCAAATTCCAGGGCCGATTCGGCCGTCATCACCGCGGATCCCAAGTCGGTAAGCACCACGACGCCATCGCCTCCGGATGCCGCCTCGAGTGCGGCCATCACCTTCTCCAGGCTGGTGCCGATGCGTCCGTCCGACGTGCCGCCGGCCGGCAGCATCGTCACGTCCGGCGCCATCTGAGCCGCAAGTTCCACTGCTCCCTCGGCGATCTTGTCACTGTGGGAAACCACAACGATCCGCACCGTCACGCCGCGGCTCCGGCCGCCGCCCGTAGGATCAGGGCGCTGGACGCCGCGCCGGGGTCACGGTGCCCGGCGCTTCTCTCCCCGAGATAGCTTGCACGTCCCTTGCGGGCCACGAGCGGATCCGTGGCCACAGCGCCAGCCTCTGCTGCCTCTGCCGCCGCGATCAGGACCGACAGCGTGTCGCCGTCAGCTGCTGCCGCCAGGGCCGCCTCGACGGCCGGGGTCCAGGCATCCACCATGGTCTTGTCGCCGGACTCGGCCTTCCCCCGGGCGACGATGCCGTCCCGCGCGGCGGCCAGCGCCGCCGCCAGCGTCGGAGCATCGATGTAGGCCGCATCGCCGAGTGCCGTCGCCGCCCGCAGGAACGCCGTGCCGTAGAGGGGGCCGGCGGCACCGCCCACCTTGGACATCAGGGCCATGGCGGTCAGCTTGAGCGCAGCCCCGGGGGTGTCCGGCGGGGTTTCGGCCAATTTGTCCAGGACAGCCTGGAAGCCGCGGTCCATGTTCTCCCCGTGGTCGGAATCCCCGATTGCCCTGTCCAGTTCAATGAGCTCCACGCGGTGCTCAGCCATGGCCTGTGCGGACAGCGTCAGCCATTTGACGGCCCACGTGACGTCGAGCCCCACGTTATACCCCCCATCGCAGGGCAGCGGTGTGGACGGGCGCATCCCACAGGGCGGTGAGTTCGTCGTCCAGCCGGAGGACCGAAATGGAGCAGCCCTGCATTTCGAGCGAGGTGATGTAGTCACCCACGAGCGAACGCTCCACCTTGGCGCCCCTGTCGGTAAGAACCTGGGCTGCCCGGCGGTACACGATATAGAGCTCGCTCAGCGGTGTGCCGCCCATGCCGTTGACGAACAGGAGCACCTTGTCCCCGGAGGCGACGCCGAGGTCGCCCAGAATCGGTTCCAGCAGGCGGTCGGTGATGGCATCCGCGGCCTCCATGGCAATCCGGTGCCGGCCGGGTTCACCATGGATACCGATGCCGATCTCCATTTCATTGTCCTCGAGGTCGAAACTGGGCGATCCGGCGTGCGGCACAGTGCAGGCCGAGAGGGCCACGCCCATGGTCCGGACGTTCTGGTTCACCCGGTTCCCGACGGCGGCAACGGCGTCAAGGTCATCGCCCCGCTCGGCAGCGGCGCCGGCGATCTTCTCGACCAGCACCGTGCCGCCCACTCCCCTGCGGCCGGCCGTATAGAGGGAGTCCTCGACAGCGACGTCGTCATTGACCAGCACAGTACGGACGTCAACTCCTTCCGCCTGGGCCATCTCGGCTGCGGTCTCAAAGTTCAGGACGTCACCCGTGTAGTTCTTGACGATATGGACCACCCCTGCGCCCGAGTTGACCGCGAGCGTGGCCGGGATGATCTGATCGGGCGTCGGCGAGGTAAAGACGGCGCCGGGCACGGCAGCGTCGAGCATTCCCAGCCCGACAAAGCCCGCATGAAGCGGTTCATGCCCGCTTCCGCCGCCGGAGACGAGGCCCACTTTTCCCGCGACGGGAGCATCCCGCCGGGTCACATACTTCGGGTCTGGATGAACGGTCACAAGGTCGGCATGGGCAAGCCCAAATCCCTCCACTGATTCGTCCACCACAGCGCGCGGGTCATTGATGAGCTTTTTCAAGGCCGGGCTCCTGGGGGCTCTCGGTGCTTCGTCTTGGACATCGATCAGGATGTGCTTTGACCCTACTACCGGCTCCCGCCTGGCGGTAGTTGCCGCCGCAGGTCCCCGGTTGCGCCGATAGCGGCGGGAACGGCGGAAGGGCCAGCCCCCAAAAACTGTCCCTTCCGCTCCCCAAACATTTTATCCAGCAAGTGTACAAAAAGGAAGGGCTGGAAGGGCTGGAAGGGTTGGAAGTGGAACCCGGCTATTTCCCCAGGAGCATCCCAGGGGCCGTGGCAGGATTGTCGGCCGCCTCGCCGGCGGCACGGATGACTTCTGTTCCATCAGCCCGGAGATCCGTGAGGTCGTCCGCAGCGAATCCGTCGTCGGTGATAAACACGTCGAGCTCCTGCAGGCGCAGCACGCGGTATTTCGCAAAGCTGCCGTACTTGCCGCTGGAGGCCATCAGCACCGTGGAGGTCGCAGTCTCGTGCGCTGCCCGTTTGGCTTCGATTTTCGCCTCCACCAGCATCGTTATTCCATGCCGGCCGTCCCAGGAACTGCAGGAGAGGAAAGCAATGTCCAGGGACAGTTCCTGCAGTGTGAGAGCGGCAAGCCGCCCGATCGTTGACTGGTTGTCGGAGTCGACGCGGCCGCCGATGCAGATGAGGTCCGTGCCCGGGTGGTCAAGGAATGCCTGCACGGTCTTGAGTTATACGATTCTAGAATCCGCGGAACATTGGTGCATAGGAAAGCCCGGGCCGCCCCCAAAGGGGCAGCCCGGGCATGGAGCTACTGGCCCCGCATTGCTGCAGGACAGTCGGTGCCTACAGGATCTTGATCATCCGCGTGTTGCCGAGCGTGTTCGGCTTGACCCGCGCGAGATCCAGGAACTCGGCCACGCCTTCGTCATGGGAGCGCAGCAGTTCCGAGTAGACCTGCGGATCCACTGCCGACTGATCAGCCATCACCTCGAAGCCGTGCCGCTTGAAGAAGTCCACCTCGAACGTCAGGCAGAACACGCGCGAGACGCCGATGGCTGCGGCTTCCTCGAGGAGGCTTTCCACCAGGGCGTGGCCCACCCCCCTGCCACGCCAGCCGTCGGAGGCGGCGAGCGTGCGGACCTCCGCGAGGTCTTCCCACATAACGTGCAGGGCGCCGCAGCCGATCACTTCGCCGCTGTCCGACTCTGCAATGCGGAATTCCTGGAGGCTTTCGTAATAGGCCACCGTCTCCTTGGCCATCAGGATCCGCTGCTCGGCCAGGGGCGCCACGAGTCTCTTGATGGAGGCCACATCACTGGTGCGGGCGGGGCGGATGGTGAAGGAGTCGGTCACAGCCCCATCTTACGGCGGAGGCGTGGGACGTCCCGGCAGGCACTCTCACCGGGCCCGTACACGCCGAAGCCCCGCCTGCTCCCTTTCGGGCGCGGGCGGGGCTACTGGAGTGCGGCTGGAGCCTAGGCGCTCGGTGCGATCTCCGGGATACGCGGCTTGGCGTTGCCAGCGAACGTGAACTTGGCATCGTCTCCCTCGCCGTCCACGTCGACCACCACGATGTCGCCGGGGTGCAGCTCGCCGAACAGGATCTTCTCGGAGAGCTGGTCCTCGATCTCGCGCTGGATGGTGCGGCGCAGCGGCCGGGCACCCATGGCGGGATCGTAGCCACGGGTGGCCAGGAGAACCTTGGCCTCCTTGGTCAGCTCGATGCCCATGTCCTTGTCCTTGAGCCGCTTCTCCAGGCGCGTCACGAACATGTCCACGATCTCGATGATCTCGTCCTGCGTCAGCTGCGGGAACACCACGACGTCGTCAACACGGTTCAGGAACTCGGGCCGGAAGTGCTGCTTGAGCTCCTCAGTGACCCGGGCACGCATCCGGTTGTACCCGGTCTGGGTGTCCGTGCCGGACTGGAAGCCCGTGGCGACACTCTTGGAGATGTCCCGGGTGCCAAGGTTCGTCGTCATGATGATGACGGTGTTCTTGAAGTCCACCACCCGGCCCTGGGAGTCGGTCAGGCGTCCGTCTTCCAGGATCTGCAGCAGCGAGTTGAAGAGGTCCGCGTGGGCCTTCTCCACTTCGTCGAACAGAACCACGGAGAAGGGACGGCGGCGGACCTTCTCGGTCAGCTGCCCGCCTTCTTCGTAGCCGACATAGCCCGGAGGGGCACCGAAGAGCCGCGATACCGTGTGCTTCTCGGAGTACTCGGACATGTCCAGCGTGATGAGGGCGTCCTCTTCACCGAACAGGAATTCGGCCAGGGCCTTGGCGAGCTCGGTCTTGCCGACGCCGGTGGGGCCGGCGAAGATGAACGAACCGCCGGGGCGCTTCGGGTCCTTCAGCCCCGCACGGGTGCGGCGGATGGCCTGGGACAGTGCCCTGATGGCCTCGTCCTGTCCGACAACCCGCTTGTGCAGCTCGTCTTCCATCTTCAGCAGGCGCGAGGACTCTTCCTCGGTCAGCTTGAACACCGGGATGCCGGTCGAGTTCGCGAGGACTTCGGCAATCAGGTCCTCGTCAACTTCGGAGATGTCATCCATCCCGCCGGTCTTCCAGTGGCGTTCCTTCTCCGAGCGCTCGGTGATGAGCTTCTGCTCCTTGTCGCGCAGCGCGGCAGCACCTTCGAAGTCCTGCGCGTCAATCGCGGACTCCTTCTCCATCTTCAGCTCGGAGATCCGCTCGTCCATCTCCTTGAGCTCCGGCGGAGCGGTCATGCGGCGGATGCGGAGGCGGGCGCCGGCTTCGTCGATGAGGTCGATCGCCTTGTCCGGCAGGAAGCGGTCCGAAATGTAGCGTTCGGAGAGGTTCGCTGCCGAGGCGAGGGCGCCGTCGGTGATGGTGACGCGGTGGTGCGCCTCGTAGCGGTCACGCAGGCCCTTGAGGATCTCGATCGCGTGGGCGACGGAAGGCTCCTTGACCTGGATCGGCTGGAAGCGGCGCTCCAGCGCGGCATCCTTCTCAATGTGCTTGCGGTACTCATCCAGCGTGGTGGCGCCGATGGTCTGCAGCTCGCCGCGGGCCAGCATGGGCTTCAGGATCGAGGCCGCATCGATGGCGCCTTCGGCGGCACCGGCACCCACGAGGGTGTGGATCTCGTCGATGAAGAGGATGATGTCCCCGCGGGTACGGATCTCCTTGAGCACCTTCTTCAGGCGCTCTTCGAAGTCACCGCGGTAACGGGAGCCGGCCACGAGGGACCCGAGGTCCAGCGTGTACAGCTGCTTGTCCTTGATGGTTTCGGGAACGTCGCCGCGGACGATCGCCTGGGCAAGTCCTTCGACGACGGCCGTCTTGCCGACGCCGGGCTCGCCGATCAGGACGGGGTTGTTCTTGGTACGGCGGGAAAGGACCTGCATGACGCGTTCCATTTCCTGCTCGCGGCCGATCACGGGGTCCAGCTTGTTCTCGCGGGCGGCCTGTGTGAGGTTCCGGCCAAACTGGTCCAGGACGACGGAGCCCGCGGGAGTGCCCTCGGCCTGGCCCTGGCCGACGCCGGCACCGGTGGTCTCTTTGCCCTGGTATCCCGACAGCAGCTGGATGACCTGCTGGCGGACCCGGTTGAGGTCGGCGCCGAGCTTCACGAGCACCTGGGCCGCAACGCCCTCACCCTCGCGGATGAGTCCCAGCAGGATGTGCTCCGTGCCGATGTAGTTGTGGCCAAGCTGCAGGGCCTCGCGCAGCGAAAGCTCCAGCACCTTCTTTGCGCGCGGGGTGAAGGGGATGTGGCCCGAGGGAGCCTGCTGGCCCTGGCCGATGATCTCCTGCACCTGCTCGCGGACGCCGTCGAGCGAAATGCTCAAGGATTCAAGAGCTTTGGCGGCAACGCCCTCACCCTCGTGGATCAGACCCAAGAGGATGTGTTCGGTACCAATGTAATTGTGGTTCAGCATGCGTGCCTCTTCTTGGGCAAGCACAACTACGCGACGGGCACGGTCCGTAAATCGCTCAAACATTTCGCCACACTCCTAGCTACGACGTACTTTGATGCTACGTGGGGGAGGTGCGACTTGGGGAGCTTGTTCGCCACAGGGGAAACCGTACCGGTTGCGCAGAGCCACAATCCACCCGCTGGAAGCAGCTCCAGGCGGGCAGGAACTCACGGTTTCGGCCCGCCGCGGGGCCCCGGAGTCCTAAACGCACCCGCCGCGGACCGGATTTGCCAGGCCATTCCACAATTTCCGCCGCTGAGCTCCCGGGGAACAGGAGCTAATGGGCGCTTTCCTCATGCTTCCCCCGGAAAGTTCTGCCGCAGGTCCGATTCCTGCTTCTCACGTGAATCAAGGGGACAATGAGATTCGTGGGGGTTAGGAGTTTCCTGGCCGGGAAAAATCTTCCTCAAAGGCATCGAGCGCAATAAAGGCTTCGGCGGATGGATTGCGTGATTAAAGGGCGGCGCCCCCGGATTACACCGGGGGCGCCGCCCATTAATGCTCAGAGCCGCAGAAATCTAGGCATTTGCCTTTTGGTACGCTTCCTGGATTTCAGCCTGGATGCGGCCCCGGCTATTAACCGTGTAGCCGTGGTCCCTGGCCCATTGGCGTATCTGCGCTGAGTCCTGGCTCCGTCCGCCGCTTGCCCTGGTGCGGGAAGGGCGGCCGCCGGACGTCTTGCGTCCGGCGGATACAAAGCGTTCCAGTGCAGAGCGCAGTTCTGAAGCATTGGCCGACGACAAGTCAATTTCATAACTGACGCCGTCGAGCCCAAAACGGACGGTTTCGTCCGCCGATCCCCCATCCAGATCGTCCACGAGGACGATATTTACTTTCTGTGCCATCAAAATTCTCTCTTTTGGAAAGGGACGTGTGATCAGATAAGCAGGATGTTTCCACCTAAAGTATCTCCCCGATTAAGGCAACGCGTCAAAACATGTATTGGTTCCTTGGGGATGCCGGAGAAGAAATGGCCGCGGCTATTTGTCTGATTCGGCCGAAGGTCCCGAAGTATCTGCCGGCGGAAATGCCTGCAGGTTGCCCTGCTGCGAATCCGGCACGGCCCCCGGGTGCGATTTATCCTGCTCGACGGCCTGCCCGGCAGCCTGAGGCTCAGCAGTCTGAGCGGGGCGCGCGTCAGCAGCAGAGCGCGCATCGGCTTCTGCCTGCGCCTCTGCCTCGGCCTGTCGTTCGGCCTTGTCAGCGTTGAAGATCGACTTCATGGCGAACCAAAAGAGCAAGCCCACCACCAGGGAAGGCAGAAGTACGGCTACGTACTCCACGGTCAGTGGCCCTCGGGCTTCAGGAGCGGGAACAGGATGGTCTCCCGGATGCCGGCGCCGGTGAAGAGCATCACCAGGCGGTCGATGCCCAGGCCGATGCCGCCCATGGGAGGCGCACCGTACTCGAGGGCCCGCAGGAAGTCCTCGTCCAGCTGCATGGCTTCAACGTCACCGGCGGCAGCGTGCCGGGACTGCTCGGTGAGGCGTTCGCGCTGGATGACGGGGTCGATGAGTTCGGAGAAGGCGGTGCCGCGCTCCATGCCGCCGATGATGAGGTCCCAGGCCTCGATCAGCCGGCCGTCCTCACGGTGCGGGCGGGCCAGCGGCTGGGCCGACGGCGGGTAGTCGTAGACGAACGTGGGGTTCAGCAGCGTGGGCTCCACGATCTCGCCGAAAAGTTCCACGGCGAGCTTCTCGGCGTCCCACTTGGGGTCCACCTTGACCTCGTGCTTCTCCGCCACGGCGCGCAGCTCGTCCAGCGGCGTCTCCGGGGTGATCTCCTGGCCCACAGCCTCGGACAGGCCGGGGTATACGGATACCCAGGCCCAGTCGCCGTCGAGGTTGATCTCGCCGGCCTCGGTCTGCAGGATACGGCCCGCACCCACCGCGTCCGCGGCGTCGAGGATGATCTCCTTGATCCGGTCGGCCATGACGAACTGGTCCGCCCAGGCCTCGTAGCACTCGAGCGTGGTGAATTCGGGGCTGTGGGTGGAGTCGACGCCCTCGTTGCGGAAAACGCGGCCCATGTCGTACACGCGGTCGATGCCGCCCACCACGGCGCGCTTGAGGTACAGCTCGGTGGCGATGCGCAGGGTCATTTTCTGGTCGAACGCATTCATGTGCGTCTCGAACGGGCGGGCCAGGGCGCCGCCGTGGACGAGCTGCAGGATGGGCGTCTCCACCTCCACGTAGCTGTGGCGGTGCAGGCTTTCGCGGATCGAGCGGGTGATCGCGGCACGCGTGTAGACCATCTCGCGGGCTTCGTCACGCACCATCAGGTCCACGTAGCGCTGGCGGACCCGGGTCTCCTCGTTCAGCTCGGCGTGCAGAACGGGCAGCGGGCGCAGCGCCTTGGAGGCCATGGACCAGGACTCCGCCATCACGGAAAGCTCTCCGCGGCGGGAGGAGATGACCTCGCCCTTGATGAACACATGGTCGCCGAGATCAACGAGGGCCTTCCAGTCCGCGAGCGCCTCTTCGCCGACGTTGGCCAGGCTGAGCATGGCCTGCAGCCGGGTGCCCTTGCCGTCGACGCCGCCTTCCTGCAGCGTGGCGAAGCACAGCTTGCCCGTGTTCCGGACGAACACCACGCGGCCGGTCACGCCGACGACGTCGCCGGTGGTGTCGTCCGCTTCCAAGTGTGCGTACTTTTCCCGGATTTCGCTCAGCGAATGGCTCCGCTCAACACCCACCGGATACGCCTCGGTGCCGCGCTCGATCAGCCTGGCGCGCTTTTCCATGCGGATGCGCATCTGCTCGCTGGCGTCGAGCGGCTCTGGGGCATTCTTGGGGGCGGGGGTGTTTTGGGAAGTCACAAGCATCAAGTTTACCGGGAGTTCGCCCTCCGGCGTTCGACCGGACAGAACCTTCCCGATGAGGCGGGGCATAGACTCTGGCTGTGGAGACCTGGACAGTTGAAACGGCCGACGGCGGCGGCCGGCTGGAGCTGCACTCCTTCCGGCCCGCGCGGCCAACTATCGTGGATGGCGGCACTGCTGCCGGCATCTCCGCCAAAGGCGGCCCGCCCCCGGCGGAGGTGCCCGGCGTCGTCGTCATTCACGGCACCCTGGTGACCGACGCTCTGTACCGGCCGTTCGCCCGCAAGCTCAGCCTCCTGCTCAGCCGCCCCGTGCACTGCTACAACCGCCGCGGGCGGGCAGGATCCCCGCCGCAGCCGGACAGCTACTCGGCGGCCACCGAGATCAGCGACCTTGCCGCCGTCATGCGGGCTACCGGGTCCGAGGATGTGGTGGCCCACAGCTACGGCGGATTCGTGGCGCTGCAGGCAGCCCGCAGCATGCCCATCCGGCGGCTCGTGACGTACGACGCCGCGGTGTCCCTGTCCGGCAACCTGGATCACCGGTGGCGTCCGGAGCTGGAGCAGGCCGTCACCGAGGGCCAGCTCAACCACGCCTGGGCGCACCTCGTGCAGGGACTCGCCACCGCGGGGCCGGTGTCCTACCTGCCGCTGGGGGCGCTGCGGATGCTGAGCATCCTGTCTGCCCGGACCAATCTCGGCGCCGAGATGCGGCAGCTCCTGCCTACCGCCGTCGCCGAAATGCGCGCCGTGCTCGACGCCAACGCGGAGATCAATGACTTCACGGAACTGACCACCCCCACACTCATGCTCAGCGGCGGCTGGAGCCCGGGATATTTCGCCGATACCGGCCGCCAGCTGGCGGCAGCCGTTCCGGCCATCGAGTTCGCCGTGGTGCCGGGGCAGCTGCACGAAGGCCCCATCCGCCCCGGGAAACGCCTGGCCGTCCGGATGGCACGCTTCCTGAACGGCACGGATGGCAGCATCCAGTCCCTGGGCAGGCGGCGCCGGCGCCGGTAGGCACCCGCCCGCTCGCGGGGCGTCTCGCAGTACTTGCGGACATGGTCCGGCTGTCAGAGGACCGCCACCTCCGATAGGCTCGGAGCATGACGCGCGAGATCATCAGCACACCCGACGGCGGCACACTTGAGCTGTTCAGCACGGGCGAGGAACTCGCCTCGGCGGGCTCCGGCGTCGTGGTCATCATCTCCTCCATGGTCACGGCGGCCGACTACACCCGTTTCGCCCAGAGACTCAGTGCGGAACTGGGCCGCCCGGTCCACACCTTTAACCGCCGTGGCCGCGGTTCGTCCTCGGAGCAGCCGGGCGATTACACCCTGGACGTGGACATCCGCGACCTCGACGCCGTCATGAAGCACACGTCCAGCACCGATGTCTTCGGCCACAGCTTCGGCGGGGCCGTGGCTCTTCACGCCGCCCGGACGCTTCCGGTGGAACGCCTCGCCGTCTATGACCCCGCGGTGTCCGTGAATCACAGCGTCAAGGCCGACTGGACCACAGAATACGAACGCGCGACGGCGGCGGGAGACGACGACCGGGCCCTCGCGGTGCTGCAGCGGGGACTTGAGGCCGGCGGTCCCTTCTCGTCGCGGATGCCGCTCTCCATGCTGACCCTGGCGAACAAGCTCACGGCGGGCACCACCATGGGCAAGCAGCAGCGCGAGATGATGCGCACCGGGGTGCGCGAGATCAAGGCGATCATTGCCGCCGACATGCCTGCCGAGCCGTTCCTTCAGCTCCCGCTTGAGACGCTCATCATCGTGGGTGAGAAGAGCCCGGCGTACTTCGGAGTGGCCTGCGGCCAGATCCACGACGTCCTGTCCGGATCCAGCTACACCATCCTCCCCGGCTTCGGCCACGACGGCGTCAACCGCGCTCCTGAAAAACTCATCACCGAGCTGAGCGAGTTCTTCGCCGGCTAAGCCTGGTCCCGCCTGAGCCTGTTTCCCCAGAACCTGGTCCCGCCGCCGCGCATTTCCCCGAGCGCTTAGTGGGTGGGGACGGGGGCTGCTTCGGCGCCGGCGGTCTTTCGCATCATGGCGGAAAGGACGATGGCGGCAACGGCTATGACTGTCGCCGTCAGGAAGGCGGCGCTCATTCCCGCAACGGCTCCCGAGCCTGCCGCGACCACCGCGTAGATGGACACCAGCAGCGCCGTGCCCGCCGCGCCTGCGACCTGCTGCAGCGTGCTCATGATGGCCGAACCGTGGGAGTACAGGTGCGGCGGGAGCGGGTTCAGTCCCGTGGTGAACGCGGGGGTGAACAGCAGCGCGAGTCCCAGACTCAGCCCGACGTGCAGCGTGACAATCCACCACACGGCTGTGCCGGCGTCGAGCATGGAGAACTGCCACAGCGCCAGAACCATGAGGGACGAACCCGTCACGGTGAGGGGAAGCGGGCCCACCTTGTCGAACAAGCGGCCGATCACCGGGCCGAGCAGGCCCATGGCAAGTCCGCCAGGCAGCAGCGCGAGGCCGGTCTCGAGGGATTTCAGGCCGCGGATCTCCTGCAGGTACAGCGGCAGCAGGATCACGGCGCCAAAGAGGGCAATCATGGCCACCACCAGCAGCAGCACCGACACCGTGAACATCCTGAAGTTGAAGGCCCGCAGGTCCAGCAGCGGCGCCTGGGCCTTCTGCAGCCGCAGCTGGCGCAGCACGAACGCCACGAGTCCGGTGACGCCGAGGGCCAGCGCAACCAGTGCACCCGTGCTGGGGCCGCCGCCGGCACCATGGCCGCCGCCAATCTGGCTGAGTCCGTACACGAGTCCGCCGAATGCAGGGACGGTCAGCACCACGGACAGGAAGTCGAGCCTGGACTTTTCGGTCTCGCCGACGTTCGTCAGGTAGCGGGCACCGATCGCCAAGGCTGCCAGCGCGATCGGCAGGACGAAGACAAACATGAAGCGCCACGAGAAGTGCTGGAGGATCAGCCCGGAAACCGTGGGGCCCATGGCCGGCGCCACGGAGATGGCGATGCTGACGTTGCCCATGACGGCGCCGCGGCGGGCCAGCGGAACAAGGGTGAGGATGGTGGTCATCAGCAGGGGCAGCATGATCGCGGTTCCGCCTGCCTGGATGACCCTTGCCAGCAGGAGGATTCCGAAGCCCGGTGCCAGCGCCGCCAATGCGGTTCCGCCGGAGAACAGCCCCATGGCCAGCAAAAATACGGCACGGGTGGAGAGCCGCTGAAGAATGAAGCCGGTAGTGGGAATCACCACGGCCATGGTGAGCATGAAGCCGGTGGACAGCCACTGCACCGTGGGGGCGTCCACGCGGAGGTCCACCATGAGCCGCTGCAGGGCAACGTTCATGATGGTTTCGTTGAGGATCACCACGAAGGTGGCCACGAGCAGCGTGACGATGACCGTTACGGACTCGCGTGACATTTTGTCGCCAACGGGCGGCAGTTTGTGGGCGTCCGGTGTGGGGGCACCGGGCTTCAGGCCCGCCGGGGCGTCTGTCTGCTGAATGGTCGTCCGGGCACCGCCGGCAGGCTCGCGCCCGGGCTCGCCGGAGGAATTTGACGTGACTTCAGTAGACATGGAGAGACCCTCAGGGAGTTGGGGAAGGATTGCCGGCGGCAGCGCCGCTGCAGACTCCAACAGTCTAGTGCCCCCCGACATTCCCGCTCTAGGAACTCAGCGGGAGGTTGTCGATGAGCCGCACCGGACCGACCTTGGCCGCGACGATGGCCAGCGCCTCGCCGCGGAACGGAGTCTCCCGGCAGTTCTCGGCCAGCGGTTCCAGGGTCCGGGGATCCACCACGTCAAAGTAGTCCAGCTCCACCAGGGGCTGGGAGTCGATCAGGGCACGGGCAGACTCGACCTCCAGTGGCTTGCGGGCGGTGGCCCGCTCCTCGAGGAGGCGCAGCGCCCGCGACAGGACCAGCGCAGCGTCGCGCTCCTCGGCAGACAGAAAGCGGTTGCGGCTGGACAGCGCCAGCCCGTCCGATGACCGGACCGTGGGAACCCCTACGACCTCCACCGGAAAGTTCAGGTCCGCGACCATCTGCCTGACCAGGGCCAACTGCTGGGCGTCCTTCTGCCCGAAGTAGGCGCGGTAGGCGGGCAGGCCTCCCCCGGAGCCGGTGACGAAGGCGTTCGCCCCCGGCAGTCCGGTGGCGGGAATCCCCAGGTGCAGCAGTTTCGCCACCGCGGTGAGGGCGCCGTCGAAATGCCCCGGGCGGGACGCTCCCTCCCACTTGTCGCCGAGGCGGCCGGACGTGATGCGGACCGTCGGCTGCCCGTCCGGGTACATTTCCTCCAGCGAGGGGGCGAACACCAGGTCGACCCCCTGCGCCTCAAGCAGTGCCAGATCATCCTGCAGCGTGCGCGGATAGCGGTCGAGGTCCGCCGAGTCGCCGAACTGGAGCGGGTTCACAAAGATGGAGGCCACCACCACGTCGTTCTGTTGGACGGCGGTGCTGGCCAGCCGTGCGTGGCCCTCGTGCAGGGCGCCCATGGTGGGAACGAGTCCCAGGGATGAGCCCTCCTTTTGGGTCAGAAGCAGGCGGCTCTGGGCTCTCAGGGAAGCTGCCGTCGTAACGAGTCGGATTGCCATGTCAGTGTCCTCCCTTGGCCCCGGGGCCGTTTTCGTCTGGTTCGTCGTCAGCCGTGGCCGTGAGGGCTTCGCGGATACCGTCCAGCTGATCCGGCTTCAACAGCCCCCTGCCCTCAGCCCGCCGCGCCGTTGCCCGCGCCATCGCCAGGTACGCCGCGAGGATGTCGCCGCCGGCACCGCCGTCGTGCTCGCCGAGCGCACGCGCATGCGCCGCGACGGTCCCAGTATCTCCCCGCGCCACGGGACCGGTCAGCGCCGACTCGCCGGAGGCGAGTGCATTCTCCAGCGTGGCCCTCAGCAACGGTCCGAGCATGCGTTCCGGGGCGTCCACGCCCACCTCGCGGAGCAGCTGCGACGCCTGTGCCACCAGGGTGACCAGATGATTCGAGCCGTGCGCCAGCGCGGCGTGGTAAATGAGCCGGTCGGCCTCGGCAATCACCACCGGCTCCGCCCCCATCTCCACCACCAATGCCTGGGCAATGGGCAGCATGGCAGCGTCCGCCGTGACGCCGAACGTGCAGTCCAGGAGGCGTGTCAGGTCCAGGCTCATGCCGGTGAACGTCATGGCCGGGTGCAGGGCCAACGGCACGGCACCGGCCGCACGGACCGGATGCAGGACGCCGACGCCGAAGCGGCCTGACGTGTGGGCCACGAGCTGCCCGGGCTGCCACGCGCCGAGCTTAGCCAGCCCCTTCACGAGCCCGCCCAGGGCGTCATCCGGCACGGCCAGGACCACCAGCTCCGAGCGCTCCACAATGTCCTGCACCTCCAGGACGGGAACGCCGGGGAGCAGCGTCTCGGCCCGTTCCCGGCTTGCTTCTGACACCGCGGAAACCCCGACGACGGCGTGTTCGGCCGCGCGCAGCGCGGCTCCCAGCACTGCACCTACCTTGCCGGCGCCAATGATTCCAACGCCAAGGCGTCCGGGCTTAGCCACGTTGCGGGCCTTCCTGTTGGGGCTGGTGGGGAGCGGGATCGGTTTCGGCGGGCCCACGCCAGCCGGGTTCCCTGGGCGAGCTTGCGAGCTTAGGGGGCTGGTGGGGAGGCCCAGCCACCGGCGGCTGCCCAACCAGCGGCGGCTGCCCAACCAGCGGGGCCACCTGCGCCAGCCACTGCTCGCTGGTCTGGCGCCGGCGCGCGGCCCGGGCGCGGGCGGCCTGCTGGTCGAAGAGCTCCCGTGCCTCGTCCACGCCGGCCTGGATCACGCGCGGTATCACGGGGCCGGCGGTGGTGTGCAGCACCAGATCGGCGACTCCGAATCTGCGCGCCAGCGGACCCTGGTGCAACGCCATCGACTGTGTGCGCTGGTGCGGCACCACCACAAGCTGCCGCCACCAGCGGCCAGACCGCATCAGCAGGGCGGTGTCCGTGGCCGTGAAGCCGTTCCGCCGCCACCCCAGCGGGGCAAGGAAACGGCCGCGGCGCGGCGTGGTGACAAAACCTCCGGCGGAATCCAGGCCGTCCAGCCCGCCACGGAAAACCCCCACGGGGTCGGCGGTTCCCGGGTCCGGCAGGACGATGGCCAGCATGTTCAGCACGTCGCCGACGCCCCCGACGGGCAGCAGCGTGGTCCGCGATCCCCCCTCGCCGTTGTTTCCGACGAGGCCGTACCCGGCCACGTTGACCTGCATCCGGTACCAGCCGAAGATGCGCCACAGCGGCGGCTGCACCACCCTCAGCGCCTGAATCCGGCCCGGCGGCAGGGTCTGCGCCTGGGTGTCCAGCAGGCCGTAGCGCAGCCGGATGCCGTCCGGGGAGATGGCCGCCGTGAAGTTGTATCCCTTGTGGAACGATCCCCAGTAGGCGGCGAACAGGCCCAGCGCCGCAGGAATCAGGTAGAGGAAGAATCCCCTGTTTCCGGTGACCGCGGACAGCACGACGGACACCACGCCGCCGAGGATGATGAAGGCACTTTGCTCGCTCAGCAGCAGGGATCCGATAAGGCGTGACGGCGGGACGCGCAGCACCTGGTGTTCGGGCGCCTCCGGTGCGGCTGCTTCGGTCTGCCCGGGCTCCAGCTGCACGCCCGAGGCACGGGCCAGGATGGTGGCGCGCAGCTGCCGGGCGTCAGCCAGCCGGAGATAGGCCAGCCGCACCGCGGATTCGCTGGCGTCCGCCACCTCGAACTTCAGTTCCGCAAGCCCGAAAATCCTCGCCAGGAGCGGCTGGACGATGTCGATCGCCTGGACGCGGTCCAGGCGGGCCTGGCGCTGCTGCTTGAACAGGAAGCCCGTGTTGACCCGGACATAGCCTTCGGCCACCTGGTATCGGGTGAAGTACCAGGACAGGATGAACCCGGTAACCGCCAGCAGCAGCATGATGGCACCGCCGGCGAGGAGAAACGGGGTGCGGCCCGCTATCCGGTCGTCAACCAGGGACTCACCCTGCAGCATCCGCTCGAACGACTCCCGCCCGAAGAAATACCCGATGGCAGCAAGCGCCACCCAGCCCCGCACAAAAGGTGACGCCGGATGCACCCGCAGCCACTCGCCGTCGGGCGTTCCTGAAGAGTGCCCGGCGGCGGTCACAGCCCGGCCAGCCTGGCTTCACCGCGCGCCGAAAGCTGTTCCCGCAGGCGCGCGCCCTCATCGGTGGGCAGGCCCGGGATCGTGGCGTTGGTCCCGGCGGATGCCGTGTGGAGCTTCAGCGTGCACAGTCCCAGGCTCCGTTCAATCGGGCCCACACTGATGTCCACGTACTGCATCCGGCCGTAGGGGACCACCATGACGCGCTGGAAGAAGATGCCGCCGCGGATCAGCAGGTCGTCGTCGCGCTCCGCGTAGCCGATGGCGCGGACCTGCCGCGGGATCAGGACCAGGCGCCACAGCGCGAGGACAAGGACGAACGCCGGTACCGCGACGGCGAACCACAGCGGCGGCCAGCTCCACCAGTCCAGCAGCAGGAAGGCAAGGGGCAGGCTCAGGACGGCCACCGTGATCAGGTTGCCCACAGCCCATTCCACGAGGCGGACCGTGACATATTTGGGCGAAACGCGCAGCCAGGAAACCCCGGGCGGATCAATCGCCGCGGTAGGCATATTCGCCTTCCCCCTTGGCCTTGCCGGGACGGGGCCGGCCCGGAAGTCCGTTACCCTCGGCATCGCCGTCTTCCGGCGGAATCCTGCAAAAGCGTTCGACGACGAGCCCCACCACGATCATGACCAGGCCGCCGCCGGCCATGCCGAGCGCGAGCCACGTGAGCTGCTGGCCGTTCCGCAGGCTCCAGATCTGCAGCAGCTCAACGAAGATCCCCGCGTGCCAGCCGAGCAGCATGGCCCCCGTGTAGGCACAGGCCTGTGCGAGGACCAGGGTCCAGGCGGCCAGGATCGGGTTGAGCAGTTTTTTCTTCTTGCCGTTCCGCCACCGGAGCACGCGGATGCCCAGCACCAGGGTGAGGACCACGATCACGCCCATGGTCACCAGCCCGGTAGGCGGCAGCACCGGGGTGGCCAGTCCGTACCGGCCGGTCAGGACAGCTGCCGACCAGCCGGCTATGGCCAGAGCCAGGCCGACCGCCGCGAGCAGCAGCGGGTTCATGGGCTTCACTGCTATTCCACCGCCCCCGCCGTGGGAATTCCGTTGAAGTCGCCAAAGCCGTCAAACGGCGTGAGGTCCGCGAAGTCGGCGGCCCGGGCTGCCAGCGCGCCGATCCGCTCCCCGTTCAGGATTGCCGTTGGCTCGATGAGAGACCAGGGGTAGAGCACGAAGGCCCGTTCCGCCGCGCGCGGGTGCGGCAGAGTCAGTTCGGGGTCCGAGCTTTCCAGGTCCCCGTAGACGATGATGTCCACGTCAAGGGTCCGCGGCCCCCACCGCACCTCCCGGACCCGGTGGTGCTTGTTTTCCACCGACTGGCAGTGCCTCAATAGGTCGAGGGGTTCCAGGGAGGTCTCCACGGAAATCACCATATTGAGGAAGTCAGGCTGGCCTTCCGGACCGCCCACTGCCTTGGTCTGCACGACCGGTGAGACGGCGAGGAGCCGCACCTCCGGCCGGTCCACGAGGTCAGCCACGGCCCCGGACAGCGTGTCGTTGCGCGCCCCCAGGTTGCTGCCCAGGGCGAGGACGGCCCGCGTGTACCGGCCGCTGGTGGGCGCCGTGCTCATGTCCGCTCCCGGTAGACGCTCACGGCGACGTCGCCGAAAGGAACCTCGATGGGCGCCTGCGGCTTGTGCACCGTGATCTCCACGGCCTGAATGTTGAATTCCTTGAGCAGGCCCTCTGCCATTCTCACGGCCAGGGCTTCGATCAGGTTCAGGGGCTCACCGGTGATCCACTCTTTGATCCGCCCTGCCACTTCCCCATAGTGGGCGGTATCCCTGACGTCATCCGATGCTGCAGCCTGGCCAAAGTCCAGGTGCAGCACGGCGTCAACCACAAACGGCTGTCCCTCGCGGCGCTCAAAGTCGAACACCCCGTGATAGCCGGTGGCCGTGACACCACGCAGTGAGATCCTGTCCATCGTTTTCCAGCTCAGCCTTTCCTGCTCAGTCTTTCCTGCTCAGTCTTCCTGATCAGTCTTCCTGATCAGTGGCCGGGATTCGGTGCGCCCAGGCGGGCGGCCACCTTGACAGCGTCCAGGCTGGGGCCGACGTCGTGCACCCGCACGGCCCAGGCGCCGCGGGCGGCGGTGATCGCGGTGATCGCGGCGGTGGCGGCGTCACGCTCCTCCGGGAGCGCCGCCTTGCCTGACACCGTCAGCAGGGTGCCGAGAAAGCGCTTGCGCGAAACCCCGATGAGGACCTTGTGGCCCATCGCCTCGAGCCGGTCGAGGTTCCTCAGGAGCTCCCAGTTCTGCTCGTCCGTCTTGGAGAAGCCGATGCCCGGATCGATGATGATCTGCTCCGGCTGCACGCCTGCGGCATAAAGCTTGTCCCGCACGCCCCTGAGCTCCGCGACGACGTCATTCGCGACGTCCTGGTAGTCGGTCAGGGAGGACATGGTCTTCGCGTCGCCGCGGCGGTGCGTCAGGACGTACGGCACTTTGGTCCGGGCCACGAGTTCGGCCATTCCCGGCTCGAGGGTCAGGCCGGAGACATCATTGATGATCGCGGCTCCCGCCTCAAGGGCAGCTTCCGCGGTGGAGGCGTGGGTGGTGTCGATACTGACCAGGGCGCCGGCCTTGACCAGGGCCGCGACGACGGGCAGCACACGGCGCTGTTCCTCTTCGGGGCTGACGTCTTCTGCACCCGGGCGGGTGGACTCGCCCCCGACGTCGATGATGTCCGCTCCGGCGTAAAACATCCGGAGGCCGGCGGCGATGGCGCTGTCCGCCGTCGAGTGCTTGCCCCCGTCGCTGAACGAATCCGGAGTGACATTCAGGATGGCCATGACGAGTGAGCGGCCGGTGGGCAGGTCTTCAAATTTGGCAGCCGGCCGCGGTTTGCGCAGAACGGGCAGCGGGGATGTTGCGGGTCCGGTTCCAGGTGCTGCAGCTAGGGAATCCATAGTCTGTTGTTTACCTTCCGAGTATGAGGCTCATGGCTTCGGCACGGGTGGCCGGGTCATGAAGTTGCCCGCGGACCGCGCTTGTGACGGTTTTGGCCCCGGGCTTGCGGATGCCGCGCATGGACATGCACATGTGTTCGCATTCCACCACCACGATGGCTCCGCGCGGCTTGAGATATGTGACCAGTGCCTCGACGATCTCCGTGGTGAGCCGTTCCTGTACTTGGGGCCGGCGGGCGTAGATGTCCACCAGGCGTGCCAGCTTGCTCAGCCCCGTGACCTTGCCGTCATGTGACGGGATGTAACCCACGTGCGCCATGCCGTGGAACGGCACCAGGTGGTGCTCGCACGTGGAGTAGAACGGAATGTCCTTGACCAGCACCAGCTCCTCGTGTTCGAGGTCGAAGGTGGTGGACAGGACAGTTGCCGGGTCCTGGTGCAGGCCGGCAAAGACCTCGGCATAGGCCTTGGCGACACGCTTGGGCGTATCCTGCAGGCCCCCGCGGTCCGGGTCCTCCCCGATGGCCAGCAGGATTTCCCGCACGGCCGCTTCAATCCGTGGCCTGTCCACCTTGTGGTGGTGCTTGCCGGATCCGCCCGCCGCCGAGTGATCGGCGGAGGCAGCAAAGTCGTCGTCGTCGAAGTGAGTCACAGCAAAGAGCTTAGCCGCGATGGCCGTCCGGGCCCGCTTCCGTGACTCCGCCCTGGAAGGTGGCATCCTCGGGGACACCCTGCGGATGCGGCGGCAGGGCGTCGAGCGGTTCCTCCAGCCGCGCCTCCTTTGCTTCTTCCTGGGCCTCGCGTTCGGCGCGTTCCTGCCGCGACTCCACCGGACCTGCGGTCTGGACCGGCCGGGTCTCCTTGGACAGCCATACTTCGCGGAAGTCGCGCTTGCGGATGTCGCGGAAGACGTCGGCGATCTCGGCTTGGTTCAGGGTTTCGCGCTCCAGCAGTTCCAGGGCCAGACGGTCAAGGACGTCGCGGTTCTCGGTAAGAATGGCGTAGGCCTCGTCGTGCGCCTGGTCGATCAGGCGGCGGACCTCCTCATCGACGATGTAGGCGATCTGGTCGGAGTAGTTGCGCTCGTGGCTGGCGTCGCGGCCGAGGAACGGCTCACCGCCGCCCTGCCCCAGGCGCACCGCGCCGACACGTTCGCTCATGCCGTACTGCGTGACCATCTGGCGGGCCGTGGACGTGGCTTTTTCGATGTCGTTCGAGGCGCCGGTGGACGGATCGTGGAAGACGATCTCTTCTGCGACGCGGCCGCCCATGGCGTACGCCATCTGGTCGAGGAGCTCGTTGCGGGTGATGGAGTACTTGTCGTTTTCCGGGACCACCATGGTGTAGCCCAGTGCACGCCCGCGGGGCAGGATGGTGATCTTGGTGACCGGCGCCGAGTTGCGCAGCGCCGCCGCCACAAGGGCGTGGCCACCTTCGTGGTAGGCCGTGATCTTGCGCTCGTGTTCCTTCATGACGCGGCTGCGCTTCTGCGGGCCGGCCATCACACGGTCAATGGCCTCGTCCAGGGCGCGGTCATCGATCAGGTTGGCGTTGGAGCGGGCGGTCAGCAGCGCGGCCTCGTTCAGTACGTTGGCGAGGTCTGCGCCGGTGTAGCCCGGGGTCTTCTTGGCCACGGCCTTGAGGTCCACGCCCTGCGCGATCGGCTTGCCCTTGGCGTGCACCTGGAGGATCTGGTCGCGGCCCACGAGGTCCGGGGCCTCGACGGAAATCTGCCGGTCAAAGCGTCCGGGCCGAAGCAGCGCCGGGTCCAGGACGTCGGGACGGTTGGTTGCAGCGATCAGGATGACGTTGGTCTTGACGTCGAAGCCGTCCATTTCGACGAGCAGCTGGTTGAGGGTCTGCTCGCGTTCGTCGTTGCCGCCGCCGATGCCCGCACCCCGGTGGCGGCCGACGGCGTCGATCTCGTCGACGAAGATGATGGCCGGCGAGTTGGCCTTGGCCTGTTCGAAGAGGTCGCGGACACGGGAGGCGCCCACACCGACGAACATTTCAACGAAGTCCGAACCCGAGATCGAGAAGAACGGCACTCCGGCCTCGCCTGCGACGGCGCGGGCCAGCAGGGTCTTGCCCGTGCCCGGAGGACCGTACAGGAGCACGCCCTTCGGGATCTTGGCACCAACAGCTTGGAACTTGGCCGGCTCGGCCAGGAATTCCTTGATTTCCTGCAGCTCTTCAACGGCTTCATCGGCGCCGGCGACGTCCGCGAAGGTCACCTGCGGCATGTCCTTGCTGACCATCTTGGCCTTGGACTTACCGAACTGCATGACCTTGGAACCGCCGCCCTGCATGCGCGAGAGCAGGAACCAGAACAGGAGGCCGAGCAGCAGCACGGGGATCAGCAGGGAGAACAGCCCGGAGAGCCAGTTGCTCTCTACCGGCTGGTCCGTGTAGCCCTTGGAGGGATTGGAATCTGTGACGGCTTTGACCACGTCCGGCCCACGGTCGTTGACGAAGAAGAACTGGACGTTTTTGCCCTTGTCCTGCCCGTCGATGACCAGGTTGTCCTTCAGGACCAGGTCCACGCGGTTCTCGCCGTCGAAGATCTTTGCCTGTTCGACCTTGCCGCTCTCGGCCAGCAGCTCGAGGCCCGGCTGGGTGTCGATCCGCGTCGCACCGCCCGGAGCCAACGTTGCAAAGGCCAGCAGGAGCATGCCGACCACAACAATGATCCAGATGCCCGGGCCCTTGAAGAAACTCTTAGCTTTCATCTGTTCGGGGGCTGGCCCCGTCCCTCCTGGTAGTGCTGCACGGCGCGTGGCTGCGCGCGTGTGGTGCTGCTTCAGCTTCTAGCATTACACCGCCGGACTAATTCACGCACGGTGTACGGCAAAAGTTCCCTATGGGCGTAGTCCCGGGTGCGTGTGGCGGGGAAGTCGGCCTGGCCTGTCATTTTTGCACCACTTTAGCGCCGCGCCGGATCCTGCCCCCGCGGAATGCTTTTGGAGCACGGAGCGGACTCGCTGCTGGAAACGGTGGCCCGTGTCCTCTTTCGACGGCACGGATTCGAGGTCCGGACCCAGGTGTTCCTTGAGGGCATGGGTTATGTGGACTTCCTGATCAACGGATGCCTGATTGTTGAGATTGACGGCGTGGGTTTCCACTTCAACAAGGCCCAGTTCAAGAAGGACATCCGGCGGAACAATGTTGGCGCGGCCGCCGGCTACCGGGTGCTGCGGTACCTTTACGAGGACGTGCTGCACCGGCCCGAGCAGATGCTGGAACAGATCAGGCTGGCTCTCGCCACTCCCCCGCGGACAACCCGCTAACGCCGCGCAGCCCGCACCACCCGGGGCCCGCGCGGCATTTCTGCTCGTCTTTAGGCGGCCTTAACACAGTCGCGCCGCCGCCGGACCCCCATTTCAGGCGGCCCGACGGCGGCGCGGCCACCGAAAGCGGTGCAGAAATGCGAAGCCCCGGCGGGCTGCAGAGATTACTCGTAGACGTGCGGCGCCAGGGTGCCCACGAAGTCCAGGTTGCGGTACTTTTCGGCGTAGTCCAGGCCGTAGCCCACCACGAACTCGTTGGGGATGTCGTAGCCGACGTACTTGACGTCGATCTCCACCTTGGCGGCCGTCGGCTTGCGGAATGCCGTGCAGACTTCGACGGAGGCGGTGCCGCGGGACTCCAGGTTGGTCTTGAGCCAGGAGAGCGTGAGACCGGAATCGATGATGTCCTCGACGATGAGCACGTCCTTGCCCATGAGGTCGGTGTCGAGGTCCTTGAGGATGCGGACCACGCCGGAGGACTGCGTGCCGGAGCCGTAGGAGGAAACGGCCATCCAGTCCATGGACACGTGGCTGTGGAGGGCACGCGCGAGGTCGGCCATGACCATGACCGCGCCCTTCAGCACGCCGACGATGAGGAGTTCGCGGCCTTCATAGTCCTTGTCGATCTCCGCCGCGAGTTCAGTGATGCGCTGTTGAATCTGTTCTTTGGTGTAGAGAACGTGCTTGAGGTCTGCCTGGACGTCGGATGAATCCACCAAATGCTCCTGTGTAGATGCGGGTGCGGCTATGAACGGATCGGTTTGTGAGGCCGGAATACTAGCTTCCCACAGCGGGCGCCCCCTCGGGGAACCCCAGCCTCGCCCGTGGCCGGCCCGCTTGGGGCTTCTGCCAGCAGCTGCGCCAGCGAAAGGCGGTACACGCTCACTCCGCCGGGCAATTCCACCGGGCCCGCCGAGCCCTTCCGCCGCAGCAGGGCCTCGGCAGCGAGCAGCCGCTGGTAGCTGGGCTGTTGACCGCCGACGTCGGCCGCCGCCTTCGCGATCACCCGGAACCTGATGGCCGGGGGCAGTCCGTTCAGGGCTTCTTCGGGCAGGCTGAGGTCCCGGTCGGACCGCTCCGCGAGCGCGGCGAACGTGCTGTCCGCCACCTCCTCCAGGTAGTCAGCGTCCAATTGGAGGATGGCCGCGGTCCGGGCGAGGGACTCCGCGACTCCGGGACCGAGTTTTTCCTCGAGCAGGGGCATGACCTCCACCCGGGTCCGCGAGCGTGCAAAGGAAGGGTCAGCATTGGTGGGGTCGTGCCACGGATCGAGTTCCTCGGCCCGGCAAATTTCCAGCGTGTCTGCCCTCCGCAGTCCGAGGAAGGGCCGCAGCAGTTTTCCCCGCGCCGGCCTCATCCCGGCCAGGGACCTGGTTCCGGAGCCGCGGGCCAAGCCCAGCAGAACCTGCTCGGCCTGGTCATCGAGGGTATGCCCAAGAAGGACCGCGTCCGCCTCCCACTCCGCCGCGGCCGCTTCCAGTGCCGCGTGCCTCGCATCCCGGGCTGCCGCCTCCGGCCCGAATCCGCTCGCCGCAACGTGCACCGCGCGCACCAGTACCGGGTTGAGGCCAAGTTCCCTGAGTGTTTCGGCAGTACGGGCCGCCACGTCCGCGGAGCCTGGCTGCAGTTGGTGGTCCACCACCACGGCGCCCACGGCCACAGCGTGGCCGTCCACATGGCCGCGGCGTGCGAAGTAGGCAGCCACGGCAGCCAGCGCCAGCGAATCAGGCCCGCCGCTGCAGGCCACGAGCACCCGCTCCGGATAGCCTGCCTGGGCCAGCGCGTCCTGCAACATTTTCCGCGCGCTGCCGACGACCGGCGCCAGGCGCCCGGGCCGCCGTCGTCCGCTTCGCAGTGGCTCGCCGCTTCGCACTGGCTCGCCGCTTCTGAGCGGCTCGCTTCTGGATGGCTCTCCGCCGGGGGCCGGTCGGCCCGAAACGCCCTGCACGGAAATTAGAGCCCCATCCTGTCGAGCCAGATTTTGGCGTCGTGGATTTCCGGCTCGGTGGGGAGGTTCCCGGCGGCGTCCCAGACGCGGTTGAAGCCGTCCATCCCGGCGACTTCCACCACCGCGCGGACAAACTTGGCGCCGTCGCTGTACTGGCGCATCTTGGCATCCAGACCCAGCAAGTTGCGGATGAATTTCTCGATGACGCCGCGGTCCTTCCCGCGGTCGTTGAAGCGCTGCCGGATGGTCTTCACGGACGGGACGATGCTGGCATCCACCTCGTCCATCACCACGTTGGCGTGCCCTTCCAGCAGGCTCATCACAGCCGTGAGGTGGGACAGTGCAGCTTTTTCCTCGGGTTTCTGCAGGAGATCGAGGATCGCGCCCCTGCCGGGGGTGGTGTCACCCGACGCCGTGCGGTCCCTCAGGGACCGGGCTGCCGCGGACGCCCGCTCCATCAGTGAATCGACGTTGCCGAGGAGATGGCTGCTGAGGTTGTCGATTTCGTTGAGCATGTGGTGCCGCAGCCAGGGCGCCGCCGCAAACTGCACACGGTGCGTCTGTTCGTGCAGGCAGACCCAGAGCCGGAAATCCTCCGGCGTCACATTGAGCTCCCGCTCGACGGAAATGATGTTCGGCGCAACGAGGAGCAGCCGGCCGCCCGACGGGGCGGTGGAACCTTCGGCAAGCGCGGCGAAGGGATCGTACTGGCCCAGGACCTTGCTGGAAAGGAACGCCAGCACCGCGCCGAGCTGGCTGCCGGTGATGGCGCCGCTGACGCTGGCGGCACCGGGGCTGATGGTGCCCTTGCGGTTCTCCAGCATCCGTTCCATGGCGGGTTTGAGCATGACGGCGAAGCTTTGGGTGTTTGCCCTGGCCCAGGAGGCGCGGTCCACCACGAGGACGGAGGAATCCCTGAGATCCCGGGCAGCATCCAGGCCGGTGATGTGGTGCACGTGCGCCACCGACGCATCAGCAGCCCCGCGCAGCTGGTCAACGGCTTCGCCGATCTCTTGGGCGCTGAGGGACGGGCCAGGGGGAGTCAGCCGGGCGGCGGCGGACGCGGCCAGCTCCCAGTTGATCAGGGACTGGGCGGAGGTCTGGCCTGCGGCCGAGGTCTTACCTGCTGTTGGCTCCATACGCTCCATCACACCACACGCTTCCGGCTCTGCGCCTTAAGTTCGCCGACCGGCGAACAGCAAGCGGGCACCCCTCGTGCGGCTGTTCGCCGTCGGCAGTGAAGCCTAGCTGCAGCCGCAGGCCGCGAGCACCGTGGCCGAGGCGTCCAGCGCGGGCTTGTTGCCCGCCGCACCCGGTGTCAGATCATTGCCGATGAAGGAGAACACCAGCAGCCTTCCGTCTGCATCCACCACATACCCGCTCAGCGCAATGACGGTGTTCAGGGTTCCGGTTTTGGCGCGGACCAGCCCCGCGCCCTCGGCGCTCGAATCGTCGACGTACCTGTCGCCCAGCGTCCCGGTGAGGCCTGCCACGGGGAAGCCACCCAAAGCGGCACGCAGCCGGGTGTCCGGCCCGGAGGTGATGGCACGCACCACTTCGGCAAACTGGCGGGCGGAAACCTGGTTCGCGAGGGCCAAGCCGGAAACATCCGCCACCGTCATGCCGCTCGTAGGGATACCGAGGTCCGTGAGTTGCCGCAGCACAGCGGCCGTGGCGCCCTCGTTGCTTCCCGGCTCCCCGGCAGCCACCGCCGCCATCCGCCCCAAAGTTTCGGCGAGGTAGTTGTCCGAGTCCCGCAACATAAGGTCCACCTGCTGGCTGACCGTTGCCGACTCCACCTGGCCCAGAACCGCGGTGTCCGCCGCCGGTTTCCCTTCCAGACGTCCGACGCCGGCGCCCACCTTGAGGCCTGCGGCGGCACCTGCCGCTTTGAGTTGCGCAGCGAACGCCTCCCCCGCGAGGATGGCGGCGTCTTGAGGGCGGGGCCCGGTGGTGACGGCGGGATCGAAGCGCGCCGAATTCAACGCCAGCGGGAAGAGCGGGGCCGCCTCCCCGGCGGCGACATCATTCGGGTTCCACGCCGGGTTAAGGGAAGGTCCGGTGAACAAGGAGTCGTCTACGAGCACCTGCACCGGCCCGGCGAAGCCCTCCTTGCGCAGGGACTCGGCGGTCAGTTTCGCAAGCGTGGCAAGCCCGGCATGGCCCAGGACCTTGTCCTCGGCGGACTCGCCGGCGCCAAGGAGGACGTCCCCGCCGCCCACCAGCACAACGGTCCGTGACGCGCCGCCTGCCGGCCCGGGTACTGGCCCCGCGACGGCTTTGGTGGCGAAACGCGAATCCGGCCCGATCGCCCGCAGCGCCGCGACGGCCGTCAGCAGCTTCATGTTCGAGGCAGGGACCCTGTTGGCCATTCCGTCCCGGTCGAACAGCACCTTGCCTGTGGCGGCGTCTTGGACAACCCCCGTAAAGCTGCCGCCGCCGTCGGTCCTGAGGACGGGATCCAGCCTGGCGGCCACCTCGGCAGGCACCGGGACAGGAGCCGTAGTGCTCAACGGGCCGATGCCCTGGGGAACTGACAGCCACTCCGGCTCGAGCTGCCATCCAGGGGTCTGGGACGGCCCCGGCGCGGACTGGGCCGCACCGCTCAGGGCCGGGGCAATCAGCATCCCGGCAGGAAGGGCCAGGGCGGCAAGAAGCACGGTGAGAAGCATGCTGGGCCAAGCCCGCACCAGCGTATGGTACTGCGCGGTAAGTCTTTCGCGGCCCGTTGCCGTGCCCGTGGTGCCCCTCATGCTGTTGGTCCTCAAAGTTCTGAAATTACCCCATTAGTTCCTGAAACCTGGGACTCTCGCTATATCCTCAATAGTAGTCGGCGGCAATGACTGTCCTTTCAGCGTGCCGCGAACACCCAGCAATTGTCGAGGAGCCATTCCATGAAGCATGACGTGACCATCGAGATCCCCAAGGGTTCGCGCGTCAAGTACGAAGTCGACCACGAGACCGGGCGAGTCCGCCTGGACCGCGTCCTCTTCACGTCCATGCAGTACCCCACGCACTACGGTTTCTTCGAGAACACCCTCGGCGAAGACGGCGATCCGCTGGACGCACTGGTGCTCCTGCAGGACTTCGACCTGATCCCGGGCGTCATCGTTGAAGCCCGTCCCATCGGCGTCTTCAACATGACCGATGACGGTGGCGGGGACGCCAAGGTCCTCTGCGTGCCGGCCGATCCCCGGTTCGACCACATCCAGGAAGTCAGCGATGTCAACGAGTTCCTGATCAAGGAAATCGAGCACTTCTTCACCCGCTACAAGGACCTTGAGCCCGGCAAGTGGGTCAAGGCCGAGGGCTGGGCCGACCGCGCAGCGGCCGAGGCCGAGCTCGAAGCTTCCATCAAGCGGTACGTGCCCGCGGCACACTGACGCCGCCACCGGGCAGGGCCCACGCCGCCCGGGTCCCCTGGCCGAGCGCAGCGAGGTTAGGGATGCGGTGGGGGGCCCACGCCGCCCGGGTTCCCTGGCCGAGCGCAGCGAGGTTAGGGATGCGGTGGGGGCCCACGCCGCCCGGGTTCCCTGGCCGAGCGCAGCGAGGTTAGGGATGCGGTGGGGAGGGTGCGGTTCGTTGAACCGCACCCTCCCTTTTGCGTTTTCCGGCACTTGCCTCCGAGCTACCACCGGGTAGTCTGATGTCCACCATGTTCACGCTGACTATCAACCAAACAGACAGCCGGCGCGACGGCGACCGGGTCCCGCACCTCCTCAAGGACCTCCGGCATATCCCGGCGCGCCTGGACTTCGACCGCTCCGTGGAGGACGAGGTTCAGGGCATCCTGGACTCTCCGCATCAGACCGTGGAAGCCGCCATGATTGCACTGCGGTGCGGGAGCTGGTACGTGGGAATCGGCGTAGGGCCGGTGAACGAGCCGCTGCCCAACCAGATCAAGGACGCCTCCGGGCACGGGCTGGTCTATGCGCGCCGCGCAGTGGACCGGCTCCACAACAGCAAGGACCGGATTCCTGTGGCGGTCGAAGGGCCGCTGGTGGATCTGGCCGCGGAGGCCGAGTCGGTGCTCCGCATCCTGGGCCATATTGTCCGCGACAGGAGCGAGGCCGAATGGCGGGTCCTGGACCTGCTGACCCCGGGTGTTCGCGGCCAGCAAAAGGCGGTGGCTGCGGAACTCGGCATTACGGCCCAGGCCGTCAGCAAGGCCGTGGCACGCTCGCAGTGGAACGAGGAGCACGCCGCCCGGCCCGCCGCGGCCCGGCTGCTCTCCCTCATACTCGAGGTGCGCTAGAGGTTTTCACCCCGGCGCCACAGCACCCCGGCGTTACAGCAGGCTGCGCAGAACGAGCGCTGCGCCGTCGTCGTACACGGACTTGGTGACCTCATCTGCGACGGCGACCACCTCTTCCGGAGCCTGGCCCATCGCGACGCCGCGACCCGCCCAGGTGAGCATTTCAATATCGTTGCGGCCGTCGCCGATGGCCACCGTGCTGGACAACTCCATGCCGAGCCTGCTGCGGAGGTTCTCAAGGGCGCTGGCCTTGGTGACACCGGCCGCGGCAATGTCCAGCCAAGCGGTCCAGCCCACCGAATAGGTGACGCCGGCGAGGCCGATGTGCTGGATGGCCTCGTTGAATTCCTCGGGGGTGTTCTCCGTACTGAACACCACGACACGGACGGCGGTGGCTTCAAGCATGGTCTGGAAGTCGACGCCGACGGCTTCGACCCCGAAGCTCGCGTCCTGGAAGCGTTCTGTGGACAGGAAGTTGCCGTCCGCGTCCTCGAGCGCGTATTTGGCCGTGGGAAGACGCTTGCGGAGGGCGCGGAGGGCGGGGCCGGGATCGAAGGTGGCCTTGTGGATAATTTCGTAGCCGTCCGGCAGTTCAGGGTGCAGGCGCAGCGTGACGCCGCCGTTGCAGCAGACAGCATAACCGCGGTCCATGCCGATCTGCTCAATCACCGGCAGGGTTGCGTTGAGCGAACGGCCCGTGGCGATCATGACCTCGTGGCCTGCCGCCACCACGGCCTGGGCGGCCTCACGGACGGGGGCGGACATGTGGCCGTCGTGGTCCACGAGGGTGCCGTCCACATCCAGGGCAATCATGAGCTTCTGTGCGGTTTCCCGCCGGTCTTCGGTTTCTCGCTGGTCTTCGATGCCAGCGGCTGAGGATTCAGTCAGTGTAGTCATGCCTATTAGTAGACCAGACACCCCTGACACCCTGCTAGGACTCAGGCCACAGGCCGCATGAACACCGGGTAAATATTCACAGGCTCATCCCCAGTGTGAGTGTTTACCCAAGTGCCATATATCGCTCCCGGCTGCAGGCGTGTCCTGGCTACAGGACGGGCAGGACCTGGAGCCCGCCGAGGTACTTCTGCAGCGCCGCGGGCACGTTCACAGAGCCGTCCGGGTTCTGGTGGTGTTCCAGAATGGCGACAATCCAGCGCGTGGTGGCCAGGGTGCCGTTGAGCGTGGCCACCGGCCGGGTGCCCTTCGGTGCGCCGTCCTCATTCAGGACGCGTTCACGGATGTTCAGGCGGCGGGCCTGGAACGTGGTGCAGTTGGAGGTGGAGGTGAGTTCGCGGTAGGCGCCCTGCGTGGGGACCCAGGCTTCGCAGTCGAACTTGCGGGCGGCGGACATGCCGAGGTCGCCGGCCGCGGTGTCGATCACGCGGTACGGCAGCTCGCACTTGGCCAGCATTTCCTCTTCCCAGGCGAGCAGGCGCTCGTGTTCCGCGGCGGCCTCTTCGACCGTGGTGTAAATGAACATCTCAACCTTGTTGAACTGGTGCACGCGGATGATGCCACGGGTGTCCTTGCCATGCGACCCCGCTTCGCGGCGGTAGCAGGAGCTCTGGCCGGCGAAACGGATGGGACCTGCCGTGAGATCCAGGATCTCGTCCGCGTGGTACCCCGCCAGGGGCACCTCCGAGGTACCCACAAGATACAGGTCGTCTTCGGCGAGACGGTAGATCTCGGCGTCGTGCTTTACGTCGAAGCCCGTGCCCTGCATGGTCTCGGGGCGCACCAGCGTGGGGGTGATCATGGGGATGAAGCCGGCCTCGATGGCCTGGTCCATTGCCATCTGCAGCAGGGCCATTTCCAGCCGGGCGCCGACGCCGCGGAGGAAGTAGAACCTTGCACCGGAGACCTTGGCGCCGCGCTCCATGTCGATGGCGCCGATCAGCTCACCGATTTCCAGGTGGTCCCGCGGCTCGAAGTCGGGAAACTCGCGCGGGGTGCCGACGCTCTTGACCACCACGTAGTCGTCCTCGCCGCCCGCGGGCACGCCGTCCTCGATGAGGTTGGGGATGGTGCGCAGCAGTTCTTCTTGCTTAGCCTGCGCGGCATCCGCTTCGGCGGAGGCTGCCTTGACGGCACCGGCGAGCTCCCTGACCTCAGCGAGCAGCGCCTGCTTTTCCTCGCCCTTGGCCTGGGCCACCTTCTTGCCGAACACGTTCTGTTCCGCACGGAGGTTTTCGAAACGGATCAAGGCCGAGCGGCGGGCCGCGTCCGCATCGATGATCGCGTCCACCACGGTTTCGTCCGCCCCACGGGCACGCTGGCTGGAGCGGTACTTTTCCGGATTTTCGCTGAGGTCTTTTACGTCGATCACCACACAAGAGTATCGAATGCGGAGGGCAGGCCGCGGCGAGGTCCGGCGGGATAGTGTTGAAGCACCATGAGCGACCTGTTTCTGTACGTCCTGATCGTTGGAGCCCTGGCATTCGCCGTCTCCAGCTGGTGGGGCGTGCGCAGCCTTAAAGCGCTGCACGCGCGGAGCGCGGTGCGGGAGGATCCACACGCCCATGGCCTGGAACGCCAACGGGTTGCGGTAGTTTTGAACCCCATCAAGGCGAAAGCTGCCGAGGCCCGCGCCGGCATCCAGCACGCCTGCCTCACGGCCGGTTTGGAGGCCCCGCGGTTCTTTGAGACGACGGCGGAGGACCCCGGCCACTCACAGGTCCGGGCGGCGCTGGAATACGGGGCCGACGTCGTTCTCGTGGGCGGCGGCGACGGCACGGTGCGCGTGGTGGCCGAGTCCCTGGCCCACACCAATGTCGCAATGGGCCTGATTCCCCTCGGAACGGGGAACCTGCTCGCCCGCAACGTCGACCTGGATGTCTATGACCTCCAGGGCAACATCCAGACGGCGCTCTTCGGACACCAGCGCTACATCGATACGGCACGGATGGCCATCGAGAATGCCCAAACCGGCCGCACATCGAAACATGCGTTCCTGGTGATCGCGGGCATCGGCATGGACGCCGAGGTGGTGGGCGATACGAGCGACGGCCTCAAGCGGGCTGTGGGCTGGCTCGCCTACACCGAGTCGGGAGTACGTCATCTGCAGGGGCGCAGGAAGAAAGTGTCGATCTCGCTGGACGGCCAGCCCGAACAGTCACGCAAGATCCGCAGTGTCCTGTTTGCCAATTGCGGGCTCGTCCCGGGCGGCATTGACCTGATTCCCCAGGCCATGATCGACGACGGGATGCTTGACGTGGTGGTCATGAGCCCGCGGAGCGCCGTCGGGTGGCTGGCGATGTACGCCAAGATCCTGTTCAAGCACAAGCGGCACCTGCCCGTGATGAGCGTGTACCGTTCCGGCAGGGTGGTCATCAAGTGCCCGGAGCCCATGCCAACCCAGCTGGACGGCGACATCACAGGGGAAGCCACTAAGGTCACGGTTCAGGTCGATCCCAGATCACTGCTCATCAGGGTCAGGGCACTGCCCGGCTTCGGCGCGGGTGGCGTGGCCTAGGCGGATTTGGCGGTACCAGTTTGCTTGGCGGCCTCTGCAGCTTTGGCTGCGGCGCGGGCCTCGGACTGCTCGCGGATCATGGCCTGCTCCTCTTCGAAGCGCAGGCGGTCGGCCCGGTCCGCGTCGTCTCCGTCCCAGTCCTGGTTTTCTGCGGTCGGTTTGGGATTGACGATCATTCCCTGGCCGTCGTTGTCGGTTCTGGCGTTATCTGACATGACCCGCTCCCTTCGTTTGGGCCACCCACCCCCCATGTTGATCAGGCAAGCATACGCACAGTCCTAGGGGCAGGGAAGTACCGCCAGCGGCATTTGTCTACGCTGTGGGCGAAGCATTCGCGGCCATTTCTGACCCCAGAGTTTCGGCAGCCAGAATTTCTCCGACCCAAGCATGCGCAGCACGGAATGCTTCGTCGGACGTGTGCGGCGCCACCACCGGGCTTTGTTCGTCTGCCCGCCCGTACGATCCCAGGAACCGCGTGGCCGGACTGATGCGGTGCAACCCGGCGAGGGCGTCCGCCACACGGGCGTCCGCGACGTGGCCGTCGGCGTCGATGCTGAAGAAATAGTGGCCGAGGTATTGACCCGTGGGGCGGGATTCGATCCGGCTGAGGTTCACGCCGCGGGTGGCGAACTGGTCGAGGATCTCCATGAGCGCACCGGGGCGGTCTTCGGGCAGCGGCACAACCACTGTGGTCTTGTCGGCGCCGGTGCGGGCCGGCAGGACGCCGGGGCGGCTGACGAGGACAAAGCGCGTGACTGCCCCAGGGTTGTCCCCGATGTTCTCGGCCAGCACCTGGAGCCCGGGCTGTTCCGCCGCGACAATCGGGGCGCAAATCGCTGCATCGTAGTGTGCGTCGTCCTCCAGCAGTTCCATCGCCGCGGCGGCGGTGGAGGAGGCGGGAAAATATTCAGCACCGTGAATATTCGCATCGACCCACAGGCGGCACTGGGCCCAGGCATGGCCGTGGGTGGAAACCCGCCGGATCTGCGTGATGTCGACGCCGGGGCGGGCCACCAGCACGAAGCTGATGGGGACCAGCGCCTCGCTGATGATCCGCAGTTCCTGGCCGGTGGCGATGGCGTCGAGCGTGGCCGTAACCCCGCCTTCGACCGAATTTTCGATCGGGACCATGGCGGCGTCGGCCGAACCGTCGCGCACCTTGTCCAGCGCCGTGTTGACGTTGGAGGACGGTATGCGGATGGCTGTGGCCGAGCCCGGAACCTGCATCAGCGCCGCCTCCGTGAACGTGCCTTCCGGGCCAAGGAAGGTGTAGGTGGGGCGTGGGGCGGGCATCAGTATTCCTTCTGGGTTATGAGTGAAAAGGCATGGGATACCGCAGGGCCGGAAATGTCCGGGCACCTGGGAACCACGGCGTCAAAAAAATCAGAGAACCACGGGCTTGAGGCCGTTGTCCGAGACCAGCGGCTTGCCGGACTCGAGCCACTGGTCCATGCCGCCGGCCACATTGACGGCCGAGTAGCCTTGGCCCACCAGCCACTTGGCAGCGCGGAAGGACCGACCGCCGGTGCGGCAGATGACGTAGAGATCCTCGTCAGGGTCCAGGTCATCGAGTCGGCCGGGCAGCTGGTCCAGTGGAATGTGCACGGCGCCCTCGGCGTGCCCGGCCGCCCACTCGTAGTCTTCACGCACGTCCAGTATGGCTGCGTCCGACGGAACGTCGTTGACGGTGACAGTTTCATAGTCGCTCATGGAAGTCCTCTCCTTGGCCGCAAGCTCTTAGCACCAGCGTATCGCCAGCGGGCGGGGCGCGCCCCTTGGGCGGCACGTTAGGCTTCTTGAACCATGCACGAAGCGAGCACCCTTGACTGAGATCCATTACCTCTCCGCCGTCCGCCTCAGGGACGCCCTGCGGTCCGGTGACCTGTCCGCACGGGAGACCGCGGACCACTTCCTGCGACGGATCGAGGCCGCCAATCCCCGGCTGGGCGCCTTCATCACAGTCACTGCGGATATGGCCATGGCCGAATCTTCTGCCGCGGACGAAAGGCACGCACGGCTTCCTCCGGAAGACCTTCCCGCGCTCCATGGCGTTCCGGTTGCCTATAAGGACCTGACAGACGTGGCGGGAGTGGTCACCACACACGGCAGCGCCGCCCTGGACCGGCGTCCCGCCCCCGTGGACGGCGCCCTCGCGGCAGCCCTGAAGGCATCCGGAACGGTATCGCTCGGTAAGACCCAGGTCCCGGAGTTCGGGCTCACGGCCTACAGCGAGAACCGCATCGCCCCGCCGTCGCGCAATCCGCACGCCCTGAGCCGCGGCTCGGGCGGTTCCTCCGGCGGCAGCGCCGCGGCCGTGGCCGCGGGACTCCTGCCGTTCGCGCCGGGTTCCGACGGCGGAGGCTCCGTGCGGATTCCCGCTGCCGCCTGCGGGCTGCTGGGGCTCAAACCCGGACGCGGCCTGGTTCCCGCCGGGGAAAGCAGCCGCGATCCGGCCAGCCTGGTAGTCGCCGGACCGCTGGCGCGCACCGCCGCGGATGCCGCGCTCCTGCTCGATGCGCTGACCTCGGATGTTGGCTGCAGCGTGGGAACCGTGGGGCATGTTGGCTCCGGGTACCTTGACGCCGTCGCGGAGTCCCCGCCCAGGCTGCGGATCGGCCTCAGCCTGGACAGCCCGTGGTCCGGCATCTTTCCGTTCACCCCGGAGCCCGAAGCGCTTGATGCGCTGGCCGCCGGCGTCCGGCTCCTGACGGCGGCCGGTCACGACGTCGTCGAAACGACCATCCGCTACGACAACCGCTATCCCGATGCCTTCACCACCGCCTGGACCGCCGGCGTCGGAGCGGCACGGATAGCACCGCAGCGCGAGGCGTTGCTGACTCCGCTGACGCGCACTTTCCGGCGCCGGGCACAGCAGCGGAGTGCCGCAAAGCTGAATGAATCGCTGGCCTTCCTGCGCCAGTTTCAGCGGGACACCGTGACGCAGTACGCCGCCTGGGACCTGATCCTGACGCCGTCGCTCGCCCAGACGCCCCGGCCGGTGGGCTGGTTCACGGGTTCCGCCCACGGGGACGGCCACTGGCCGGTGTCGGAATGGGCAGGAGATGCCGACGGTGACTACCGGAAACAGTGCGAGTTCGCTCCATGGTCATCCATGGTGAACGTCTGCGGCCTGCCTGCCGTCAGCATCCCGGTGCACTGGACGGGCGCTGACGGCGGACTTCCCATGGGCATTCAGCTGATCGGCCCGATGGGATCCGAGGCGCTGCTCCTGCAGGTTGCGGCGCAGCTCGGGTACTAGCCGTGTCTACCGGCGCGGAGACCGTCAGGCGTACGCTGGCCGGATGACCCCAGCCCCACGCCTCCCGGTCGAGCAGCGCCTCTACCTCCCCCCGCCCGGCGAGGCATCCGACGTCGAACTTCTGCCGGCAGGGGATGTCACCGAAGGTGTGCTGCGGGTGGGCGGAACGGTCCGCCGGCCGCACCAGCCGCAAAGCTACGCGGTGGCTGACTATCTGGATTGGCTGGAGAACGCCGGTTTCGAAGGCTCCCCGCGGTTCCTGGGCCGTGACCCGTCCGGCCGGGACGTCCTCACTTTCCTGCCGGGTGACTGCGCCGGCGCCATGCCTGAACAGTGGGTGCAGTCAGAGGAACTGCTGGTCTCCGTGGCCCGTTTGGTGCGCCGGCTGCACGCCGTTTCAGCCGGCTTCGTCCCAGCCGCCCACCCGTTTCCGCCGCGTCCCCTGCCCGCGGACCATGAAGCGCAGGACCATGAAGAGCAGGACGGGCTTGTCTGCCATCTGGATGTGACCCCGCAGAACGTCGTGGTCCGCGGAGGCCTGGCGGTGGGGCTCGTCGACTTTGATCTCGCCGGCCCCGCCACCGGGTTCAAGGACTCCTACAACACGGCCATGCACTGGGCGCCGCTCCGTCACCCGGCCGACTCGTGGCCGGGGTGGGAGACGGTGGACCCGTTTAGGCGGCTGCGCGTTTTCGCCGACGCCTACGGCTGGACCGAAGAAGAACGACGGCGGCTGCCGGAGTTCGGCGCGGATGCCGCCCTCCTTTCGTATCACCGCATGGAGCACCGTGCCCGCAACCTCGGCGGCGGCTGGGCGCGGATGTGGGCCGAAGGCGCAGGGGGCAAGATCGAACGCCGGCGTGCCTGGCTTGAGGCCAACGGCAGCCGCATCATCCGGGCCCTGACAGACTGACGGGGTCAAGCGGGCGTTGACGGCGACCCTGGCCCGTTTAAGCGGGCCAGGACGTTGCGGCTCAGGCGGGCCTGGTCACCAGCGCGGCGTCGTTGCCCGGATCCGCGGCTGGCGCCGGCGTGTCGCTGAACACCCTGTACCCGAGGTCGGGGTCGTAGCCGTGGACTTCCCGGGTATCGAGGGCGGCCATGAATGCCAGTGCGTTGGCGGTAATCACCTGGCCCGGCACCAGAATAGGGAAACCCGGTGGGTACGGCGTGACGAAGCCGGCAGACACCACTTCCGTCCCGGAGGCGACCATGCGCGCCAGCTCATCCGGGCCAAGGTATTCGGTTGCCCCCGGCTTGTACGTCTCGAAGTACGCGGCCCGAAGGTTGCCGTCCGGCGTCAGGTCGTCGTTTCGGAAGCGGCGGGCGAACCTGCTGAAGTCCGGCAGCGCCGGCGGCGCGCTGCTCAGTGCGCGCACCCGGGCATCGCGGGCACGCCGCCCCCGCGGCCCGAGCGTCCTCTGTTCGGCGTCAAAGGATTCGGCGAGCTTGACCAGCACCTCCACCAGGTACGCCACGGCGCTGCGGGACGTCCCGATGTTGGTCATGAAAAGCACGCTGTTGCGTGAGGTTTTGTTGACCTGGATCCCGTATTTGTCCATCAGGTGATCGTGTTTGAACGTGTCCCCGTCGATTCCCGTCAGCGCGATGTTCAGCGTCAGTCGGCTGGGATCGACCACAAATTCGTCCCTCCGCCACGCCTCATCAAGCACCGACAGGCCCTGGCTCAGCGGCATGGAGCAATCCGTTTCCCTGTAGGCGGCCGGGATGAGCTCCCGCGAGCCGAGCACGCGGAAGTACTTCTTCAGCAAGGGGTTCCGCGCCACGGCCTGGGCAATGCTGACCGCGAGGTCCGCCTGTTTCTGCACCAGCCCGAACCCTTCCAGCTCCACCTGGCGCCTTCCGATGTCCAGCGAGGCCAGGATCTGGTAGTTCGGCGACGTGGAGGTGTGGGTCATGTACGCCTCACGGAATGCCTCTTCGTTGAGATGCTCGAAGTCCTGGTCGAACACATGGACCATGGATCCCTGCCGCAGGGACGTGAGGGTCTTGTGCGTCGACTGGGTGGCATAGACGCGCAGGCGGGCGCGGGCCGGATCCGGGATGAGCCGCGTCCGGAGCCACACGTCGTCGTCGGCCAACTCGCCGGTTTCCGGATCCCTGAGTGCTTCGGTCTGCCCGGCGTGCCGCAGCACAAAGTCGGGGTCCCGGAACCGGGCCTCAAGCTTCCGCGCGGCCGCCATCGCCGTCCGGCGCCGGTACACCGGGTGGAACCCGGCGAACGCGAACCATGCTTCATCCCAGAGGAACACCAGGTCCGGCTTGATGGCCAGGCACTCCTCCATGACCCGTTCGGGGTCGTAGACGATGCCGTCGAAAGTGCAGTTGGTCAGGGTGATCATCTTGACGTCGTCCAGGCGGCCGGCCCGCCGGTAGTCAAGGAGCATCTTCTTGATGCTGGCCAGCGGCACGGCCCCGTAAAAGGAGTGCTGGTCCAGCGGGTAGGCGTCGAGGTAGGCCACCTGGGCGCCGGAGAGCATGAGGGCGTAGTGATGCGACTTGTGGCAGTTGCGGTCCACCAGGACCACATCACTGGGTGCCACGATCGACTGGTGGACGATCTTGTTCGCCGTGGACGTCCCGTTGGTGACGAAGAACGTTTTTTCCGCCCCGAACGCCCTGGCAGCGAGCGTCTGGGCTTCCTTGATGGAGCCGTGGGGGTCGAGCAGCGAATCGAGCCCGCCGGAGGTGGCCGAGGTTTCGGCCAGCAGCAGGTTCAGTCCGTAGAAGTCCACCATGTCCTTGGTCCAGGGCGAGCTGCCGACAGAGCCGCCACGGGAGATGGGGAGCGCGTGGAACACGCTGGCCGGACGCTGGCTGTACTCCTGCAGGGCGGTGAAAAAGGGCGTGTCGAAGCGCTGGGTGACTCCGGCCAGCAGGGAAAGATGAAGGTCCAGGCGGTCCTCGCGCCTGAAGATCCTCGCGAACGGGCGCGTCAGTGATCCGGCAAGGCCTTCGATGCCAACACCGGCCACCAGGTAGATGTCCAGCTCCGGCCGCAGTTCGGCAATGCTCGCGGCGAGCCGGAGGATCCGGTCGATCGGACGCAACCCCTCCAGTCCGTCGTCGATGTACCGGCCAAGGAACGTTTTGAGGTCAGATCCCAGCGGCCCGTCAGCCCTGATCCCAAGCCCGGGCCGGAGAACGCAGGCCTGGATGTCCGGGTTGATGAGGACTGCCACCAGGGCATCCTCAAAGGAAGGCACCACGTTGACGTCATAGCTGAAGGCGTCCGCCGGCCGGCGCTGCTCCAGCATGTCTTTCTTCAGCGTCTCCGCGTCCAGCTCCGTGATGTCATCCACCACCAGCACCTCAAACCGTGGCCGCTCATCCCGCACTACGGAGGATTCCGGTGCCGGGCTGTCGGCGTGGGCGAGATGTTCCTGCCTGGACTGTTCCGGTCCCGGCCGGGTGCGGCAGCGAGCCTGCTTGACTGCTTCCACCAGCCTCAGGGCCTCGCCGTACGCTTCAGCGTGGATGCAGCTGCGCAGGCGCCCCATGGTCTCCGTCCCGGGCAATGCCCAAAACTTCTCGATGGACCCGAGCAGCCCAAGGGCCCGGCGGACCTGGCTTTTCAGCCCGCTTTGGTTCCCAAGCGGCGGTGCCGCCGAAGCAAGCTGCTTCATGGCGTACCCGAGGAATTCCCAGGCATCAGCCCGTACGCGCCAGGCCCGGCTCGGCGTACCAATTTCAGGTCCGAGTCCGGATGCCGGGGAGGCGCCGTCGTTATTCATATCTTGAGTTCTCATGCTTTCTCGTAGTGCGGGTGATGTTGTGAGGGGGCCTGTTACAGGGATTCCCTAGGGCGTCTTCTGCAGCCTCGGAGCGGCCGAGGCGGCCCGACGTATCCGCCGCCGCGACGAGTACCAGCCGAGGCACAGCAGTGGAATGAGGACCAGAATGGATGCCAGCACCCACCGGCCGGTTTCGGAGAAGCCCATCGTCACCAGGACGAAGGCCAGGAAACCGAGGGTGAGGTAGGACGTGTAGGGGGCGCCGAAAAGGCGGAACGAGGGGCGCTGTGCTTTGCCCTGCTGCACCCATTTCTGCAGTTTGATGTGGCAGAGCATGATGGTGCCCCAACCGCCGATGATGCCGACGGCGGATATCTCCAACACGATTTCGAAGACGTGCGAGGGCACCAGGGCGTTAAGGCCGACGCCGATCAGCGTGATGACGGCGGTCAGCAGGATTCCGCCGTAGGGCACGCCTTTCCGGCTCATCCGGGCCGTGAACGCCGGAGCGGAGCCGTGGACTGCCATCGACCGCAGAATCCGGCCGGTGGAGTAGAGTCCGGCGTTCAGGCTGGAGAGGGCTGCGGTCAGGACCACGAAGTTCATGACCGACGCGGAGACTGCCCCGGCCTCTGCGGAGCCCAGATGGGAGAAAAAGGTCACGAAGGGCGATTCGCCGGCCTTGTATGCGGTGAAGGGAAGCAGCATGGACAGCAGCAGCACAGATCCGACGTAGAAGATGGCGATCCGGACCACCACGGTGTTGACGGCCTTGGGCATGACTTTCTCAGGGGCTGCTGTTTCCCCGGCGGCCGTGCCCACCAGTTCAATGGCAGCGTAGGCGAACACCACGCCGCTGATGGCCAGCAGCGGCGCTACCGCGCCGGTCGGGAAGAGCCCACCGTTGTCCAGGATGACCCCGAATCCCGGTGTTCCGGCGTCGGTTCTTCCGCCCAGCACGATGAAGCACACTCCGACGATGAGGAAGGCGACGAGAGCCGCCACTTTGGTCAGGGCAAACCAGAATTCCATCTCGCCGAAGACCTTGACCGAGACCAGATTCAGTCCGAGCACCACAACCAGGGCCACCAGCGCAATGAGCCACTGCGGAACGTCCCGGACGGGCTCCCAGTAGGGCGCCCAGAACTTCACGTACAGGGCCACGGCCGTCACGTCCACGATGGAGGTCATGGCCCAGTTGAGGAAATACAACCACCCTGCCGTGTGGGCCATTTTTTCGCCGTAGAACTCCCGGGCGTAGGAAACAAAAGATCCCGACGACGGCCGGTACAGCACGAGCTCCCCGAGCGCGCGCAGGATAAGGAACGCGAAGAAGCCGCAGATGGCATAGACCAGGATCAGCGCGGGTCCGGAGCCGTTCAGCCGGCCGCCGGCGCCCATGAACAGGCCGGTGCCGATGGCACCGCCGATGGCGATCATCTGAATCTGCCGGGGCTTGAGGGTCTTGTGATAGCCGGTTTCTTCCGTGGAGAAGTCCTGCGCGGCTGCCATCCGGTCGCCCAGCAACTCCCGGCCGTTTTCAAGGGCGTCTGCGGGGTCTAACGTCGTGTCTGACTCTGTGGTTTTCATGGCAATCCCAAATTGTGTTGGCGGAGACGAGGCTGCGGCAGTCCGCTCCCAGGCAGGTGAAAGTACAGGCAGGTGAACGTTCCGGGCAGGTGAAAATACAGCCACGGACGCCAGGCCCGATGGCCGCAGTGTTAGGTGGGGTTGGGTGCGTGCAGTGCCCGGTTAAAGCCGCTCAGTTCAAATCCGCTCAGTGAACGCGCCGGCGGTCAAGGACCAGTCGGCTCATGCACAGTCGGCTAATTCACGTCTGCTGGCTGAGGGGGTCGAACGCTGTCTAAAGCATTTCCGGCGACTCCGGAGGCGAGGCTGTCACTGTGGGGTCTCCTTTGACTCCTGTATCGCCGGGCTCCTCGCAACGAGGCCAGCAATGAAATGACGGTGAATGGTGAAGTGTTCCTGCCGATACCAGCGCGACGCTGCGCCGGGGCGACGGTATCCAACTCTAGATCCCGGGCGATAAATTTAGCTTGGTTGCCCTGACAAATTCACGAATTCAGAATTGTGCCCGGCGCCAACTTTGCCGGAACCAGGGACGAGTATTGTTCATGGCTGTGGCATCCGCCATGACAACTTCAATGAAGAAGGGCCTGAACGCTGCGTGAAATCTGAGGAACTCGACGGAGCCGCCGCCAGTGTCACGCTCAGCGACATTCTTGAAGACATCGGCGTGGACAACGGCCAGTTGCTGATAGCGCCGTCGCCCACCAACGAAAGAGTCAGCGAAACCGTCATCCTGGACGCCGAGGACCAGAACTCTGTCCGGCCCGGGGCGCTGGTCCTGCTCATCGGTGCGCGGGGGCGCGCTGCCCTGCCAAAAATCCGGGAGCTGATCCGGGACAACCCCGTGGCGGTTGCCGTCAAGGGCGCGGAATCTGATCTTGATGCTGTCCAGGAACTCCTTCGTCCGACCGGAATCGGCCTCATCGCGATTTCGCGGTCGGCGCGGTGGGACCAGATAGAAAGCATTGCGATCGACCGGATCCGGGAATCGCTCCCTTCCGAGGACGCGTCAACGCTCATCCAGCGCGACCTGTTCGGCATTGCGCAGACAACCGCAACGCTGACTCACGGCCACGTTGTCATTGAAGATCCCGCAAACAGGGTCCTGGCCTACTCCCCCGCATCCAACGACGTGGACGAACTGCGCAGGCTGTCCATCCTCGCGAGGCGCGGCCCGGAGCGGTACCAGAAACTGCTCAAGGAGTCCGGTGTCTACAAGCACCTGCAGGCCGGCGAGGGTCCGATCCACATCCCGGCAAACCCGGACGAAGGCCTCCGCGAGCGCGTCGCCATAGCCATCCATGCCGGCAGAAGAGTTCTGGGCTACATCTGGCTTCAGGAAGGAACCGAACGCCTGGCGCCGAACACGGACCGGATCCTCATCGGATCCGCCCGGCATGCAGCGATAGAGCTGGTGCGGCACCGCAACGAACAGTCCCAGTCCATGCGCCGGGACCGCGTTTCAAGCCTCCTGAGCGGCACCGCGCAGATCCATTCGCAGGCCCAATCGGCCGGGCTCGATCCCGCCAGGCCCGCGGCCCTGGTCCTGGTGTCGTCAGGCGGTCCCAACCAGGGTGCCCCCGGCATGCAGCTGCAGCGGGGAGAACTGGCCAACCTCATCTCGATTCACGCCGCTGCGTACCGGCCCGGTGCAATAGTGGGCGCGTTGGGACTCGAAACAGCGATCATCCTGCCAGACCTCGACCCCATTAAGTCGCCCGCGGCGATCAGCCGGCTGGTGAACGTCATTGTTAGGGATGCGGAGGCGCACCTGGACCTGGAAGTGCAGGCGGCCATTGGGCCTGTGGTTGACCGGCTGGACCGCCTGCACACCTCGCTCGAGCATGTCCGCAATGTCCTGAAGGTCCTGGAAGCCACCCCCGCGATGCGCGTTGCCGCATTCAGCGAGGTGGAAACCACCGTCCTGGTCAACGAGTTGCTGGAGCTGATCGGCTCCAACGACCGTCTCCGGCACAAGGGGATAGCACTGCTGTGTGAACGGTACCCGGAATTCGCCGTCACCCTGCTGGCTTATCTGGAGTCCTTCGGCGACGTGAACCGATGCGCTGAAGAGCTGCTGATTCACCGGAACACTGTCCATTACCGCCTCCGCCGCTCCTGCGAGGTTGCCGGAATCGACCTTCAGGATCCAGGCCAGCGGCTGCTCGCCCATCTCCAAATCCGGTTGTGGACGGAAACCCAGCAGCGGCAGCAGCCCCATACCCCATAACCGCCTGAAACACCTGCAACTGCCCGAAACACAAGCATCTGGCCAAGCGCCTCCATCCAGCCAAGCACCAGCACATTCATTCGCCGACGGGCGGCACCATCGCCGTGCCCTGAAGCAGAACGTGCCCTGAAACAGAAGAAGAGAACCCTCCGCCATGGACATCCAAAACCTCCTTGACGACATCGCCGGCTCGGTCACACCCCACATTGGCCAGGGTGAAGTGGCCGGCTATATCCCCGAACTCGGAGCGGTGAGCGCCGGCCAGTTCGGAATTTCGGTGGCCACCGGTGACGGCGAGGTGTTTTCGTCAGGTGACTCGGACGTGGCGTTCTCGATCCAAAGCATCTCGAAGGTTTTTGCCCTCGCGCTGGTGCTCGCCGGCGACGGCGACAGGATCTGGAAGCGGGTCTTCCGGGAGCCGTCCGGCAATCCGTTCAACTCGCTGGTCCAGTTGGAGCATGAAGACGGAATACCGCGCAATCCGTTCATCAACGCCGGAGCACTGGTGGTCACCGACAGGCTCCTGAGCATCGCCGACAACCCCCAAACGGCTGTCCGCGATCTGCTCCGGACCGAAAGCGGCAACGGTTCCATCGGCATCGACGCGGTAGTGGCCGACTCCGAGGCCAGGAACAACAACAGGAACGCCTCGCTGGCGCACTTTCTGGCCAGTTGTGGCAACCTGGACAATCCGGTGGAAGACGTCCTCGACGCGTACGTCAGCCAGTGTTCCCTCGCCATGAGCTGCGCCGATCTGGCCGTGGCCAGCAGCTTCCTTGCACGGAACGGACTGGCCGCCGATGGCAGCGCGTTGCTCTCCCCGGCCCAGACCAAGCGCATCAATGCCGTGATGCTCACCTGCGGCACTTACGACGCAGCAGGCGAATTCGCCTACCGGGTGGGACTTCCGGGCAAGAGCGGGGTGGGCGGTGGAATCATCGCGGTGGTGCCCAACAACTGCACCATCTGTGTCTGGAGCCCTGGACTTGGCCGCTCAGGGAACTCCGTGGCAGGAGTCGCCGCCCTGGACGAGTTCACCACCCGCACCGGCTGGTCCATCTTCTAGCGCCCTCAGGCGTTGGTGTAGGAACTGGTGGCCGCCACGCTGAACAGCAGCGCCAGCCCAATGATGGCCAGCACCGTAAGGGCAAGGCCGATGTACCCCATCACCAGGCCGGCAATGGCGAGCCCGCGGCCGGAGGGTTCACGCTGCAGTGCCATGTGCCCCAGGATGACGGCTGCAACCTGCGGCAGGACGATAAAGCCGAATCCCACGAACACGGCGATGCCGCAGCAGAGGCTGGCGATGCTCAGCGTCTTCGGCTCCGCCGGCATCCCGTAGTACGGCTGGCCATAAGGACCTGCGTACTGCTGGCCGTATTGCGGGTAGTACTGCTGTCCATATTCCTGGCCCTGCCGGCCATAGGGCGTGTACTGCGGCGGTGGGGGGATGTCCGAACCCTGCGGTGGAATGTACGACGGCGGCTGGTAACCGCCCGGTGTTGGATCGCCGTCCGTTCCGTTTTGGCGCGGTTCTGTCATGGGAATCCCCTTTGCAATGTCCTAAACAAAACATTACAGCCGACCAACGGCTTCTAAACCCCGGGAGTTTATTTATCCTGCAACCGCCTGATCGGCATTGTTTTCGACATTTCAGCGTCATAGGGGCCGGATTTCGGACGTGCCGTGTTCCGCCCCCGCCGTCGTCTGGCATGCTGGTGCCATGGCTAGCCGCGCGGGCACAGTTGCCCAACCCCAAGACCTTGTTGACCTGACCGCTCTTCTGGATGCGTACTATGACGTCAAACCCGACCTGACCGATCCCGGACAGCGTGTGGCGTTCGGAACGTCCGGGCACCGCGGGTCCAGCCTGAAGGCGTCCTTCAATGAGGCGCATATCGTGGCCATCACGCAGGCGATCGTGGAATGCCGGGCAGGGCAAGGCATCACCGGCCCGCTGTTCCTGGCCAAAGACACGCACGGACTCAGTGAGCCGGCACAGAACTCCGCCCTCGAGGTCCTGGCCGCCAACGGCGTGAAAGTCCTCATCGACGCCCGCCACGGCTACACCCCCACCCCCGCCCTCAGCCACGCCATCCTGACCTATAACCGCAACGCCCCGGCCGGCGCCCCGCAGGCTGACGGCATCGTGGTCACACCCAGCCACAACCCTCCCGCCGACGGCGGCTTCAAGTACAACCCGCCGCACGGCGGACCCGCAGACACGGACGCCACCGGCTGGATCGCCAACCGCGCCAACGAACTCTTGGAAAACGGCCTCCGCGGCGTGAAGCGGATCCCGGTGGCGGAAGCCCTCGAGGCGGAGACCACGGGGAAATTCGACTACCTCAGCAGCTACGTGGACGATCTCCCCTCCGTGCTGGACCTGAATGCCATCCGCGAGGCGGGCGTCCGCATCGGCGCCGATCCCATGGGCGGCGCCTCCGTGGATTACTGGGGTGAAATAGGCGAGCGCCACCACCTGAACCTCACCGTGGTCAACCCGACCGTGGATCCGCAGTGGGCGTTCATGACCCTGGACTGGGACGAGAAGATCCGCATGGACTGCTCCTCGCCGTCCGCCATGGCGTCGCTCATCAACCGGATGTCCGATGGCGCCAGCTACGACGTCGCGACCGGAAACGACGCCGACGCTGACCGCCACGGCATTGTCACCCCGGACGGCGGGCTGATGAACCCGAACCACTACCTCGCTGTCGCGATCGATTATCTGTACCGGCACCGCACCGGCTGGAACCCGGAATCTGTTATCGGCAAAACCCTGGTTTCCTCTTCCATCATCGACCGCGTCGCCGGAAGCCTCGGCCGCAAGCTCGTGGAGGTGCCGGTCGGCTTCAAGTGGTTCGTTCCCGGGCTCCTGTCCGGCGAAGGCGCGTTCGGCGGCGAGGAATCAGCCGGCGCCTCGTTCAACAAGATGGACGGCAGCGTCTGGACCACCGACAAGGATGGCATCCTGCTGGCGCTGCTCGCCTCGGAGATCACCGCGGTCACCGGCAAGTCGCCGTCGCAGCTGTACAAGGGGCTCACGGACCAGTTCGGCGATCCGGTATATGCCCGGATCGACGCCGCCGCCACGCGCGAGCAGAAGGCGGCGCTTGGCAAGCTGTCGTCGTCGGACGTCACCGCCACCGAATTGGCCGGCGAGACGATCACCGCGAAGCTGACCGAGGCACCGGGCAACGGGGCGGCCATCGGCGGACTGAAGGTAGTTACGGAGAACGCCTGGTTCGCCGCCCGCCCCTCCGGCACCGAGGACGTCTACAAGATCTACGCCGAATCCTTCAGGGGCGCGGACCACCTGAAGCAGGTCCAGGCAGAAGCCAAGGCGCTGGTGGACGGAGTGATTTCCTAGGAGCTAACCGGGCGTAACAGGTCTAAACTTGGACTGGGCCCGGATGCATGCCTTGCAGCTTCAGCTGCAGAAATACTGCCCCGATTGCCTCCGGAATGTCCCCCATGTTGCCGGAGGCAATCGCGCGTCCGGGGCCGGATCCGTCCAGGCTAATCAGACTCCGCCACTCAGACTCCTGGCTGGTCAAACGCTGCCCGATCAAACCTAGACGGTGCGGACGACGTCCTCGTAGGCGAACTTGGGCTTGGCCTCGCCCCACGCGTCGGGTCCGGGCTGGCCGACGTTGACCACCAGGAAGCTCTTCTGGTCTCCGGACGGGAAAAACTCCTTGTCGATGGCCCCAAAGTCCGCACCGGTCATGGGGCCTGCGGCGAGCCCGAGGGAGCGCACGGCAAGGATGAAATAGCCCGCCTGCAGGTGCGCGTTGTTGTTGCCCGTCGAGGCGGCCAGGTCCGCGGAGGCGTCGTACATGGCTTTGGGTGCGTTGTAGCCGGGCAGGAAGTTATCCCACTGCTCCTGCCATGAGGTGTCGTAGCTGAGGATGGCAACGAGTGGGGCCGAGGCCGTCTTGGCGCGATTCCCGCTGGAGAGAGCGTCCACGAGCTTGGCGCGGGCGTCAGCCGAGCGCACGTATGTGACCCGCAGCGGCTGGGAGTTGAAGGCGGTGGGGCCGAACTTGGTCAGTTCATAGATGGCGCGGGCCTGCTGCTCGGTGACTTCTCCCGTGAAGGCATGGGCCGTACGGGCCTCGGCGAAGATCGCATCCACGGCGGCGGAATCGATCACGGCTTCTTCATGGGCAATGGTCATTCGTTTCCCTCTCGATTGGCCGCCGCCCCGTCCGGGCCGTGGCGGTACTGCTTTCCATGGTTGCAACCGGCGACGGAACCATGCTCTTCCCGTGACGGCCCGTTACAGGGCGTGAGCTTTGGCACACTGCTCCGTTCCCCTGGAGCGACGGCCCCGGCTCAACCGCGCAAGCCCTCTCGCCCGGAGCACCAGCGCGGTATTGTTGCACCGGAAGATCCAGCCCCTCCCTCGGGCAACCCCTCTGAAAGGCCCCGGTAATGAGCATGCTCGGAACCAAATGGAAGCTGCACGGCAACGGCAAAGCTGTCCGCCCCGGCGAAGTGGTTGCCCCCGGAGAACGGCTCACCTGGCCCATTACCATCGGCGTGGGCATGCAGCACGTCGTGGCCATGTTCGGCGCGACGTTCCTGGTGCCCATCATCACGGGGATGCCGCCGGCCACCACGCTGTTCTTCTCCGGCATCGGCACGCTCCTGTTCCTCGTGATCACCCAGGGCCGGGTGCCCAGCTACCTTGGCTCCAGTTTCGCGTTCATCGCGCCCATCATGGCCTCCCAGCAGCAGTTCGGCGTCCCCGGCGCCCTCGGCGGGGTCGTGATGGCCGGCGCCGGGCTGGCACTCATCGGCGCGATCGTGCAGAAGTTCGGCGCGGGCTGGATCAACAGGCTCATGCCGCCCATCGTCACCGGCGCAGTCGTGGCGCTGATCGGCCTCAACCTCGCGCCCGCGGCCAAGAACAATTTCGACGCCGCCCCCGTCACGGCGCTCATCACCCTCGTCACCATCATCCTGGTGAGCGTTCTGTTCCGCGGGATCATCGGCCGCCTCAGCATTCTCGTGGGCGTACTGGTCGGCTACCTCGCCGCCATGGTCCGGGGCGAGGTGAATTACGCCAAGATGGACGCCGCGGCCTGGGTCGGCCTGCCCCATTTCCAGACGCCCGAATTCCATCTGGGAGTGGTGGGCCTCTTCGTTCCCGTCGTACTGGTGCTGGTGGCGGAAAACATTGGCCATGTGAAGTCCGTATCCGCGATGACCGGCCAGAACCTGGACGGCGTTTCGGGCCGGGCCCTCGTTGCTGACGGCGCCGCCACGGTGCTGGCCGGCTTCGGCGGCGGATCGGGCACCACCACCTATGCGGAAAACATCGGCGTCATGGCCGCCACGAAGGTTTATTCCACGGCCGCGTACTGGGTGGCCGGCATCTTCGCCATCCTCCTGAGCTTCTCACCCAAGTTCGGTGAACTGATCGCCACGGTGCCGCCGGGAGTATTGGGCGGCGCCGCCACCATGCTGTATGGCATGATCGGCGTCCTCGGTGTGAAGATCTGGGTCCAGAACAGGGTCAACTTCTCCAACCCCGTGAACCTGACCACCGCCGCCGTCGCACTGATTATCGGCATTGCCGATTACACGTGGACTGTCGGGGACCTGAAGTTCACCGGCATTGCGTTGGGCTCCGCGGCTGCCCTGGCCATTTATCACGGCATGAAGGGCATCGCCAGGGCCCGGGGCACCGCGGCCGAGCCGGAAACCGAAGGACCGGCAGCACTGGGTCTTCCTCCGGCAGCCAAGGCAGCCATTAAGGCCGCGGCCAAGCGCTCACCTAAGAAGCGGTAGGCGCCGGAGGGCTCGGCCCCGCGGAGTTGATGGTCCGCGCGCAGTTGATGGGCCCAGCCCGCCGGCTGAGGAGCGGGATTATCCGGCGTCGAAGGTTTCGTCCTCGTCATTAGGGGACTTCTCCTGCGGCAAATCGTTGCCGCTTCCGTCGGGCAGGCCGGAGGCCTCCTGGGCGGGCTCCGAGGAGAACCGGTCCGAATCCTGCTCATCGGCAGTGCCCTCGCCGATTTCAGCGTCAGTGGACGGCACCGCCGTATCGGCACCCTCCTCGGCGCCACCCTCGGCAGCCGGCGCAGCAGCAGCGTCGCGGGGAATCGGGGACTCCCCCGGCGCCGGGTCGAAGCCTGCCCTGCTGATGTCGCCCTCGGCGTGCAGCTGGTCGTCAGTTCCGCCGAACCGGCCGGCACCGGGTTCGCCCGCGCTGTCCTGGTCCTCTTCAGCAAAGTGGCTGAGGTTCGGCGTGCCGGTATCGAACTTTTCGCCTTCCGGGCTGTCCTGGTTCAGGCCCGCTTCGTCGAAGTCCTCCTCTTCGCGGGGCTGGGCGAACTGCTTTCCGCCCATTTCCTGCTCCACGGTTGGGGTGCCATAACCTCCGGCTTCCTCTTCAGGGGCTGCGTGCTGGTTGTCCTGGCTCATGTGGTCCTCCTGATTGCTGGAAATTACTTGGCTGGAAATTACTGTTGGCTGGAAATCACCGGAAAGCTGGCGTACCGCATTGCCCCCTGCTCACAACCCCTTGCCGCCGGTCACGGGAAGCACCGCCCCGGAGATGTACGAGCCGGCGTCGGACGCCAACAGGACATAGGCCGCGGCGAGCTCGGCGGGCTGGCCTGCGCGCTGCAGCGGCGTGTCCTGGCCGAACTTGGGCAGCTTGTCCGGCCACTCCGTGGCAGGAATGAGCGGAGTCCAGATGGGGCCGGGCGCCACGGCGTTGACCCGGATGCCCTTGGGTCCCAGTTCCTGTGCCAGCGCCTTGGTGAAACCCACCTGCGCCGCCTTGGTCATGGCGTAGTCGATCAGTCCCGGTGACGGGTTGAATGCCTGGATGGAGGCCGTGGTGATGATGGACGCACCTGCCGTCAGGTGCGGCACGGCAGCGCGCGCCGTCCACAGCAGGGAGTAGAGGTTGGTCTGGAAGACGCGGTCGAACTCCTCGGTGGGCAGGGACTCGAAGCTGTCCCGGTTTTTCTGGTACGCGGCGTTGAGCACCACCACGTCGAGCCGCCCGAACTCCGCCACGGTGTCGTTCACGATCTTCGTGCTGAACGCTTCGCTCCGCCCGTCGCCCGCAAGGAGGAGAGCCCGCCGGCCCGTCTTGCGGATCCAGTCGGCCGTATCCCGGGCGTCCTCTTCCTCCTCCGGAAGATATGAGATGGCGACATCCGCTCCCTCTCGGGCGAAAGCAATCGCCACCGCCTTGCCGATGCCCGAGTCGCCGCCGGTGATAAGTGCGGCCTTGCCCAGAAGCTTGTCGCTGCCCTCGTAGCTCAGCTCGCCATGGTCGGGTTGCGGATCCATCGGGGCCGTGAGACCTGGCTGCTTCTGTTCCTGCTGGGGAAAAGGGCCCGCGTGGTAGGTGCCACGGGGATCCCTGGGCTGGTCAGGCTGCTTTTCTGAGTCACTCATAATCCACCTTTCCAAGGCTTTTCCGTGTCCGGCCCTTCGAACCTAACGCAGTCTCGAGGACCAAGTCCACAGCCTGACAAAAGATGGTCAGTAAACTTAGCAGTTGTTGAATTTCGGGATTTCAGAGCCTAGGTTTGGAGCACACACCAGCCGTCAGGCCAGATGGAGGAGGATGCATGACAGATCCGGATGCCTCCGCTGGCAGCGGCAGGAACGAGACCCGTGAGGAACAACTCGACCGGAACTGGATGGAGCTGATCCAGGAACTGCGCGTCCTGCAGACCGGCGTGCAGATCCTGGCGGGCTTCCTGCTGACGTTGCCGTTCCAGGACCGTTTCGAGACCCTCGATGACTTTCAGCGGAACCTGTACCTGGTGAACGTGGCGCTGGCCGCCCTGACCACCGCCTTCATCCTGCTCCCGGTGAGCGTGCACCGCCGGCTCTTCCGTAAGCGGCTCAAGGAAACCCTTGTGACCAGCGGGGATAACATCACCAAGATCGCCCTGAGTGGCGTGGGGGCGCTCAGCGTAGGGACGGCCGCCCTCGTTTTTGACGTCACGGCCGGACGCGCTGCCGGGCTCACCGCGGGAGCCACCCTGCTGCTCGTGCTCGTCGTCCTCCTGGTCTATGTACCCTTGCACCTGCAACGGAAGGCCCGGAACTCGAGCGGCTGAATGCGGTCCCCGGCTTTCTGACCCCGAACCAGAAAGCCCGGACCAGAAGAACAATCCAGAAAGGGTCAGGCCCCTTCCAGCACTTGGGTAGTGGCCCAGGCCAGGTACTTGCCCGCATTCGCAATGGCTTCTTCTGGACTGGGCGCAACGTCCAGCAACTGCGCAGCGGCAACCACGCCATGACCGGCCAGGTCCTCGGGCGTGACGAGGATCCGCCCGGCCACGACAATCACCGGAATGCCGAGCTCCCGGGCGGCGTCCGCGAGCGCAATTGGCGCCTTTCCCGTGAGTGACTGCGAGTCCATGGAACCTTCACCGGTGATGACCAGATCGGCTTCCTTGAGTTGCCCGGCCAGCCCGGTCAGCCCGGCCACGAGCGCGAAGCCACCTTCCAGCGTCGCCTGGGTAAATGCCAGGAACGACGCCGGGAAGCCGCCCGCCGCTCCGGCGCCGGGGACGTTGACGTCCCGGCCCGTCGCCTCCCGCAGGACGGACGCCCAGTTGCGCAGGCCGGCGTCGAGCTTCTCCACGGCGTCCTCGTCGGCGCCCTTCTGGGGGCCGAAAACATGGGCGGCGCCGGTGTTGCCGAAAAGTGGATTCCGGACGTCGACGGCGATCCGGAAGTTTACGGCGGCCAGCCGGGGATCCAGTGCGGAGGCGTCCACTGCCACGACGTCCGCCAGCGCTCCGCCGCCGAGCGGCACCACGTTCCCGGCAGCGTCCAGGGGTTTGAGGCCCAGTGCACGCAGGGCGCCGCTGCCGCCGTCGGTCATGGCCGAACCTCCGACGCCCAGGACGATCTCCGTGGCGCCGGCGTCCAGGGCCGCGGCAATAAGCTGGCCACAGCCGTAGCTGTGCGCACGCAGGGCGTTTTCCGGCGTCGGCTCCATGTGGGCCAGGCCGGACGCCTGGGCAGTCTCGATGACAGCCGCGGCCCGGCCGGCAGCGTCTTTCCGGAATGCCCAGGCGGCGCCGATCGGCGCCAGGATGGGTCCAACGACGGCGTTGAGCCGCTCCTCATAGCCGGCGGCAACCGCGGCTTCGAGGGTCCCTTCGCCGCCGTCGGCGACAGGGAACTGCGTGGCGACGGCATCGGGATAGACGCGGAGGGCGCCTTCGGCGATGGCGGCGGCGGCTTCAACAGCGGTGAGGGAACCCTTGAACTTGTCCGGGGCGATGAGGATGCGCATGGCTCCATCCTGCCAGCATCCCGGGGAGCACGCCTGCGGATTCCGTCATTCGGGCATCCGGCAACGGCCACGCGGCAGGACGGCCCCCCTGACCCGAACCGCCGAGGGGTGGCATCATGGGCGCATGAGCCGAGTCACGTGTGATCTGACCATCTCCCTCGACGGATTCGTCGCCGGCCCGAACCAAACCCCGGAGGACCCCCTGGGCGAGGGCGGAGAGCTCCTGCACAGGTGGATGTTCGAAGAACCCGAGTCCAACGCAGCCGAGATCGAAGGCATCCTCGAGGCCGGCGCCTACATCATGGGTCGGAACATGTTCGCAGGGCCCGGGGCGTGGGATGAGGACTGGCGGGGATGGTGGGGTGAGGAACCGCCGTATCACGCACCCGTGTTCGTTCTCACCCATCATCCCCGCAGCCCCTTGGAGATGCTGGGCGGAACCACCTTCAACTTCGTGACCGATGGGATCGAATCGGCGCTGGCACAGGCGAGGAAGGCCGCCGGCGACAAGGACGTGGCCATCGCCGGCGGAGCGCAGACCGCCCGCCAATACCTCTCGGCGGGACTGATCGACGAGCTGCGGCTCCACACGGCGCCCATGATCCTGGGAGCGGGCGAGCGGCTGCTGGACGGCGTCGGGAACCTGCAGCTTGAGCCGACGGAAGTGAGCGGTACCCGCCTCGTCACCCACGTGCGCTACCGGGTCATCCGCTGAAAAGCTGACAATCGTTGGACGTCACTGGTCGGCCGTCACTGGACGGGTTCAGCCGCGCCGTTCCTCCTGTCCGGCGTACGTGTTCAGCAGCTCTCCGGCACCGGCGCCTGAGAGGCCCTCGGCCGCGAGGGCGGAGCGCATGCCGTCCAGCTTCTCCGCGCCCGCGGGGAAGGGCGGAAGAAGCGGGACGTCAGGATCCGTCAGGACCTCGATTACCACCGGCCGGTCGGCGGCGAACGCGCGCTCCCAGGCGCCGCCCAACTGCTCCGGGGCATCCACGCGAATGCCTGTCAGGCCCAGCAGTTCTGCGTAGCCTGCATACGGAAAGTCCGGGATCTCCTGGCTGTCCGCAAACCGCGGCTCGGATTCCGTTTCCCGCTGTTCCCAGGTGACCTCTGCAAGCTCGCGGTTGTTGAAGACGCACACCACAAAGCGCGGATCGGCCCACTGCCTCCAGCGGTGCGCCACGGTCACGAGCTCGGCCACGCCCGCCATCTGCATGGCACCATCGCCGGCGAGCGCCACCACCGGCTGGTCCGGCCGGGCCAGCTTCGCCGCAATCCCGTAGGGAATGGAGCAGCCCATGCTGGCGAGCGTCCCGGACAGGTGCGCCGGCACGCCCGGCGGGAGGATCAGCTGGCGGGCGTACCAGTAGACGCAACTGCCGACGTCGACACTCACCTGGGCGTTCCCCGGGAGCCTCCCGTTGAGCTCGCGGACCACGAGTTCCGGGTTCACCGGCGTGGCCGGCACACGCGAACGCTCCTCCGACAGCGCACGCCAGCTGCGGACCTGGTCCTCCACGTCCGACCGCCACTGCTTGCGGGCATCCTCCCGCCCTGCGCCGGCCTGGCCCCCTCCCAGCCGTCCCGTGAGCTCCCGCAGGGTTTCCGCCGCGTCCCCCACGAGGCCCACCTCCACCGGGTAGCGGTTCCCCACCTTCCGCCCGTCGATGTCGATCTGCACGGCCCGGGCGGTGCCGGGCTTCGGGTAAAACTCGGTCCAGGGGTCGTTGGAGCCGACGATCAGCAGGGTGTCACAGTTGCCCAGGAGATGCGCGCTGGCCGTGGAGCCGAGGTGCCCCATGGTGCCTGCTGCAAAGGGGAGCGTTTCATCAACGAAGGGCTTGCCGAGGAGGCTGCTGGTGATTCCCGCGCCCAGCTTTTCCGCGATGGCCACCACTTCGTCCTGGGCATGCTTCGCTCCCTGGCCCACCAGGAGGGCCACCCTGCTGCCGGCGTTCAGCACGTCGGCAGCCCGTGCCAGGTCCTCACCGTGGGGAAGCACCCGCGCAGGCTGCCATTCCGGCGCCGTCACGATGATGCCGTGCTCCTGCTCCAGCTCGGGCGCCGGCGCTTTCTGGATGTCATGCGGGACGATGACCACGCACGGGGTCCGCGTCTCCAGCGCTGTCCGGACGGCGCGGTCCAGCACCATGGGGAGCTGCTCCGGTGCGCTGACCATCTGGGCGAACTGCGCGGCCACATCCTTAAAGAGGGTCAGGAGATCGATTTCCTGCATGTACGCCGACCCCAGCACGCTGCGGCTCTGCTGGCCAATGATGGCCACCACCGGGACGCCGTCCAGCTTCGCGTCGTAGAGGCCGTTCAGGAGATGCACTGCACCGGGGCCCTGGGTGGACGTCACCACCCCCACGCCGCCGGTGTACTTGGCATGCCCCACGGCCATGAACGCCGCCGTCTCCTCATGCCGGGCCTGGACGAACTGCACGCTGTCCCCGGCCCGGCGAAGGGCACCCATGAATCCGTTGATGCCGTCTCCGCTGTAGCCGAAGACCCTGTTCACTCCCCACGCTTTGAGGCGTTCCACCATTACATCGGCTACCAGCCGGTCTGCCATTGAACTCTCCCCTGCTTGCGGTCTATGGGCACCGGGCGCTATTCCTCGTGGCCCTGGTCGCCGCTCATCTGGTCCTCGGCCGGCGGCGTCTCGCCCGGGGGCACACCGCCGCCGGGCTCGAGGCCGGTGATGTTGCCGTTCAGCGGGTCGGGGTTGGGTGAGCTGGCGGAGTCTTCGCGTTCGGTTTCGCGGGGTTGTTCGCGGTCGGCGGCTCCGGGCCGGTCAGGGTTGGCGGGGTCGTTTTCGGGGTGGTAGCTGCTCATGTTTCTGCGATCCTCCGTGGTTTGGGTCGTCTGTGAATGACAACGGACTTCGACGTTCTGAGCCTGGCCCTCCGGATACCCGGTGACACTGGACTAATTGTAAGCATGCTGATAATGCTGGAACAGTCAGATGCCGCGAACTCCGGCCCGAGCCGGGAGACGACTGAAGGAGCAAGCTGATGGGAATCGGCGACAGTATTGGAAAAGCAGCGGAGAACGCCATGGAGGATCTGGCGGGAACGTCCAAGCCAACGGACGATGCGCACGTGCCGGAACCGGGTGCCAGGGACGATGACATCCAGGTCCATTCCTCCATCAGCGAAGGCTCCAACGCCATGGACGACGACGGCGATGCGTCACCGGGTGCCGGATCAGGCCGGACGACTTACACGCCCCAAGGGCCCGGTGCGGAGGCGAGCGGAGGAACCGGCACCGCTGGTACCACTGGAACCGCGGCCGGCGAAACCGGCGCAGGAAGCGGCGATTCGGATTCAGGAGGCATCGGCGCGGCGGAGGGCTCTGACGCGCCCCGGGACGTCGCCGGCTCCGCCGGGCTGCCTGACCCCGATCCGGACGAGCTCCGGGCCGACCCCTCCGAGGGCGACCAGGATCCGTCCACCGGGCTGGGCCGCAGCTAGCCGGGCAGGCCGGTCAGGCCAGCCCGGCCGGGGCCCAGGTAAGCCGGTCAGGACCAGGCGCCGCGGCTCTCCAGGACCTCCCTGAGCAAGTCGGCGCGGTCGGAAACGATGCCGTCCACGCCAAGGTCCAGGAGCCGGCGCATCTCGGCCGGCTCGTTGATGGTCCACACGTGCACGTAGAGTCCCAGTGAGTGCGCCCGGCGGACGAAGCCGTGCGTCACCACGGGAATGGCGCGGTACCGGACCGGCACCTGCAGGGCGTCCACATCGCGCAGCACGCGGCGCAGTACCGCCTGCGCCAATGAGCGCAGGCCGGGGACGGCCAGCAGGGGCGACAGCGCCACGAAGGCGGCGTTCGCCGCAGTTCCGGCGGACGACGCGGTGCGGCGGGACAGCAGACGCAGGACCGCCCGCCGTCGTCGGTCAGAAAAACTCGCGATGAGGACGCGGTCGTGGACAGCGTGCCGCTCGACGGCTTCCGCGAGGCTCCGGACGGAATGCCAGTCCTTGACGTCCAGATTGAAGCGGGTCTCGGGGAACGCCGCCACGAGTTCGTCGAAGGAGGGCACCGTTTCCCGCCCGCCGATGCGGGCCTTGGCCACCTCATCAGCGGTCAGCTCGGCGATCCGTCCAACGCGGTCCGTGATCCGGTCAAGGGCGGCGTCGTGGAAGAGGAGGACTACGCCGTCGGCGGTGGTGTGCACGTCCGTTTCGAGATAGCGGTAGCCGTGTGCGACGGCGGCGCTGAACGCTGCCATGGAGTTCTCCAGCCCATCGAGCGAAAAGCCGCGGTGGGCCATCGCCACGGGCTTGCCGGCACCCCCGGCCGGGGGCGAGAAGAAGGGCAGCGTCACGGCCGTCCCTTACGGCAGGCTGACGCCGAGCTCGGCGAGCTTTTCCTCGAGAACCTGGGCCACGCCGTCGTCGTCAAAATGCGGTGCCTGCTGGCCGGCGGCGCGGATGGCTTCCGGATGGCCGCTGGCCATCGCGTACCCGTGCCCGGCCCAGCGGAGCATTTCGATGTCGTTGGGCATGTCGCCGAAAGCCACCACGTCCGCGGCGCCGATCCCCAGCGAGGCGGCATACTCGGCCAGCGTGACGGCCTTGTTGATGCCGGGCACAGACAGCTCCAGCATGGCGACGGTGGGCGCCGAATGCGTCACGTTGGCGAGATCCCCGACGGCGGGAGCCACCGCGGCAAGGAAGTCATCCGCGGTGCCTTCGCGGACGATGGCAAGGAACTTGACGACGGCGTCATCCTCCCCGAGCGTCTCGGCGAGCGGTGCCGGGGTGTACTCGGACAGCAGCTCGCTCGTGTCGTTCTCGATGAAGCCCGGCTCAAGGTGGAAGCCGGTGAGGGTTTCGGCGGCAAAAAGGGCGGTGGGACGCAGTTTCTTGATAATCCGCCGGACCTCGAACACGTCCGGGAGGGCCATGGTCCGGGCGGAAACCAGCTGGCCGGCCTCGAGATCCCACACGACGGCGCCGTTCGAACAGATGACGGTGCCCGTGTGGCCCAGCTGCTCCTCGAGGGGGTGCAGCCAGCGCGGCGGGCGGCCGGTCACAAAGACAAGTTCGACGCCGGCCTCCCGGCAGGCGTGGAACGCGCGGACGGTGCGGTTACTGATTTTCCCGTCGTGCCCAAGGATCGTTCCGTCTATGTCACTCGCTACCAACCGCATGGTGCAAGTCTACGTGGGCGGGAAATGCCGGATGCCGCGAGGGTGGCTCTGCCAGTACCTGTATCAGCAGAGACTCCCTCAGCTGCAAAAACTCCTGTTGTATGGATGATGCCCCCTCCTCCCGCGACAGATTGCCTGGAGGCCACCCATGAAGCAGGGCGCCCCTACCGAACCATCCTTAATCAGGAGATCCATGCTTACCGCCAACGCTTACGCCGCCCCGTCCGCGACCGGGGACCTCGTCCCCACCACCATCGAACGCCGCGACGTCGGCCCGCACGACGTCCTCATCGAAATCCGCTACGCCGGCATCTGCCACTCGGACATCCACACGGTCCGGGGCGACTGGGGACCGCAGCAGTATCCGCTGGCGCCCGGCCACGAAATCGCCGGCGTCGTCACGGAAATCGGCTCCGAGGTCACCCGGCACAAGATCGGCGACCGTGTGGGCGTGGGCTGCATGGTCAACTCCTGCCGCGACTGCGAGAACTGCCGCAAGGGCGAAGAACAGTACTGCCTCAACGGAATGACCGGCACTTACGGTGCGGTGGACCGCGACGGCACCATCACCCAGGGCGGCTACTCCAGCCACGTGGTGGTCACCGAGGAGTTCGTCGTGCGGATCCCGGACGGCCTCGGGCTCGACGCCGCCGCTCCCCTGCTCTGCGCCGGCATCACCACCTACTCCCCGCTGCGGCACTGGGGTGCCAGGCCCGGCAAGAAGGTCGCCGTCGTCGGACTCGGCGGGCTCGGACACATGGCCGTCAAGCTCGCCTCAGCCATGGGCGCCGACGTCACGGTCCTTTCCCAGTCGCTGAAGAAGCAGGAGGACGGCCTGCGCCTCGGAGCCGGCAGTTACTACGCCACCAGCGACCCCGCAACGTTTGAGACGCTCGCCGGGACCTTCGACCTGATCATCAACACGGTCAGCGCACCGATCGACATCAGCTCCTACCTGCAGCTGCTGGCCCTCGACGGAGCACTGGTAAACGTCGGTGCACCGGCCGAACCGCTTCCGGTGAACGTGTTCTCGCTGATCCTGGGCCGCCGGTCCTTCGCGGGTTCGGCGATCGGCGGCATCCGCGAGACCCAGGAAATGCTTGACTTCTGCGACGAACACCAGCTCGGCGCCGAGATCGAAGTCATTCCGGCGGAGAAGATCAACGAGGCCTACGAACGCGTCCTCGCCTCCGACGTCCGCTACCGCTTCGTCATCGACGCCACGACGCTGGGGTAGCAGCGGCCCGGTGGTTGCACCGGATGGGATCGCGCCGGATTCGGGGCATCGGTTTTGGGGGCACCGTCGTCGGCGGCGCGGGTCCCGTCCGGCGCCGCCGGAACCGGTCCGGAGCCGCCGGTTCCGGTTCCAAGGAAGCCCGACGTCGCCCGGCGAGTTCCATTTTCATTCAGGGCTTTTCAGGCACATAGTTATCCCATGAGTGATACGCAGCGACGCGTGCAACCGAGATTGCTGGCTTTCCTCGTGACGCTGGGCCTTCTGGTTCCGCTGCTCGGGGGGCTCTACTTTTGGTCCCAGGGAAGCGCCAACAGCCCCGAGACGGCCCCCGGTCCGCCTCCCGTGACGTCGGGGACGCCCACGCCAACGGCAACAACCAAGGCACCTGCACCGAAGCCAAAAGCCAAGCCGAAACCTCCGGCACCCCCTGTTGACCGCCTCAAAGGACGGCCCGTCAACATCCTGCTTATGGGCAGCGATACGCGGGAGGACAACGCGAAGGCGACAGCGGGCAGGGTGGCCACGGACCAGCGGGCGGACGCCCTTTTCCTGATCCACATCACGGCCGACCGCAAGAACGTTTACGGCATCTCCGTCATGCGCGACCTTTGGGCAGAGATCCCCGGCTACGGCTATTCCAAGATCAACGACGGCCTGGCCTTCGGCGGAGTGCCCCTCATGCGGCAGACTGCCGGGGCCCTGTTCGGGCAGCGCATCGACCACTCGATCCTGATCGACTTCGGCAGGTTCAAGGGACTGGTCGACGCTCTCGGCGGAGTCAAGGTTAACGTCACCACGCCCTTCACCTCGACGCACGACGGGCGCCACACGTTCAGGCAAGGCGTGCAGAACCTCAACGGAGCCCAGGCCCTGGAGTTCGTCCGGGAGCGCTACGCCTTCAGCGACGGCGACTACCAGCGCGTGCGCAACCAGCAGACCTTCCTCAAGGCGCTGATGGCCGAACTCATCAGCCCCAAGACCCTGACCAACCCGGTGACGCTCCGCAAGATGGTCGGATACCTCTCGTCGCTCGTTCCCGTCAGCACCGGCCTTGACCAGCCGGCCTTGGCGGGACTCGCCTACAGCCTGCGGAATGTCCGGCTGCAGGATGCCGTGTTTTTCTCCCTCCCCACCGCCGGCGTTGGCACGTCCCCCGACGGGCGCTCCATCGTGCTCCAGGACAGCGTGGCGCTGGCGCAGCTCCGGAATTACCTGGCACGTGACCGTGTGGGCCAGTACATCAGGGACCGGGCAATGAAGGACGTCCGCTGAGGCGGGCGGGGGCCCACTCCGCGAGGAGCGCTTCCACTCTGACCAAGCCTGCCGCCGCCGCGAGATGGCCCGCGTCGGGACAGGGATGCTGCTGGAGCGCATCCACACCCCGGGCGGACCGGCACGCCGGGTCAACTTTCCATGCGACCTCATCGTCCGGGGAAGCACCCGGGCGGGCGCCGGCTGACCGGTGCCGTCGCTTTTCCGGACACCGTCAGATCTCGAACACGCCCGCGCCGTTTCATTTGGGCCACACTCCCGGGCCGGCCGGAGCTGCGTGCCTCCCGCGGACGTAAGCTTGAGGTGGCAAAGGAGCGGCGGCGATGGACGGCAAGGTTCGTCATTCGGGAGCTAAATTTTTTGGGGCTGAAGTCCCCCGTGCCGTGAAGCAGCACGGGAGCATCGGCAACTGCCACCTGGCCGCCGCCGGGAGCGGGTGGCCGGCGTGACCGCGGCACGGGCGCTGCGCCTCCTGACTGCGGTCCTTCTCTTCCTGGCTTTGATCGTGGGGGCTGCCCCAGGGGCGCCTCCTGCTCAGGCGGTGTCGTTGCGCGGCCACGACATCTCCTGGCCCCAATGCCCGACGGCGGTGGGCGGCTTCGGGCTGCCCCTTCCGCCCGCTTCGTCCCAGTTCGTCATCATCGGCCTGACGAAGGGGCTCCCCTTCACCGAGAACCCTTGCCTGGCCAGCCAGCTGAAGTGGGCGGTCGATAACCGCAAGCCCGCCCAGGCGTACACCATGGCGGCCTTCCCCACCGCCGCGCAGCTCGCCACCTACCGGACGCAGGGACCGTGGTCTTCCGCCACCCGCGCAGGGCAGCTGTCCAACGTGGGCTACGCCGAGGCGCGCTTCGCCGTCGCCAGCCTGGTCAAGACGGGCTTCGCACCACGCGTGGTCTGGATCGACGTCGAACCCCGGCCCGCCCAGCCCTGGCCAACAGCCTCAGCGGTGCAGCAGCGCGAAAACCGGTATGTCATCGAGGGCCTGATGCGGGGACTGCGAGATGCGCGCTACTCCTATGGCCTGTACTCGTTCACCTCCGGCTGGGCAGACATTACCGGTTCGTGGCGGCTGCCCGGCGTGCCGGTCTGGGCCACCGCCGGGATGCTTGACTACCCGAACGAAGCGCTGGACCGCTGCCGCCAGCCCAGTTTCTCCGGCGGGCGCGTCTATATCTCACAGTGGTACGACAACACCCGGGACTACGACCTCACCTGCGATCCCTACGCGTTCACGCCGCTGGCGATTCCGGCGTCGACCCTCTCGGGCGCAACAGCCGACTTCAACGGGGACTGGAACAACGACGTTCTGGCCCGGTACCCGGCACGGGGTGAGCTGTGGATGTATCGCGGCACCGGGCAGGGCGGCAGGCTGCCCGGTGTCCTGATCGGAACCGGCTGGAACGGCTTCGCCCTTGAAACACCCGGGGACTTCAACGGCGACGGCCCGCTGGATGTGCTGGCCAGGGAGACTTCCACGGGCGTCCTGTGGCTGTACCGGGGCAACGGCACCGGCGGCTTCCTGCCGCGCCTGCGTCTCGGTTCCGGCTGGAACATCATGAACTCCATCGTTGGCCCGGGCGACTTCAACGGCGACCAGCGCGTGGACGTCCTGGCCAGGGAAACAGCCACCGGCCACCTGTGGCTGTATCGGGGGAATGGCACCGGCGGCTTTCTGCCGCGCATCCGCGCGGGAACCGGCTGGAACATCTTCAATGCCCTCGTGGGGCCCGGCGACTTCAACGGCGACGGCGCCGCGGACGTTCTTGCGCGGGAAACCGCCACCGGAACGCTGTGGCTCTACCGCGGGAACGGGACCGGAGGCTGGCTCCCCCGCCTGAGGGTGGGCGGCGGCTGGAACGTCATGACCGCCGTCGTAAGCCCTGGCGACTTCAATGGCGACCGCCGGCCCGATCTCCTGGCGCGCGACAGCTCCGGTGTCCTGTGGCTCTACCCGGGCAACGGTGCCGGCGCCCACCTCCCGCGAATTCAAGTGGGTCCCGGCTGGAACGGGCTCTCGCCGCTGTTCTGATGGTGCAAGTGCGTGCCGGTACTCAGCCGGGTCTGTTCCGAGGGTTTGAGCACGATGCTGTTGCCCGCTGCGGGGATGAAGTTTTGCATGGGCCTGCTGTCCAGCTCCCGGATCAACTGCTCAACTCCTTTCCACGCGACAGCGGATTAGGCAGTCAGGTCACGCCGTCGAAGGGAATAGGCGGCCAGGCCTGCCAGGGCGGACGCAATGGCCGCCAGAGCCAGCGCCCCGCCCGGGTCGAAAGGTTCCACGGGCATGGCCGAGGAGTGCCGGAACGGGCTCACGTCCTGCAGCCACACCGGGAGGCCGAACAGCTCCCCGAATTCGCCCAGCACAAGTCCGGTGGCCAGCATTCCCCAACCCAATGAGACACTGAGGCGCGGCGCGGCGGCGAATACCATGGCGGTGGCAGCCAGGAAAACGAGGGCGGCCGGGATGTGGGCCATCGCTGCCGGCACCAGGGACACGGCAGGTCCGTTGGAAGTGCCCGAGAGTCCCAGTCCTATGGCAGCCGTGACCCCTGCCGTTCCGGAGACAACAACCGCTGAGGCTGCGGCGATGAACAGATTCGCGCCGAGCCACCGGGCCCGGGATGCCGGCGCGGCGAGAAGGACTTCTGCCCTTCCCTCGGTCTCTTCTGCGCGCATTCGCAGCACCGCCTGAATGCCTGCAGCCGCCGCGAACACCCCGGCCACGCCGAGCAGGGCCGTGACGAACACGTCAATGAGTCCGGCTTGGCCGCCCGGCACGAGCCGGGACATGAGTTCCTTCAGCGGCGCCACACTGGACACCGTCTCGGAAACCAGAGGGCCGAGAGCGCCCGCCACCGCACCCAGGACCGCGGCCCCGACGCACCATCCGGCCAGGGTGGAACGCTGCAACCGCCAGGCGAGGCCCACGAAGGAGGCGCCCCCGGCTCCGGCCCGCTCCCTGCCGTCGCGCTGGGGGAGAAGGCTGGCGCCCACGTCCCGCCGTCGCCGGATCAGCACGGCAGCGACTGCCAGGACCAGCGCAGCAGCCAGAAGGACCAGCAGCGCGAACAGGTCCGGACTCGTGAACGGCCGTAACCGCTGGCCCCAGCCGATGGGCGACAGCAGCGACGGCCACGCACTGCTCACATGCACCAGGTCCGCCGCCGGAGTCCCCAGCGCGTCCCCAATACCCCGAAGCAGATAAGCCGCCCCGACCAAGCCGGCAGCCGCACCATTCCCGCTCCTGCCCGACGGCAGGACCTGGGCAACGACCGCGGCAACGCCGACAAAGAACACGCCGACAGCACCGACAGCGGCACCGGCCCCCACTGCGCCGGGAACCGGCAGCCCGGCCCCGACGAAACCGGCGGAAACGAACACGGCCAGGAACAGGTTCGCGCCCGCGCCCAGCAGAAGGGTCGCTGCCAGAGATGCTGCCCGCGGGAGCGGGACCGAGCCGAGGAGTTCGGCCCGTCCGAGCTCTTCGTCGGTGCGGGTGTGCCGCACCACCAGGAAAGTGCTCATCAGTCCTGCCAGGACTGCCGTGAACGCGTAGCCCTGAAAGAACACGACCGCCCCCACGCCGGTGCCGTCGGGTAGACCGCGAAGGAAAAGGAACGCCGGGTTGGATGCTGCAAGGGTCAGGATCGCTGCCTGCGAGGGCTCGTCACCGAATTGCGTGACGACCGCGCTGGAGGTCGCAAATCCGAGCAGCGTGATGGCCAGGACCCAGACCGGCAGCGTCACCCGGTCCCTGCGTGCCTGGAACAATGCCAGCTGCCACACGCCTGGCATCACTTCACCCCGCTGCCGATGCCGTTGCCGTCGCGGTTGCGGGTGCTGTCACTGTAGTGGCGCAGGAACAAGGACTCCAGAGATGGCGGGGCGACCGTGAGCCCGCTGATTCCTGGCTCGGCGATGCCGGCCAGGACGGCACCGAGTTCGGCGGCATCGGCGTCGAACTCGGCGGCGGTGCCGTCGATGCTGATCCCGTGCATGCCGGGCAGTGCCGCCAGGCGTTCCGGCTCGGCCAGCCCGGTGACCCGGAAATGCGTGCGTTTCAGGTGCCGGAGTTCGCCCAGGGTCCCGGTCTCGACCGCTGCGCCGGAACGGATGATGGTGATCCGGTCACAGAGCTGTTCGACCTCGCTAAGAATGTGGCTGGAGAGCAGGACAGTCGCCCCGTCCCTGCTGACCCGTTCGATTTGGCGGCGGAACACGGCATCCATCACCGGGTCCAGGCCGGCGCTGGGCTCATCAAGCAGATACAGCCTGGCAGGTCGGGCGAACGCGGCGATCAGGGCGACTTTTTGCCGGTTGCCTTTCGAGTAAGTGCGGGACTTCTTGCGCGGGTCGAACTCGAACTCCTCGATGAGCTCCCGGCGCAGCTTCCCGTCGGCACCGCCACGCAGGCCCGTCAGCAGGTCGATGACTTCCCCGCCAGAAAGGTTCGGCCACAGATTCACATCACCCGGTACGTAGGCGATGTCCCGATGCGTACGGACAGGGTCGGCCCAAGGATCCATTCCGAGGACCCGTGCCGTACCGGCGGTGGGGCGGATCAGCCCCAAAAGAACCCTCAGGGTCGTGGATTTGCCCGCGCCGTTGGGACCGAGAAAACCGTGGATTTCACCGGAGGCGACGCTCAGGTTCAGGCCATCCAGTGCCCGTGTCCTGCCGAAATCCTTAACAAGACCCAAGGTCGCGATGACAGGTTGTGTTGCCGTACCCATGAGCCGTCCGCTCCTCAGGTCATCACGTGACACCCGAGGCGGTCGCCGAGGGCGTTCCGCAGGCATTGCCCACGGGCCGACCAGGCTTCCCGGCTCTCCGATCCACAGCATACAAGCCCCCGGACGGAGCCGGAAGACGCGTTGCGGCTGGGGTGCGGGGCGACACCGCGGTACTGTGCCAGTCGCCACGAACGGCTGAACATCACCTCGCGTCCCCAGAGCTCGCGACGTAGAAAAACGCACTCTGCGAGGATCATTCAGCGGTCAAAATGGCCAGGGTCCCCCGTCGGGCCGGCGTTCTGGCTGCCGGCGTGTCACGTCACCATAGGAGAGACCGCTGAGGAGCCAACTGGCCGCTCCGACCATCAGCAGGAAACCGGCGACTCCGATGACCGGAAGCCGTGTGATGATTCCAGCGATGACCAAGGCGAAGCCGGCCAAGATGGCCAAGATGGCCAGGACACTGTAGATAATGCGGAGGGGTGCCCGATCCCGGGATGTCCCGTCCTGCAGCTGCCGGTCCAGATCCGGGTCTGACGCGGCCAGTTCCTGTTCGAGCTTTTCAAGGCGCCTGCGCTCTTCATCTGACAGGGCCACAGCGGCGGCTTCCTGCCCGCACGGGTACCACCGTGAGCCGGAGGACTGCAACACCCCGGTGCGTCTGGGCGGGATCGGCCCAACGATCCAACCCTCCCTGGAATTCACCGGCGGCGACGCTCAGGTAGAGGCTGCACGGTGCACGCGACCTGCCGAAATCTCCGACATGACCGCATGCTTCAACTACGGGTTTCTCTGCTACATTCATGAGCCGTCCGCTCCTCAGGTCATAAGGCGAACGCCTGAGGCGGACGCCAAGGCGTTCCGCAGGCACTGCCCACGGGCCGACCAGGCTTCCCGGCTCTCCGATCACAGCTTACAAGCACCCGAAGGGCCAAGGAAGACCAGCACATCCTTATCGTCGCGGGTGCGGCAGGGCGAGGCGCATCTGCTGGAACGTCTCTTCCTGGGAAGCGTGACTAAGCAGGTGCTCACAACGTCCGCTGCAAACGTGCTGGTCAGCGCAGCCGGGTGAATGTCACGTTAGTTCCTCCATGAGCCGGGCGAGGATGTCATTCATGGCGAGCAGCCCGACGAGCTGATTGCCTTCCACCACGACGAGCCGGCTTAGGTGATAGCGGCTCATCAGGGCCGCTGCCTGGCGGACGGACAGGTCCTCGTTGACAGTGATCGCAGGGATGGTGGCGGCGTCATAGACGTTCAGGAGGTCCACATCCCCCTCCTGCGCAACGACGGTGTCCAGGAGTTCCCTGTAGCTCAGCATGCCGTAGGCGTCGTGGGCGTGCTGCCGCTCCACCACCAGGCTCTTCACCTGCCGCTCCTTCATCATGGACAGCGCCTCCCGCAGCGTGCTGTACGGGGAGATCGTGACGACCTCGGGGACCATGACATCTTTGACAGTGAGCATCTCTTTCCTCCTTGTAAAGATATGGACCAGCTCAGGCACCCTCACGGCGCAGGTGCTCCTCGAACCTGACCACCTGCCGCATGTCGATCCCGGTCAGGTGCTCGATCGGGATCGCGAAGGCCAGGCCGCGGGATTCGGTTCCTTGAACCAGGATCGAGTGCAGTTCCTTCAGGATCGGCGCGGTCAGGTGTGTCCCCACGATCATCAGCAGCACGGACTGGGTCCCTTCGAAGGTGAGCCCGAAAAACGTTTTCCTGGCCTCGCCCCCGATGCCCTTGCCCGGCAAAATGGTCACACCCGTGGCACCGGCCCGCTGGGCGTGTTCAATCACCCTGTCCTCAAGCTCATCCGGGGCGATCACGATGACTGCTGTGAATTTCATGCCGGTTCCCTCCTCAGAAGGGGAAGTTTCTCCATCACCATGGCATACACCATGACGGAAATGACAGGGAAGATGGAGGCATACGCGATCAGGCCAAACCCGTCGATCAGCACGTCCCGTCCTTCCACGGCGCCCGCCAGGCCGATCCCCAGAGCGGTTACCAGCGGCACGGTGACCTCCGACGTCGTCACCCCGCCGAGGTCGAAGGCCAGCGCGATGATGTACTTCGGGGCGAAGAACACCAGCACGATAGCAACGGCGTAGGCGGTCATGATGAAGTAGTGGAACGGCCCTCCCACCAGAATGCGGTAGACGCCGAATCCGATCCCGAGGCCTACACCAACGGCGACAATAACTCTGACGGCGGATGCGCTGATCTTGCCCGGAGATGCGTCCTGCGCCTGGTCTCCGATGGCCACCAGGGCAGGTTCGGCCATGGTGACGGCAAAGCCGATGAGCAGCGCGAACAGCAGGATCAGGGCCGGGACTCCCTGCTCGATCAACTGCTCCGCCATCAGGGTCCCGAGCGGGAACAGCCCGAGCTTGAGTCCCACCACGAAGGCATACAGTCCCACGAGGACCATGATGAAGCCGATGACAACCCGCAGGGGGTGGGGCAGCCTGCGCCGCAGAGCGACCCATTGGAAGAAGAGGACCACGCCCACAATGGGCAGGACCTCTCGGAGCATTGAGGCGAGGCCAAGGATCATGCCCACCACCCAATCCGTTGAGTCCTCCCCGGCGCCGGTGACGGGCGGCGCCGCCCCGGCATCGCCGAAGGTGTAGACCCAGATGCCGTACAGCTGGACTCCGATCAGGGGCACCATCACGCACAGCGCGACCAGGCCAAACCCGTCGGCGAGCAGGCTGCGTCCCCTGATGGAATTAGCCAGGCCGAGACCGATCGCCGCGATAAGCGGGACACTGACGATGTTCGTGGTGACCCCGCCCGAATCGTAGGCAAGACCAATGATCTCCGGCGGGGCGACATACGTGAGTCCCAGCGCCATCGCGTACCCCGCGATCAGCAGCTTGTACACCGCCCAGCCCCGCAGGACACGCAGGATGCCCAGGACCAGGACCAGCCCCACCGACACAGCGATGACGAAGCGCAGCACCAGCGCATTGATCCGACCATCGCTGACCAACTGGGCCTGCTCCGCGACAGCGATCACCGCCGGCTCCGCGACGGAGGCAGCGAAGCCAATGGCAAACCCAAAGGGCAGCAACAACGCCAGGGCCCCGCTCCGAACGAACTGGTTAGCCAGGTTCTTGCCGACAGGGAAAATACTCAGATCCAGGCCATACAGGAACAGGGCAATGCCTACAGCCACGATCAGGAGCCCCGCCACCAGCTCCAGTGGGTCATCGGGCATGGAGCGGAACACCAGCAGTTGGAACAGAACAACGACGATAACGATGGGCAGAAGGTTTCTGAGCGCCTTTAGGAATTCGCGGGCGAATCGGCTGAGGTGCTCCATCGGGTCCTCTCCCGGAGTGATCCTGTGAGTACCGGGCTTTTCAGCGGCGGGCACACGATCCTCATCGCCCGCTCCCCGCGAGCTGGGCGACCCGGCGTTCGAGTTCGGCTATGCGATCGGTGATCGGCTGGGTATGCAGGAGCTCGGCGACCTGATCGGCCTCGTCCTCCTCGAGCACGATCCTTGCCACGACCCGATCGGGCTCCGCCGAGTCGTAGACGAAGATTTCGCGTCTGCCGGGACGCTCGACGACAATGCGGAATTGCTGGCCGTCGCGGGTCAGGCAGTCGTGCAGCACGCCGGCGCCGGGCACGGTGGAGTGGGTGGTTTCCATCGGGCCCTCCGTTCCGTCGGTTCTGGGGTATATTCAGTCTCCCCTTACGGGAAAGGAGGTGCCATGGGGCCTGACACCCATTTCCGGAGCGGCGCGCCCCGGGGTTTCGCCGCCCGTGGGGGTGAGCCCTCATGGACAAAGGACGCGGGCCGCGAAAAGCTAGTCGGATGCGGACTCCGCCCGAAACCAGGGCCACCGGCGCAACAAGCGGCTTGCCTCCGAAAGGACCGGCACAGTTGCTGTTCTGGCGCCTGTTCATCATCAACGGATTGCTCTTTGCGATCGGCACGCTCGTGTTGGCCCTCTCGCCGGCGACGGTGTCCTCGCCTGTCCTGCTCACCGAGGTACCGGTCCTGCTCATCGGGTTGGCTCTCATCCTCGCTGCGAACGCCGCCCTGGTGCGGGCCAGTCTGGCGCCGTTGGACGCGTTGACGGCCGTGATGCGCCGCGTGGGCCCGCTGCGGCGCGGTGGCGACCGGGCGCCGGAGGCCGGCAACGGCGACCTCGGGCATCTCATCCGCACCTTCAATGAGATGCTCGACCGGCTGGAGGCGGAGAACAGCGCGAGCAGCGCCCTCGCGCTGGCCGCCCAGGAGGGGGAACGCCAGCGGATCTCGCGGGAACTGCACGACCAGATCGGCCAGAGCCTGACCGTTGCTCTCCTCAGTCTCAAGCGGGTCGTCGACCGATCTCCCGACGATCTCCGAGAGGAGAGCCTGGTCGCCCAGGAAGCGGTCCGTGCGAGCCTGGAGGAGGTCCGCCAGGTGGCCCAGCGCCTGCGCCCGGGCGTGCTCGCGGACCTTGGCCTACGGAGCGCACTGAGTTCGCTGGGCTCGGAGTTCTCCCGTTCGAGCGGGATCCCGGTGACCTGGGAGCTCGATGACGACCTCCCAGAGCTCAGCGGGGAGGTCGAGCTGGTGCTTTACCGCATCGCGCAGGAGGCGCTCACCAATGTCGCCCGGCACGCGCACGCGACACGGGTCGATTTTGCGCTCACCTCGTCGACAGCGGGGCTGACCCTGCGGATTCGCGACGACGGGCAAGGCGGCGGTGACCTCCGCGAGGGCGCCGGTATCCGCGGGATGCGCGAACGCGCCCTGCTCATCGGTGCAGAGCTGACGGTCGCCGCACGGCCGAGCGGGGGGACCGACGTTCGCCTCGTCGTTCCGGGCGCCGGGGCGGGGAGCTGAGCCGATGGGCGAACCCACGCGCATCCTTCTCGCCGACGACCATGCCCTGGTCCGCCGCGGCCTTCGCCTGATCCTCGACGCGGAGCCAGACCTCACCGTCGTGGCCGAGGCCGCCGACGGAACTGAGGCCGTCGCCGCCGCGGCCGCCGGCGGGGTGGATCTCGCAGTTCTCGACATCGCCATGCCCCAGATGACCGGCATCCAGGCGGCACGGGAGATATCGCGGACCGCACCCGATGTGCGGATCCTCATCCTCTCGATGTACGACAACGAGCAGTACTTCTTCGAGGCGCTGCGCGCCGGGGCCTCGGGTTATGTGCTCAAGTCGGTCGCCGACCGCGACCTCATCGAGGCCTGCCGCGCAGCGATGCGCGGTGAGTCGTTCCTCTACCCCGGTGCGGTCACCGCGCTCATCCGTGACTATCTGGAACGCGACCGCCGTGGCGACCGGATGCCGGACAGCATCCTCACACCCCGCGAGGAGCAGATTACCAAGCTCATCGCAGAGGGGAACTCCGCCAGGGAGATCGCCGAGATCCTCAGCATCAGCGTGAAGACCGTCGATCGCCACCGCGCTAACGTACTGCAGAAGCTGGGGCTGCGCGACCGGCTGGACCTCACAAGGTTTGCCATCCGCACGGGGCTCATCGAGCCGTAAGCCGTCCCGAATACATCCGGGCAGGCATCCAATGGTTCCCGACCGTGACCCCGCCCTGCCGTTGTCATTACACTGGGACGCATGACCGAGCAGGAACCGGCCCCGTCCAGCGCCGCTGAAGCTCCCGACGGCGCCGCGAACCTTTCCGGGGACGCGGCCGCCACGTCCGCGCAGGTCGAGGACGGCGAGGCCCCGCGCCTGGCGGATCCCGGCGCCGTCGACACGTCATTGCGCAGTCCGGCCGAGCGGTCCCGCACCTTTGCCGGGATCCTGGTGAACACCGCCCTCGCCAACATCACGACCAGCTATCTGTGGTTCGCCCTGACGTTCTGGGTCTACCTGGAGACGCGCAACGTGATCGCCACGGGGGTGATCGGCGGCGCGTACATGCTGCTGATCGCCCTTTCCAGCATCAGCTTCGGCACCTTCGTGGACCGTTACCGCAAGCTCGCCGTGATGCGCTTTGCCGCAGCGTTCACACTGGTGATGTTCGTGCTCTCCGGGGTCATGTTCCTGCTGACACCAACCCCCAGGCTCCTGGACCTGACGCAGCCGTGGTTCTGGCTCTTTGCCCTGATCATCCTGGTCGGCGCGGTGGTGGAGAACATGCGCAACGTTGCCCTTTCCACCACAGTCACCATCCTCATCGAACCGGACCGGCGGGCCAACGCCAACGGGATGGTGGGTATGGTGCAGGGCCTGGCATTCATCGTCACCTCGGTGCTCTCCGGCCTGTCGGTCGGGCTGCTGGGCATGGGCTGGACGGTCGTCGTCGCCGTGGTGCTCACGGCGCTGGCCTTCCTGCACCTGCTCACGCTGCGCATGCCCGAGGAGGTCCGGGTGGCCGCCACGGACGCGCACGGAGCGTTCGATCTGCGCGGTTCCATTGCCGCCGTGCTGGCCATCGGGGGGCTGTTCGCGCTCATCCTGTTCTCCACTTTCAACAACTTCATCGGCGGCGTGTACATGGCGCTGATGGACCCCTATGGCCTGGAGATGTTCCCCGTGGAGCTGTGGGGGGCCGTCTTCGCTCTCGGCTCCACCGGCTTCATCGTGGGCGGTGCGCTGATCGGCAAGTTCGGACTGGGGGCCAACCCGTTGCGCAGCATGCTTCTCGCAGTGATCGTGATGGGCTTTCTCGGTGCCGTGTTTACGGTGCGGGAATGGGCATGGCTATACGTCGCCGGCATCTGGCTGTACCTGGTCCTGATCCCTGTCGTGGAGGCCGCCGAGCAGACGGTCATCCAGCAGATGGTGCCGCTGCACCGGCAGGGCCGGGTGTTCGGATTCGCCATGGCCTTCGAGTCTGCGGCAGCACCGATCACCGCGTTCCTCATCGCGCCGATCGCCCAGTTCTGGATCATCCCGTATGCGCGGTCCGCCGAAGGCGCCGCGCAGTTGGCCCCGCTGCTGGGCGAGGGCATTTCCCGCGGCATCGCCCTGGTGTTCCTGATCGCCGGGATCATCATGATCGTGGCCGCGCTGCTGGCCTTCCTGACCCCGGTTTACCGCCGGGTTTCGGCCTCGTACGCCCAGGCAGCTGCAGACGGGAAGGAAACCGCGAACGCAGACTCCTCGTCCTCGGGTTGAGTCAGAACTCGCCTCTGGTTGAGTCAGAACCCGCTGGAATCACGCGCCCGGGAAGAATCCGGCCAAAATGCCGAAAGCTGGCTCCAGGCGTGCTGAGACCATGGAGCCAGCCTTTTTCCGGCAAGTGTCCCCAGAGATGAGGCGATTCAAGCCTCCCCCCAACAAGGTTTGAAGAACACTGCCGAGACACAGGCTATTCGCCTGCGGAGAAGCAGGCAACGGGTGCGGGGCCCCAAAACCGAAAGAGACACGGAGTCACGGCGGTTCATGCTGTGTCCGCATCCGTCACGTCGCCTGTCCAGCCGGCGCCTGCTCCGCCTAGGCTCGAAACTATGAATCATCACTTCACGGACGAACGGGACAGCTATGGCCGGCTCTTGGTGGACAGGGAGGTGTGGCGGCAGGCCAGCACGCTTGCGGCCGCCGGGGAGCTGACCGCACGCTGGCTGGAGGGCAAGAGCGAGTACCAGGCGGGAACCCTTGCCCCACGCTTTGACGACGAAACCCTGCCCATCGCAGGCCAACTCGCCAACATCAATCGCAGCGGGCTCTTCACGAAGGAATCCCAGCCGGGACTCGCGGCGGACACCGGCACTGCACAGCGGGAATACGTGACGGGATTCTGCTCCGCCGAATCCGCACGGCGGCTCCTGCAGCTTTCGTCGCGGACGGAGTTCGTTGCCATCGCCCATGCCCCGGGGGAAATGAGCAGTGCGTCAGTTCCCGTGACGCTCGACGGCGACGAGGTGGTCACCGTGCTGGGGACCAGTGAGACGCCCATCGAGTCGGACCAGATCCGGGACTGGGCGGAGGAAAGCAACGAGACCCTTGCCCTGCTCCTTGCTGACTCCTGGTACGTCGAAGTCCTCGATCCGGTGTGGGGACGGAGCCAGCACCTGCTCCCTGCGATCCTCGAGGCGTTGCGGTCGGTCCCGGCCGGTTTTTGACGCAGTGCGGCTTTTTGGTGACCCCTTTGAGACGTCCGATTAACTCCAAAGAACTCCGGTGAACCCCCGCTACGGCGGGCGTTGTTTTGGCCTGGCGGCTCTACGTAACGTCAGTTCAACGCTCCCTCCCATCACCGAAGGAACACCATGTCGAACTCCCAGGACAACCCAGGATCCACCCGCATCACCGCCGGAGGAACCAACAGCCCGAAGCGTCCACGGCGCCTCCAGATCGGAATCGCCGTCGGCGTGCTCGCCCTCCTCGGCGCCGGCGCCGCCGTGGCGAACACGGCAGCCAGCAACACCGCCACGGCAACCGACACTGCCGCTGCCACCAGTCTGGCCGCAGAACTGAAGCTGGGCTACTTCGGCAACATCACGCATGCCCCGGCCCTGGTGGGCGTCAACGAAGGCTTCATAGCGAAGAACCTGGGCAGCACCAAGCTGTCCACGCAGGTCTTCAACGCCGGCCCCGCCGCGGTGGAGGCACTGAATGCCGGGGCCATCGACGCGACGTACATCGGCCCGAACCCGGCCATCAACTCGTTCGTCAAGAGCAAGGGCGAGTCCATCAGCATTATCGCGGGCGCTGCCTCGGGCGGTGCACAGCTTGTGGTGAAGCCGGAAATCAAGTCTGCAGCCGACCTGAAAGGCAAGACCCTGGCTTCCCCGCAGCTGGGCGGTACGCAGGATGTGGCGCTGCGCGCCTGGCTCGCCAAGCAGGGCTTCAAGACCAACCCCGACGGCGGCGGGGACGTCGCCATCAACCCGACCGAAAACGCCCAGACGCTGAAGCTGTTCCAGAACGGAAAGCTCGACGGCGCCTGGCTGCCGGAGCCGTGGGCGTCCCGTCTGGTGCTCCAGGCCGGGGCCAAGGTCCTGGTCGATGAGAAGGACCTGTGGGACGGATCCCAGACCGGCAAGCCGGGCGAGTTCCCCACCACCATCCTGATTGTGAACAAGAAGTTCGCCGCAGAGCACCCGCAAACGGTGGAAGCCCTGCTCAAGGGCCACGTCCAGGCCGTGCAGTGGCTCAACGACACCCCGGACGCCGAAAAGGCCACGAAGCTGAACGCCGCCCTGAAGGAAACGACGGGCAAAGCGCTGCAGCAGGACGTCATCGACCGGTCGCTGCAGAACATTGTGTTCACGGTGGACCCGCTGGCCGGAGCCTTCAAGAAGCTCCAGCAGGACGGCGTGGACGCCGGAACCACCAAGCAGGCCGACCTCAACGGCATCTTCGACCTCTCCACCCTGAACGGTGTTAGGGGACAGAAGACGTCCGCCGCCGGGCTCGGCAAGGAGTGACGGAAGCGAAAGCATAAAAGGAGATCCGGCGGGAACGTTCCCGCCGGATCTCCTCTTTTAATCCTGCGCTTACAGCGCTCCCTGAAGTTCGTCGAGGGGGTAGAAGGTGACGGGGTCCTTGAGGAGGTAGTGGAACACCACGCCCCCGGGCGCCTCCTCCGAGCCGATGAACTCCGCGAGCGTCCACGGTCCGTCGGCCACGGCACAGGCCCAGGCGTGGGCTTCTTCCCAATGGACGCCTGCCAACGAACGCCCGGCACCAGGACGGAGAGCGACGGTGACACCCACCGAAGCCGTTCCGGCGGCGGGCTGCCACTCCGTAAAACCCACGATGTCCACGGTGACGCCGGGCGAGGCCAGGGAGGGCCGGCTGGCCATGGCCGTCGCAGCGCCTTCCAGGCCTCCGGTTCCGATGTCCTGCCAAACCAAGGCGGACACCTGGTCCCTGAACACCCTCAGTTCTCTGCTGCACTGCGTGCGGATGCGCTGAGCCAAAGCCGTGATCATCAGGGTCCCCATTCTGTCGGATGCCTGTGCACCAAACCAACCACCCGAACGGTCTGTCCACAATGCTCTTGGACACGCCCGGACTCGGGACGCAATATGGCTTAATGCACCGCAGCACGGCGTAAAGATCCGGGCCGCTGAACACCTCACACGCCAAGAGGACCGGATGTCAGCTGCTACAGGCTGTGGTCCTCGCGACGGGCCTCGAGCATCGATTCCCGGAGCCGGGACTGGGCCAGGGCCAGTCCGGCATACGCCGCTCCCCGGGCCACCGACAGTCCGATCACCTGCGGCACGACCCTGATCTCCGGGACGCTGGGAAGGCTTTGCGCCAGCCGTCTGCGCGCCTCGGGAAGGACTTCGTCCACCAGCGGACTCAAACGACCCACAAAGTACACGGACTCCGGGTCCAGCGTAACTGCAACGGCACCGACAGCGCTGACGACCGCCGTCGTAAACGCCTCCACCACTTCCGCGCGGGACGCCGCTTCCTGCGGCTGGGACCAGAGCGCTTCGATGCCCTCCAGGTCCAGTCCCCGGCCCCCGGCGAATTGGAGGAGGCCCTTTATGCTCAACAGCCCATCGAGGGTCTCGTTGCCGACACCGGAGAAGAGAACACCACCAAGGTCACCGAAAGCAGGGGTCCGCCCCTGGGCGATTTCATGATCAGTACAACTGGCGAAGCTCAGCACCGTACTAAGCATGAACAAAGCGGCATTCCCTATGCTCGCATCATCCTTCAGGATCCCCCGCAGGGACGCACTGGCATCGCTCTCAAGGACCACGGGAGCCTTCAACCGATCTTCAAGAGAATTCTGGAGAAGAGAACCGGTGAGCGTCTTCCTTGATTCCGGTGTCCCGGACCATTTAGCGCCATTCCGGACACGGCCGGGCAGCGCGGCGACGATTTGACGCAATGGCCCCTCTGCCGATTCACTGGTCTCCGCAATCAGGTCCACCAGCCACTCGGCAGTCGTTCCAACATCGCCGCCCTCAAGGCTGGGAACAATCACGTGCCTAACCTCGCGACCCCTCAGGTCCGTAACCAGGACGCACGTGGTTCGCGCCCCGAGGGCGATACCGACAACGTGCCCCGCCGTCCCGGGTACATCCAGGTACGTGGAGCGCCGACCGCGGCGCGGAACCGCATTGACCCCCTGCTCGACAACGAAACCGTCAAAACGAAGCTCATCCACCTTCCGGGACACCGTCGCCTGGCTCAAACGCGTCAGTTCAATCAGCCTGTTGCGCGTCAAAGGCGCCTCCGAAAGGACGGCATCAAGGACTGAAGCCTTGTTGTAGTCACGTACCGTGGGGTTGCTACTCATGGCACAACCTTAACGAGCTAGGGACCGAAACCGGGACATGGCCGAATGTCCCGGTTTCGTCGATATGGGGGTTATTGGTTTCCGGCGGCTTGAAAGCTGGTTTCGATTGTCACGATCTCAATGGGCGGGAGCATGGGCGCACCCATTGGTACTAGCGGATTGTGGCTTCGGTGATGGCTGATTCGCCCAGGCCCCAGTACTCCAGGGACTCCTTGTATTCCGGGGATTCCAGAACGGACTGGATGGCCTTCTGCAGGGCCGGTGTCAATGGTGAGCCCTTCTTGACCCCCATGGCGACGTTGGTGTTCGTGCGGGTATCCATCCGCGGCTCCAGGACGGTGAAGTGGTTGGGCTGCTGCTCTGCGGCCCAGGCCAGGCCACTGGCGTCATAGAAAACGCCGTCGATCCGCTTGGAGTCCAGCTGCGTCAGGGCCTCCTGGACGTTGGGCAGCGTCACGCCGTTGATGGCCGGCTTGCCCTTTTCCTCACAGGTCCACTTCGAGACGTTCGGCAGGTGCTTGAGCTGCTGGGTGGAGCCCTTGGTCACGCCGATGTTCTTGCCACAGAGCGCGTCGTTGGCCAGATTGTTGGGGTTGCCGTGGGGCACCGCAATGGCCGAGCCGCCCTTAATGTAGTTGATCATGTCCAGGACCTTCAGCCGCTCTTCGGTGGCGGACATGGTGGTGGCGGTGAAGTCGTAGCGGCCGCCGTCGATACCGGGAATGATCGTGTCGAACGCCGTATTCTCGAACTTCAGCTTCAGGCCGAGCTTCTTGGCCACCAGACGGGCGAGGTCCGGGTTCACGCCAATCGGGGTTGAGTTGTCCTCGGCCAGGAACGTCATCGGCGGGGAACTCAAATCCATCGCCACGGTCAGTTCACCCTTGGCCTTGTAGGACTCCGGCAGCAGCGCCACCGCGGCCGCATCCGGCTGGACACCCTCGGAGACGTCACGGGTGTTCTGCGTCTTGGGAATGTCCGCTCCCTGGGTGCCGGTGGCAGCGCCGCCACAGGCAGTGAGGGCCAGCAGGAGCGTAAGTCCGGCCGCCGCAGTCTGGACTTTGTTTTTGGTCTTCATGGTGATTCCCTTCGATGGTTTCAGCTGAAGTGATCCGCTGAATGAGTGAGGCTGTTTAGTACGACTCCCCGGGCCAAAGGGGCATTCTGCGCCTTGGGGAGTGCCTTCACGGTGGAAGGCACTCCCCAAGCAGTTGGTGTCAGCATCTACGCCGACCGGTTTGATGTTAGGTCTTAGCGAAGTGCCTTGAAGGCCCGGCCCATTCCTTCGAGCAGGCGATCGGCATCAGTGGTGGAGAAGGGCATCGGGGGGCGGAGCTTCAGGACATTGCCCTGGGCGCCGCAGGCCGAGATGAGAATCCGGTCCTCCCGGAGGGCGTTCACAATGCCGGCGGCGGCCTCCCCATTAGGTGCGAGTGTGGATCGGTCAGTGACGAGGTCGACACCGATGAAGAAGCCGCTTCCGCGGACTTCTGCGACCTGGTCCAGGCCCTGGCTGAGGTCCTTCAGCCCGGTGATGATCTTTTCGCCGACCTTCCGGGCGTTTTCTATGAGTGATTCGTCGCGGATCACGTCCAGGACGGCCTGGGCAGCGGCGATGGCTACGGAGTTCCCGCCGAAGGTGTTGAAGTAGCGGATGTTCTTGCCGAACTCCACCAGCAGTTCGGGCTTGAAGATGGCTGCCGCGACGGGGATGCCGTTGCCCATGGGCTTGCCGATGGTGACGATGTCCGGGACGATTCCGTGGCGCTGGAAGCCCCACCATTCCTCGCCGGTGCGGCCGAATCCGGGCTGGACTTCATCTGCGATGTACAGGCCGCCGGCGGCGTGAACCTCTTCGATGATCGGGCGCAGGAAGCCTGTCGGGCCGGCGAAGACACCGTCGGAGGAGAAGATGCTGTCGGCGATGAAGGCCGCCACTCCGATGCCGTGCCGGTGCAGGTCGGCGATGGCGGCACGGACCTGGTTCCGCAGGTGATCCTGCAGGGACCCCTGATCGGATGAGTACCGCAGGGCGTCGGGGGCGTCGATGACCCGCACGTTCGCACCCAGGGGCACACCCGCGCCCAGGGACGGCGAGAAGGACGCTACTTCGGTTGTCAGGCCGTGGTACGCGCCGGAGGTGACGATGATGCCCTGGTTTCCGGTGGCGTATTTTGCCACGCGCATGGCGAGGTCATTGGCTTCGGACCCGGTGCAGGTGAACATGACATGGCCAAGCTCTGCGGGGAACGTGGAAAGGAGCTGCTCGGAGTAGTCGAGGATGGATTCCTGGACGTACCGGGTGTTGGTGTTCAGCGTCTGCATCTGCTCGTGGACGGCCGCGATGACCCGCGGGTGGGCGTGGCCGACCGAGGGGACGTTGTTGTAAACGTCGAGGTAGTCATTTCCCTCGCGGTCAAACAACGTGACGCCCTTGCCGCGAACGATTTCCAGGGGGGTGTCGTAGAAGAGCCGGTATCCGGGTCCGAGGCTCTGGTCCCGGCGCCGGATGCTCTTCTGCATCTGATCCGGGAGCTCGCTAAGGCGGTTGGGATCAAAGCCATTGATCATGGCCCGGGACGGCTTGCGGATGGTTTGGGGAGTGGTGCTCATGATGTCTCCTTGATGGCTAGTGCGTCAGGTTCAGGGTGTGGAAGGCAGTTTTGGTGCTGGGGCGGCGGCGGTGGCGGCGAGCCGGTCCCAGTCCGGCTTGGAGTGGGAGAGCAGATAATCGCGCCTTTGGGGCAATTGGTTTGCCCGCCACCCCGTGATCAGGGCCCGCAGGAGCAGGCGGGCCTGGGCTGAGATGATCAGGGCCTCCAACTCCTGAACGGGCAGCGGACGGATAGTCAAATAGCCATCCATGACGTGCAGTGCGTGCTCCCAGGGGCTGGACGGATCTGCTCCCAGGAGGTTGGCCATGGTGACGCTGAGGTCGAAGATCACCGGTGTCCGCACGGCGTCTCCGAAGTCGATAATCCCGGTCACGTAGTCCGGGCTGTCCGGGTCGACGAGGATGTTGAACGGACTGAAATCGCCGTGGACTACCTGAGAGGTCAGGGTGTCCAGCAGCGGAACCACTGTCTCGTCGAACCGGTCGAAAATGTCTTCGGCCAGGGAGCGTTTGTGCTGCTCCTCGACATAGTCAAGCAGCGGCCGCATCCGGTGGAAGTGCTTCAGGTCCCACAGGAGCAAGCGGTCGGCGCGGGCATGATCGAAGTCCTGCAAAGCAACACCCAGACGGGCAAGGCTTGAGCCCACCAACTGAAGCTGGCCAGCGGACGCCCCGTGGTGGGCCAGCAACTCGCCTGGCATGAAGCGCATCACGCGAAGCACCCGGTCAAAGGGTCCTTCCGGTGACGGAATATGGACTTCGGTACTCCCCGTAAGGCTCTTTACTACACGCTGCACCGGAAGTTCGGGGGCGGTCAGTTCCAGATGCTCCATGCATGCCGTCTGCAGGTGGACTATCACCGGATCCTCATCGGCTGTGGACAGCTTGACAAGATACATGTCATTTCCGTCCTGCAGACGAAAAGTCTCGTCCTTCTCAGTGGGAATGCGTTTCAGGTTGCCGTTCAGGCCGTAGGACTGTTCAAGGAGCTCCAAGACAGCTGAGTCGGCGAGCTGAGACTGTTCCACAAGGAGTCCGCTCTCTGATGCGACGGTGTCGATGAAAGCAGAGTCGCTATTGACGCCCCCCGTGATGGTCCGCGCCAGGCCGGTATGAAGTGCGGTGGGGTCAAGAGATGGACTCATGTCACCCTTTCAAGGGTCGAAGGAAAAATCAGGAGCTCCGGCTGGTGTTATGAGAGGCCTCGGTCGTTGTCAGCCATCTGCATCCGTTCGACCGAGCTGAGAGTTTTTTATTCACTATGAATCTAAATCCTTAAACGCCCATTGTCAACAGTTTTCTGACGGGCAGGGCGGCGATCAGCGGAGTGACACTGCCCAACGCGCAGGAGGCCCTGATGCAGCGGACTCCAAGCGGGTCGACGGCGTCTTCTACGACGCGGGGAGAATAAGCGGTGTTGCATCGGGGCCCCCAAATGTCAGCGCTATTGGTGGATCTCCAAATAGATTTCCACCGAATTCAGGGCCGCCCACCTTCGACGAAGATGCGTACAAGGATCGCAACGTCGTCGAGCGCTCCTTCGGGCTGGTCAAGCAATGGCGCGGTATCGCGACCCGCTACGACAAGCTCGCCATCACCTTCCGTGCCGGGGCCGCCCTCCACGCCGCCCTCACCTGGGCGACTCTATTGGGAGACATACCCTAGTCGCCGCGTGACATGTCCACTACGGGCGTGGCAGGGACGAACCCAGCCGCGAGGTAAGTTGCCAGAGCGCCGCTATTGGCTCCTTCGGCGGCCACCACGACACTGGAGGAACCCATCTCCCGCAGCACCGCCGCTCCCGCGCGCGTGATCTCCACCCCGTAACCGCGCCCACGGTGGTCCCGACGCACGCCCATAGGCTCGATGAGGCCGGGACGCCCCGGTCCGGCAGACCATACCGTTGTCACCGCGACCGCCTTCCCGTTCTCATCGAAGGCGACGAGGTTACGCGATGCCTCTGCGAAGGGCCCGGAGGTCATCGTCAGCCATCGGTTGACGAACGTCTGCCTCACGCCATCATCGAGCGGAGTGCCCCGGAACGCGGACCAGTGCACGCCGACCCATTCTCCGGCCCGGTCCTCGTCGATCGTCTCGATAAGGGTACCGGTCGGCTGGACAGGTGCGGAGAGATCGAAGCGCAATGGAATCCACGGTTCGTCCTCTTGCCAGCCTTGTCGTCCCAGCGTTCGCGTCAGAGCATCAGCGCCTCGCGCCTCCACCGTCGCCTGTCCGGGGGCGAACACGCCGCCTTCGGGGTCTTCGACCGAGTCTGCGATCCGCGTTGCAAGGCCGGTGTCGTCCCGTCGCGTCGGGTCGACCGCCAGACGAAGGAGCTGCGGGCCATCGAGAAGGCCGATGGCGGATGGTGTCGCATCGTCCGCCCAGATCCGTATCGACGATGCCGTCTCCTCGGCGCCGCGCAGCGAATACCAGCCGAGGTCACCAGGATGCAGGTGGACGGGGCCTCCATCCACCTGCCATCGTGCAAGCGTCTCTCCGACCTGTGCGAGCCGTGAGACGTCGGGCGTCGTCACTTCGAGCACAGCTGTCCCTCCCCTCTCCGATCGGATTCTACGGGGCGCGCCCGACTGAGCGAGCTCAAGCGGGACGCTGGTCATGTTGTATCCAATGCAGGTTGCGCTCCGGCACAAGACCTCCATGCTCCTTCAGTTGGATGAAATGAGTGGATTCCCTATTTTGTCTGACCCCTCTGGAACACTGTGTGTATGGACGGCATTGGGGAATCCGATCTGATACTGGCAGCGGCGCCACCCGGCGCCGGCCTTGCCGGCGCCGTCGCTCCGGATGCCGCCGCCCCCAATGCCGAGATGTCCTGTGTCACTGTGGAGGACCTACTCGCCGCGGCGGGGTCGCTGCAGCTGGCCGCCGACGGTGCCGGGCTGATCGACCAGTTGCGCGGGCTGGAGGAGCTGAAGTCTGCGGTCGCCGGTTTGCAGGCGAGGATCGCTGTGGCCTTCGATGCCGCCCAGCGCCGCGCCCAGGCCGAGGCCGGGGTCCCGGTGGCGGAGCAGGGCCAGGACGTCGCCGCGCAGATCGCGCTCGCCCGGCACGAATCCCCGGCCCGCGGCTCCCGGCTGCTGGGCCTGGCGAAGGCCTTGCTGACCGAGATGCCCCACACCCTGGCCGCCTTGGACACCGGGCAGTTGAATGAATGGCGCGCCACCCTGCTGGTGAAAGAAACGGCCTGCCTGTCCGCGGCTGACCGGTGCGCCGTCGACGACGAGCTCGCCGCCGACACCGGAACCTTCGACGGTTCAGGCGATAGGGCGATCGTGGCCGCGGCTAAGGCTGCTGCGTACCGGCGGGATCCCCGCTCGGTCACCCAGCGGGCGAGCCACGCAGCCGCCGAGCGGCGCGTCAGCCTGCGACCGGCCCCGGACACCATGACCTACCTGACCGCGCTGCTGCCCGTCGCCCAGGGCGTCGCCGTGTACGCCGCGCTCAGCCGCCAGGCCGATACGCTGCGCTCGGACGGCGACTCCCGTTCCCGTGGCCAGATCATGGCCGACGCCCTCGTCGAATGGACCACCGGCGCCCCGGGTGGGATCAGCGGGGTCGAGATCCAGCTCGTCATGACCGACCGCACCCTCTTCCGGGCCGACAGCGAACCGGCCCGCCTCACCGGCTACGGCACCGTCCCGGCAGGCTGGGCCCGCACCCTGATCCAGACCAGAGAGGCTACCGGCGGTCAGGAACCCAACGATGGCGGGAGCACCGCGGGCCAGGAACCCGACCCGGGCGGGGCCACCAGCCGCCAGGCACTCAAGGCGTGGCTCCGCCGGCTCTACACCGCCCCCGGGACCGGTGAGCTGGTAGCGATGGACTCCCGGGCACGGCTCTTCCCGGCAGGGCTGCGCCGCTTCATCCAGACCCGCGATGACACCTGCCGCACCCCGTACTGCGACGCCCCGATCCGCCACCACGACCACATCATCCCCTGGCACACCGGCGGGAGGACCACCCTGGCCAACGGCGCCGGTCTGTGCGAAGCCTGCAACCACACCAAAGAAAAACCCGGATGGAAAGCCATCCCACGGCCCGGCCCACGGCACACCTTCAAACTCCAGACACCCACCGGCCACACCTACCACTCCACTGCACCCCCACTCCCCGGAACCAGCCCGGCTGAACGGCTACTCAGCCAACCGGAATGGCTCCCCCGAGCCTCCTGAAACCGTCAAGTGACCCGTCCCCGGCGGCCTGTCACAGGACTACGTGCCTGCACACAGCCCATGTCTGGCGGCACCCAGAGGAAGACGCGGCCTAGACGTGCATCCTGGCCACGAAGCGGAACCTGTCGCCCCGGAAGACTGAGCGGGTCCACTCAACAGGCTTTCCGTCGAGGGCGAAGCCCTGCCGGTGGACCAGCAGCATAGGGGCGCCCATTTCGACGTCGAGCAACCGGACTTCATCAGGGCCTGCAAGTTTGGTCTCCACGGCGTCCTCCACTTCGCTGATGCGGATGCCGTAGTCCTCGCCTAGGGCCGCATACAGGGACCCGCGGACCTCCACGTTGTGCGCCAGGTCCGGCAGGTCGCCGGCCAGGAAGGCTGTCTCGTGGGCCAGCGGCTCGCCGTTGACCAGCCTTATCCGTTCAACGCGGTGGACCTCCGTCCCGGGTGCCAGCCCGAGCCGCCGTGCAATCGCCGGATCGGCGGGTACCGGACCGATGTCCAGGATCCTGGCAGATGCCGTCATGCCCTGGCTCGCGGCATCATCCGAGAACGACGTGAGTTGCCGGACGTGTGTGACCTTCGGCGGAGCGACGAACGTGCCCCTCCCCTGGGTCCGGTCCAGGCGCCCCTCGGACACCAGTTCCCCGATGGCCTGCCGGACCGTGGTGCGGGACGTGGCGTACTGCTCCGCGAGCGCCCGCTCGGTGGGGATGAGGGTACCGGGGGCCGCGTCCTCAATGAGGGCAAGGATCTGCTCCTTGAGTACGTAGTACTTCGGCGGCGCGGCGGGACGGGTCTCCATGATTGCGATATTACCTATTGACAGGAAAATTGGTCTACGCCAAAATAGTGGAAATTGGTTTATACCAATTCTGGCAAACGCCGGAATCCGAAGCCACTTCCCCACCACAGGCAGACAAGGACCCAAAGATGTCGTTCCTGCAAGACCTACGCCAGACGCCCCGTCTGGGCCTGCTCGTCGGCGGCACCGCCGCCACCATCGGCATAATCTACGGCTACGATCTTTCGAATATCGCCGGCGCCCTGCTCTTCATCACCAAGGAGTTCCAGCTCTCCACCGGTGAGCAGGAACTGGTGACCACCGCCGTCGTCGTCGGTGAAGTCCTCGGCGCCGTGCTGGGCGGCTGGCTCGCCAACCTCCTCGGCCGCAAGGTCTGCATGGTGGGCGTCGCCGGCGCCTACGCAGCCTTCGCGGCGCTGAGCGCCCTGGCGGCGGACGTCCCGATGCTGCTCATCGCCCGCCTGCTGCTGGGCCTCACCATCGGCATTTCGGTGGTGGTGGTGCCCGTCTTCGTGGCCGAATCCGCGCCTCCAAAGGTCCGCGGCGCCCTGCTCGTCGCCTACCAGGTGGCCACCGTCATCGGCATCATCGCCGGCTACCTGGCGGCGTACGCATTGTCGGCCACCGAGAACTGGCGCCTGATGCTGGGCCTGGCCGCCATCCCCGCCGTGCTGGTCCTCGCCGTCACGCTCCGGCTCCCCGACACCGCCCGCTGGTACATGATGCGCGGCCGCACCGAGGACGCCCGCCGCACCCTGGCGTCGATTGAACCCCACGCCGATGTGGACGCCGAACTGGCCGACATGAAGCGGGCCATCAGCGAGGAGCGCGGCGGAGCCCTGCGCGAAATGCTCCGCTCCCCGTATTTGAAGGCAACCGTCTTCGTGGTGGGCCTCGGGTTCTTCATCCAGATCACCGGCATCAACGCCGTGGTCTACTACAGCCCGCGGATCTTCGAGGCGATGGGCTTCACCGGCAACGCGGCACTGCTCCTGCTGCCCGCCCTGGTGCAGGCCGCCGCCCTGGTCGCCGTCTTCGTGTCGCTCTCCCTCGTGGACAAGGTGGGACGCCGGCCCATCCTCCTGGGCGGCATCGGCATGATGATCGTCGCCAACATCATCCTCGTTGCCGTCTTCATGGTGGGCCGCGACTTCGGCGGAGCACTGACCGTCATCGGGTTCCTGGGGGTCCTGCTGTTCACCGTCGGCTTCACCTTCGGCTTCGGCGCACTGGTCTGGGTGTACGCCGGTGAGTCCTTCCCCGCACGGCTGCGCTCCCTGGGCGCCAGCGCCATGCTGACCTCCGACCTCGTGGCCAACGTCATCGTCGCAGCGTTCTTCCTGACCATGCTGCAGCGGCTCGGCGGGGCGGGCACGTTCGCGGTCTTCGGCCTCCTCGCCGTCGCCGGCTTCATCTTCGTGCACCGCCTGGCACCGGAAACCAAGGGACGGAACCTCGAAGAAATCCGCCATTACTGGGAAAACGGCGCCCGCTGGCCCGAACAGACCGGCAGCATGCCGGCGGCCAAGTAATGCCGCCGGTTCCGGGCCGTGCCACTGGCATGGGCCGAGTACTCGGCCTCGACATCGGCGGGTCCAAGACCCACGCCATCCTGGCTGCCCACGCGGTGAGTCGAACCCCCGACGACGGCGCGCAGCAGGCTTCCGAGTGCATCGTATGCAGTGCGAACATCGCCTCAGTCGGCGAAGAGGCGGCGGCCGCCGCGCTGGACGGCCTCGCCGCGCAGCTGGGAAACCGCGACGCCGGCCACGGCATTCAGGCTGTTTGCGCGGGGGCGGCCGGGGCAGACACCCCGGAGAGTCGGGAACGCCTCGCCGGCCTGCTGTCACGGACTTTCCCAGGGGCCCGGATCCAGGTGGTCCACGACACGCGCATCATCCTCGCCGCCGGCGGCCTGGAGGCCGGCACCGTGGTCATCTCGGGCACCGGCTCCGCAGCGTGGGCGCTGAGTGAGGACGGCCGTGAAGCCAGGGCAGGCGGCTGGGGCTACCTGCTGGGCGACGAAGGCAGCGGGTACGCCATCGCCCGCAGCGCCGTGCGCAACGCCCTTGCCGAGTACGATCGCGGCCGGCCCGCCGGGCCGTTATCGACAGACCTTCTGGAACGGGTGGGCGTCTCCGGGCCGCCGGCGCTGCTGGACCTGTTCTACCGCACCCCGGAACGGCGGTACTGGGCGAGCCTTGCCGGAACGGTGTTCGCCTCCGCAGCCCGGGGAGACGCCGTCAGCCTCGCGATCGCCGAGGACGCCGCGCAGCAGCTGGCATCGCTGGCCACGGCGGTCAACGATCGGCTGGGCCTCCTGCCCGGAGGCACCGATCCGGGCGCCGACGATCCGGGCGCCGACGTTTCGGGCGCTGACGCTCCTCCCGTCCTGCTGGCGGGCGGGATGCTCGTCAACCAGCCTGCCCTGGCGAAACGCGTCAGCGGGCTGCTGGCAGGACGCGGGCTGGCGGACGTCCGGGTGCTGGAGAGGGCCCCTGCCTGGGGTGCGGTGAAACTGGCATCCGACGCTGCCAACTCCGCCCAGCCTGCTGCGGACCACCGCCGCGGCCCGTCCTCTTCCCCGCCTAACCCAGTTACCTGAACCAGTTGCCTGACCCAGGTTCCGGCCTCATTCCATCCGATCCACCAAGCACGCGTCCGCAAGGAGACACATGACCACCCCGCTGAACACCCCCACCCCGGCAAGCACCACCACCGGCACCGGCACTGCCACTGCGCTCCAGGTGCCGGGATCGCTGATGGCCGCCGAAATCCTCGAGCAGCCCGAGGCACTCGCCCGGCAGCTGGACCAGGGACAGGCCGGCATCCGGCGTCTGGCCGCTACCCTTCGCGAAGCGGACATCCGTTTCGTCCTGCTCGCAGCACGCGGGACCAGCGACCATGCCGCCCTGTATGCGAAGTACCTCATCGAGACGGTGCTGGGGCTGCCCGCCGGGTTGGCGTCGCCGTCGAGCCTTACCGTCTACGGAGCGGAGCCCAAGATGAAGGGGGTCCTCTGGCTGGCGGTCAGCCAGTCGGGCGGATCCCCGGACCTGGTGGACTCCACTGCGGCCGCGGCCCGGGCCGGCGCCGTTACCGTTGCGGTGACCAACGCGCCGTCGTCGCCGCTGGCCGGGGCCGCCCAGCACCATGTAGACATCCTGGCGGGACCGGAACGCGCCGTGGCCGCCACGAAGAGCTACACGTCCCAGCTGCTCGCGCTGTGGCTGCTCATCGACGCCTGGGCCGGCGGTGACGGGACCGACGCGTCAGACCTGCCGCGTCACGCGGAGGATGTCCTGGCCCGGCCGGAGATACTGGAGGTTGCGAACCGCTACCGCTTCGTGAACCACATCATCACCACCGGGCGCGGTTTCTCCTACCCCACGGCACGAGAGGCTGCTTTGAAACTGATGGAGACGTCCTACCTGGCCGCCCATGCCTTCTCGGGAGCCGACCTCCTGCACGGCCCCTTCGCCATGATTGACGAGGACCGGCCCGTCATCGCCGTCGCGTCGCGGGGCGCCGGCGGCCGGGCCCTGGAGCCCGTGCTGGAGCGGCTGGCGGAACGCGGGGCGGACGTGTGCCTGGTGGGCGATCCTGCCGCAGCCCGGCCGCTGAACCACACGGTGCCCCTGCCGCACGTCCATGAGCAGCTCGCGCCGGTCCTTGAAATCATGCCCCTGCAGCGGCTGGCCCACGCCATGGCCGCGGCCCGCCACCGCGACCCCGACGCGCCCCGGGGCCTGCGCAAGATCACGGAAACCTGGTGAGTACGACGCTCATTTCCGCCGCCCGCGTCATCACGCCCGGCGCTGTCCATGAGCCCGGCTGGGTGGAGACCAGCTCCTCCCAGGTCAGCGCCGTGGGCGCCGGGACCCCTCCGCGGGTGCCGGACGTCAGCTTTCCCGAGGGGACCCTGTGCCCGGGGTTCATCGACGCCCATGTTCACGGGGGCGGCGGCTTCAGCTTCAACGATGCCGACACGGCCGGGGCTGCCGCAAAAATCGCCGGCGTGCATCTTGAGCACGGCACCACCACGCTCATGGCCAGCCTGGTAACAGCGCCCTTGGCAGAGCTTGAGGCTGCGGTAGCGGCTTTGGCCGGGCTGGTCGAAGCGGGGACGCTGGCAGGGATCCACCTGGAAGGACCCTGGCTCAGCCCGTTTCACCGCGGCGCCCACGCCAGGGACCTGCTGCGGGCTCCGGAACCTGCCGCCATCGACCGGCTGATGCTGGCAGGCCGCGGAGCCGTAAAAATGGTCACGATCGCCCCGGAGCTCGAGGGAGGGCTCGCGGCCATCCGGCAGATCACCCGCTACGGCGCCGTGGCCGCCATCGGCCATACCGGTGCCGGCTATGACCTGGCCCGTGAGGCAATAGCCGCGGGCGCCACGGCCGGGACGCACGTGTTCAACGCCATGCGCCCCCTGCACCACCGGGAACCCGGACCCGCCCTGGCGCTGCTGGAGGACCCGGACGTCTTCGCCGAGGTGATTGCCGACGGCGTGCACCTCCACCCGTCGCTGGTGCGCTTCATCGCGGGGAGCCCTGCGCGGGCCGTCTTCGTGACCGATGCGATGGCGGCGGCGTGCGCCGCCGAGGGGACGTATCAGCTCGGCGGCCTGGAAGTCCGGGTCGCCGGCGGCGAGGCGCGGCTGGCCAGCAACGGCGCCATCGCCGGCAGCGTCCTGACCCTGGACGCTGCCGTGCGGCATGCGGTCAGGCAGGCAGGCATTCCGCTGGCCGACGCCGTCCGCGCGGCCACGCAGAATCCTGCGGACATGCTGGGGCTGGCGGACGTCGGGCGCCTCGAGCCCGGCCGGCGCGCGGATCTGGTGGTGCTCGGTGAGGATCTGATGGTTGCAGCGACGATGAAATCCGGAGAATGGCTGGCTGAGCCGGTAAGCGCCGGCCCAACCGTCAGCGGCTGGTGAGGGGCACGCTGGAGAGCGGTTTTCAGCGTTCGTAGATTCCGGTCAGCGTGGCCGTGCCGAGGAGGTGCTTCGCGAGCTCGGAGCCCAGGCTGGCCGGACGGGCACCCGCACGGGTGTCCAGCTCCTCGACATCCAGCGCGTAGACCGTCACGACGTAGCGGTGCCGGCCGTGACCCGGCGGAGGCGCGGCCCCCACGTAGCCCCGGAAGCCGGCGTCGTTCTTCAGCTGCACAGCGCTTGCCGGGAGCTCCGCGCCGGACTCCGCTCCTGCGCCCTCGGCCAGCGAGGTGACGTCCGCGGGGACGTTAATTACGGCCCAGTGCCAGAACCCTCCGGCGCCCGGGGCATCGGGATCGAAAACCGTGACGGCGAAGCTTCGGGTCCCCGCCGGGGCGCCGCTCCAGCTCAGTTGCGGGGAAGCGTCGTCACCGCCGGCATGGAGCTTGCCGCTGCGCTGCGGGGGCTGCAGGGTCTCGCCGTCCCGGAAGGACCGGCTGGTGAGTTCGAACGACGGAACGTCCGGCAGGTCTGCAAACGGACCGGAGGGTGTCATGGCTGCCTTTCAGATAGTGGGGACTTCTGCTTCCTTTGCTGCTTCTTCTGCCGCTTCTTCGACGCGGTTGAGTTCGGCCCTGGCGGGCGGGTTGGCACCGGCCCGGGACACCGTGACGGCGGCCGCGCGGGTGGCGTGGGCGAGGAGCGCGGCGAGGCCCTCGGCGGGCAGCGCGCGCAGGGCCCGGCGGTTCTGGGCGCCGTCAAGGCCGCGGTCCACGACGCCGGAAAGCAGCGCCGCCATGAAGGAATCCCCGGCCCCGACCGTGTCCGCCACCTCCACTTTCGGCGCGGCGAACTCGGCCTCTCCGGCAGCCGTGATGCCCCAGGGACCCTCGGCGCCGCGCGTGACCACCACCATGGCCGGCCCTTGCGAACCTCCCAGCGACAGCCAGCGGCGGGCCGAATCGAGGACATCGACGCCCGGATACAGCCATGCAAGGTCCTCGTCGGAGGCCTTGACGATGTCCGAAAGGGTCACGAACTTCTCCGCCTGTTTGCGGGCATAGTCCACGTCGGTGATGATGCTGGGCCGGCAGTTCGGGTCAAAGCTGATGGTCGCCGACGGGTGGGAATGTTCGACGGCGGCCAGCACGTCGGCGGCGCCGGGCGCCAGCATCGTGGCGATGGAACCGGTATGCAGCAGCGTGGTGCCCTGCATCATGAACGGCAGGCGGTCAACGAGGCCGGGAAGAACCCAGGCGAGGTCGAACGTGTAGGTGGCGGCGCCGTCGTCGTCCACCAGGGCGGTGGCCACGCTGGTGGGCAGCCCGTCAGGGGCCTGCGGCAGCATGACCGAGCTGGCCCTCAGGTGGGCCGCCACTGAGTCTCCATAGGCGTCGCGCCCGTAGCGGCCGATGAACTGGACGGGATGGCCCAGCCGGGCCAGCCCCACAGCGACATTGAGCGGGCTGCCGCCCACATGGGCTTCGATTCCGGAGGAGCGCTGGACCACGTCAACGAGGCCCTCGCCGATAACTGTGAGCATGGTCATACTCTGCCAGAGAACGGCGCCGGACGCTCCCGCCTTGCGGAGAACTGGCTGGAGAACAGTTGGAGCAGCGTGCGCTCAGGCACGCTGCTCCATGGCAGTTCGGAGGCGGCTAGGACTTCGTCTTGCCCGGCAATGCGAGCTTGAAGACCTTGGCCCAGGAGGAGCCCACCTGCTTGAGCAGCGGCCCTGTGGTGTACGGGAGACCGTAGCGCTTGCAGATCTCCTGGACCTTCGGCGCCACTTCGGCGTACCGGTTGGAGGGAAGGTCGGGGAAGAGGTGGTGCTCGATCTGGTGAGACAGGTTTCCGGTCATGATGTGCATGAACTTGGAGCCGGAGATGTTGGCCGAGCCAATCATCTGGCGGACGTACCAGTCACCGCGGGTCTCGCCTTCGACCATCTCCTCGGTGAAGGTGTCCGCCCCTTCCGGGAAGTGGCCGCAGAAGATGACGGCATGGGCCCAGACGTTGCGCACGGCGTTGGCGGTCAGGGTTCCGTAGAGCGCCTGCTTGCCGGAGCCGGTGAGCATGGCCACGGCAGGAGTGGCGGCGTAGTCCTTGGTGAACTGCGTGACCACCTTCTTACCCAGCGCCTTGAGGTCCTTCTGCAGGGCTTCCTTGGACTTCTTCCCCTCCTTGTACTCCGCCAGTTCGAGGTCGTAGATGGCGATTCCCCATTCAAAAATTGGTGCCAGGATCGCGTTGTACAGCGGGTTGCCGAGGTTGTGCGGCTTCCAGGGCTGTTCCTCGTCCATGCGGAGGAGGTTGTATCCGACGTCATTGTCCTTGCCCACCACGTTGGTCCAGCGGTGGTGGAGGTCGTTGTGGGTGTGCTGCCACGCCCGGGCCGGGGTAACGAAGTCCCATTCCCAGGTGGTGGAGTGGATGTCCGGGTCACGCATCCAGTCCCACTGGCCGTGCAGGATGTTGTGGCCGATCTCCATGTTTTCGAGGATCTTGGCGGCGCTCAGCAGGGCGGTTCCGGTGACCCAGGCGGCCTTGTTGCGGCCCATCAGGAGCGCAGCGCGGCCGGAGATCTCCAGTCCGCGCTGGATCTTGATGACGCGCCGGATATAGGCAGCGTCGGAGGCGCCGCGCTTGGCGAGGATCTCGTCCTTGATGGCATCCAGCTCGCGGCCGAGTTCGGCCACCTGCTCGTCGGTCAGGTGCGCGGCGGCCGGCGGGCGAACCAGTGGGCTTCCCGATTTGGCCAGGGCACCCGGACGGGGTTTAGCCGCCGGTCCGCTGATCGACGTCGATTCCACGGCTGTGCGGTCAGATATTGCTGTCATGTTGTGTTGCTCCTCAGATGTCGAGGTTAACGGGCCCGGCGGCTGCCGAGACACACGTCTGGATTAGTTGGCCCGGCTCGCCGTGGACCTCACCGGTGCGCAGGTCACGGACATGACCGGCGCGCAGCGGCGTCAGGCAGCTATGGCAGATGCCCATGCGGCACCCGCTGGGCATCAGGACGCCGGCGTCCTCGCCCACATCGAGCAGCGGGGTGTTTCCGTCCGCCTCGACCTCGCGGTCCGAGGCCTCAAAGGTGACCAGTCCGCCGTCGTGCCCTTCCCCGCCCACTAGGCTGGTGTTGAAGCGCTCGATGATCAGGTTGATGGGGTCGGCCGCGAAGGGGCCCGCCTTCTTGTGGGCAGCGGCCTCTGTGGTCCACAGCGCCTCGGCCTCGTCCAGGAAGCCCTCCGGGCCGCAGGCGTACGCGGCGCGCTGCCGCCAGTCCGGGCAGAGCTCATTCAGCAGGGCGGCCGAGCTGAAGTCCAGGCGGCCGCGTTCGCCGGTGTACCAGTGGGTGACCCGGAAGTTGGGAAACTGGTCCGCGAGCTCGGACAGTTCCTCGTGGAAAATGCTGTCCTGCGGCGTACGGGCGGAGTGGATCAGCACGACGTCGGCATCGGGGCGGTGCGGCACCAGCGTGCGGATCATCGACATGACGGGGGTGATGCCGCTCCCCGCAGTGAGCATGAGCAGCGGCCGCGGATGCTCCGGCAGGACAAAGTCGCCCTGGGGCGGAGCCAGGAACAGCACGTCGCCGGGCTTGGTGTTCCGGACGAGGACACCGGAGACAGCACCCATGTCGCTGACGGTGATGGCAGGGTCCTGCCCTGCCGGCGCGCTCAGCGAATACGACCGCCAATGCCGCACGCCATCGAGTTCCACCCCGATCCGCGCCCACTGCCCGGCCTTGTGGGCCTTCCAGCCGCGGCCGGGATGGAAGTGGATGGTGGCGGAGTCCGCCGTTTCAGGCACCACTTTTGTGACCACGCCGCGAAGCTGACGGGCCGAAAAAACGGGGTTAAAAAGCGCGAGAATGTCCTCCGGCGCCAACGGGGTGGTCAAGACCGTCGCGGCGCGCGCCAATTTGCGGAGCCGAATCATGTTGTCCACCACCTGTTGGATTCACCCATATGTATCTCCTAGTGAAACCGGTGATCGTAATATACAAAACTACCCCAACCCCCGGCTACTAGCGTCCCGCATGCCGATGGCCGGAGCAACCGGAGCGGTGTGGCAGTGGGGTCAGACAAAGGTTTTCCTCCATGGTGGGCGCCTGAGCGTGCGTTATTGACTATAAATGGTAAGTGTACTTACCTCCCGAAGATTACGGGGGCGTAGCAGCACATTGGTCAGGGAGGGTGCGCCGCTGCGCGGCCGTGCCGGCAGCGGATTTACGATCGACCCCCATGACTTTGCAACGAACGGACGTCGATGGAGTTCCCATATTCCAGGTGGCTAGCTCGCCGGGTCGTACCCGAACTCGCGGAGCTCCTGCGGGCAACGGCAGGCCACCGCGATCTTCCTCGCCCACTCGACCGCGTCCTGGCGCGTCGGCAGCTCCAGCACGGTGAACCCACCCTTGAGTTCGGAGTCCGGATAGATCCCGGCGCTCACCGACCCGTCGGCGGAGACCAGCACGGGAGCGACTTGCTCCTCGATCCCACCGCCGAATACGTAGACGCCGGCAGCCTTCGCCTCCTCGATCACAGCGTGGGATTCGGCGACGACGATCGGGAACTCCTCGTCGGTGAGTACCATGGCTTCGCTCGGGAAGGAGATGAGGTATTTCGTCATGTCCCGATGGTGCCCCACGGGCGGGCCGGACAGCAACGGTTGTGGACGCTTGAAGGCATCCATTCGCGCCATTGCTCGCCCCCTAGGAACCCAGCAACTCCTGCACGAGGTCGCGGCATTTCCGGTAGGACGAGGCCTTCGGGTCAATCAGCGCGAAGTGGTCGCCCGGAACCTTGACCACTTGGACCGGCGCCCCGGCGGCCCGGGCTGCTGCGGCGTACGCTTCCGACTGGCTCATGGGAACGGTGCGGTCCTCGAGTCCGTGCACCGCATAGACCGGCACGTCCAGCGGAACCGCGCTCATGGGGTCTGCATACTTGTGGCGCTTGGGGTATTTCCCGGATGAACCGCCCATGAGGTTGCTGACCGCCCCGTTGCTGAGGTCAAGCCAGTCCGCCTGGGCGAGGTTGAGCAGCCCGGACTGGCTGACCACGCCTGTCAGGTGCACCGCCTCGCCGTTGAGGTTCCTCTCCACCTGCCGGTCAGCATCCGGAGTTCCCAGCCCGGCCAGCCGGTCCCGCCCGGCCGCCCAGACGGCGAGGTGGCCGCCGGCCGAGTGGCCCAGCGCCACCACCTTGGCAAGGTCAAGCCCGTGCTCTTCAGCGACTCCGCGGAGCCTGTCGATCCCGGCCAGCACGTCCTCGAAGGTGTGCGGCCAGCCGCCGCCGTTGCCTGCCCGCCGGTATTCCAGGTTCCAGGCCGCCATTCCGTGGGCTGCGAGGTCCTTCGCCAGCGGTTCGCCCAACTCGGCCCCGTACTGCGAGCGCCAGTATCCGCCGTGGATGACCACCACGACGCCTCGGGTCGCCGGCCGCTTGCCGTTCCGTGATGAGGATGCTGGCGGCGGTTCCGGCAAGAAGAGTTCGCCCCATTGGCTGGGGTGGTCGCCGTACTGGTACTTCTGCCGCTTCACTGCATCCTCCTTGAGTACGGGTGGGCAGGAGGCAACAAGTGCCCCCGGCGTCACCACTGCCGTCGCCCACAGCAGTCCAGAGGACGGCAGGGCCCGACGGCGCACATCAGCCATGCCCCGAGCCTACAGGGACGCGGCTCCCCCCGGGCGGAAGGGAGTGGCTGAGGTGGCGCTGCCGGTGTCACACCGGCGACTGTCGCACGCCCTTGATAGTTTGGAACCATGGCAAGCAACTGGGATCGCCTGGACGTCAGTCAGCGCGACTCCGTGCAGGAAAGCGTGGAACTGTATGAGCGCGTCCGGCCTGCCCTGAAGCTTGTCACCCGGGACGTCCTGCAGATGCTGCGGACCATGCTCAAGGACACCGAGGTCACGCCATTGTTCGTGACCGGCCGTACCAAGACCGTGGACTCCTTCCGGGAGAAAATCTCCCGCACCGAGGAGCCCCTGGAACCCGGCGGCCCGCGCGTCCTGAAGTTCCCCGACCCGTTCCGCACCCTTAATGACATGGTGGGTGTCCGCGTCATCACCAAGCTCCCTGCGGAAAATGCGGTGGTGGCCAACCTCATCAAGCGGCAGCGGCAGCTGTTTGACTGCCGCGGAGACCGCGAGAAGGACATCGGCTCCATCGAGTCCGGGACGTACGGCTACTCCAGCCGGCACCTGATTCTGCGGACCATCCAGAATGAGGCCGTCAAGGAGTACCAGAAGGTCTTCAACTCCGAAGCGCAGCCCAACGGCAGCTACTTCTTCGAATGCCAGATCCGCACGGTGTTCGCGCATGCATGGAGCGAGATCGAACACGACATCCGCTTCAAGGCGGAGGATCCGCGGGCCTGGACCCCGCATTTCGACCGCCAGTTCACCGCCACGGCCGCCATGCTGGAGACGGTGGAGAGCGCCTTCGCGGACCTGCACGAGCGCTACGAGGAGGTCCGCGGCTACTGGGACATGGACGGTGACGGCGCCGCCCCGCTCACACCCAACCGCATCCGCGACGTCTGGCGGACGCTGCTGCCGCACGTGGACCGCAAGGTGGATGACGACTGGGGATGGGCCGCCGAACTCATGGCAGCCCACGGCCTGAACCAGACCGTCCAGCTTGCCGGGCTTCTCAGTGCCAACAGGATCACCGAGGTCCGCAAGGCCCTGGACCACCGCTACTCCCCCGGCCCGGACCGGCTGCTGGATGACCTCCTCCTGTGGCAGTACGGGACCAAGCACATCGACCTCACCGCCGAGGAGCCCGACGCCGTTCCGCACCCGCGGCGCGACAGCCTCCTGCGGCGGCTGAAACAGATCGAGCGGTACCGCCAGACCAAGAAGTAGGCATCGGCAGGGTGAGGTTCCGCCCGGTCAGCATGAACAGCACGCTTCGGACGGAGCGACACGCCTCCGTTACCTTAATGTGACTTTTGGAAAAGGCTCCCGTACCGTGGAAGACGTGCCTTCCTCACCGAGGAAGGCACTCCCGCGCTGATTGCCTAACTCTGCCGCTGCCCGGGATCCGTTCACAGACCATGCACGGCAGAGACGGGGAAACCAATTTTGGCCCGCACGAAAGGGCCTTGGGGTGAAGCCGCGCAGTTCCTGAACTCGTCAGGGCGCGCGGCCGGGTGTCTCCCATCCGAATCCGACAGCTCACCTCGCAGGCATCGGGAGAGGCTCCTTCATGTCGTCACGCTTTACCCGTGCCCGCCGCGCAGCGGCCGGCCGTTCGAATCCGTTCGTATCCGCATCGCGTGCTGTCACGGCCAATGCCGGAGGACTGGGACGCCAGGCCGCCGTAATCCTCGCGGCATCGGGACTCGCCTTCACCGGCAGCATGGCAGCGAACGCTGCCAACGCGCCGGCCCAGAAGGACGCCGCCCCCGCGTCAGCGCCCACGGCCGCCAGCCAGGTCCAGGCACCCCTGAGCGCCAGCTCCAGCGTCAAGATCGCCTTCGAGCGGCCCGCGGTGAAGTCCACCCCTGCCCCCGTGGTGCAGGCGCCCGTCGTCGAAAAGCCGGCGGCACCGCGCGCCGCTGCCGCTCCAGCGGCTGCCGCAGCCCCCGTTGCCGCGCCTGCCCCGAAGGTACCTGCCCCGAAAATCTCCGTCCAGTCCGCAGCGGCTCCCGCGAAGGCTCCCGCTGCCGCCGCCGGGGGCGTGAATGCCTCCATGGTGTCGGCCGCATACGCCCAGCTGGGCATCACCCAGGACTGCACCGCGATGGTCGAAAAGGCACTCGGCGCCTCCGGCATCCGAGTGGGCGACCTTGCTCCGATGCAGTTCATGAACCACGGCAAAGTCGTGTCCACCCCCCAGCCCGGTGACATGGTGGTCCAGTCCGGCCACGTGGGAATCTTCGTGGGCAACGGCAAGGTGCTCAGCGGCGGGATGAACGGCGTCAACGAGACCGTGGTTCACCCGCTGTCCTGGCTGACCGCCACCGGCCCCGTCACCTTCGTGCGCGCCGGAGCCTGACAACGCCGAAGCCTGATTACGCCGGAGCCTGATTACGCCGGAGCCGGTGCTCCGCTGCCTTGGGGGCAGCGGGGCACCGGCTTCTTCTGCTAGCCGAGAACTGCCCGGTTCCGTCCGAGGGATTTGGCCTCATAGAGCGCGGCGTCAGCGGCTGCAATTGGTCCGTCCAGGCTGAGCACACCCGCGTCCACCGCAGCGATGCCGTAGCTGACCGTGGGCATTTTCGGCACGTCGGGAACCGACCCCTTGGCGAGCCGCCGGCTGATTTCTTTGACGATGATCTCCGCGGAGTAGGGGCTCGCGCCCGGGGCAAACACGATGAACTCCTCGCCGCCGTACCTCCCCACGAGGTCCGTGGAGCGGACCGTTGCACGGCAGGCGTCGGCGAAGGCCTGAAGCGCCAGATCGCCGGCGGCGTGGCCATGGGTGTCATTGATGGCCTTGAAATGATCCAGGTCCGCGAGGATCAGCGCTCCCCCGCTCTTGTTGCCCCGGCCGCGGCGGAGCTGTTCGGACGCCATATCCAAGAATGCCGATCTGTTGAGCAGGCCCGTGAGCCCGTCCTGGCTGGCGACGGTTGTCAGCGCCCGCGTGTGCTGCTCCGTGCTGAGACCGGCCATGCTGAACGAGACCACCGCCAGGAGCACCATCGTAACCAGGGTGGTCACGGCGGAACCGAAGTACGTCACGAACGTCGGGCTGTCGGGGCCTGCAGCGATAAAGACGATCAGCCGGCCCAGGTAGAACACTGAAACACCGCCTGCGGCGATCGCCATCGGAATGCGGACCCGAGTGTACCCCGGCTCCAAACGCCACAGCTCGCGTGAGGCGAGGGCAATCATCAGCGACATCGACGCGAGAAAAACGGCGCCCCCGGACCAGACGTTCTCGCCGGGATTGTCGAGGGCAGAAGCCACGCCCGCCACGACGGGAACGGCGCTGAAAAGCCAGAAGTTGTATTTCGGCGTCCGCAGCGAACGGGCACCGGCCCAGGCGCTCCCGGCCCCGGCAACCAGCAGGACATTTCCCAGCGTATTGGCCCACCACTGGTGCGGCGTGCCGTTGAGGAGAAAACACGCGGAACCGCAGAGAAACAGGAGCAGGGCGGCGCACCACCAGGCACTGTACGGGGAGCGAGTGCTGCGGAAGGCGGAGAAGTAAAAGAGGAGACCGAGCGCCAACGCCATCACAGCGAACGCAATCCGCAGTGTTGCCGTGTCCAGCACCATTCCCCAACTCCCCCCAATCCCCACCCGTTGTGCTGACCAGTATCCCACCGGCCCACGTCTCGCCAGTCCGGGCGCGTACGAATATGTCCGCACTTCATGGCAACCATCGAGCCCCATCTCGTAGCACTCGGGCCGGCGCGGTGTTCGTCAACCCAAATCCAGACGGGCGAAGCCCGCATGAAGGTCACGGACAATGACCGTGCCGCTGCCCAGGAGCTTGGCCTTGGCCTTGAATTGATCCACGAGCGCCTCGCTGGGACGGCCAAAGAGTTCGATCGACCGCATATGGATTAGCGGTGCGATGGGCGGGAATTTCGGGCCCGCCACCTGCATGTGGAACTCCAGTGATGCCGCATCCGGATGGAAGTGCAAGACGCACATCGTGGACCCGTCCTCTGAGAAGTAGACGGAATAGTTGATGATCCGGGGCTCGTTCAATTCGACGAACTCGGCCAATTCCGCCATGGCCGCCTTGAGCTCAGCGAGCTTGCCTGGCCGGACCTCGGACGTGTCCAGGTACGCGATGAAATCACCCATTTCTTCGTCCCTCCGTTGGATTGCTGTGTCCAGGTTCTGATCTTTTCGGGCAGGGATTGTCGGGTCAATGGGCCGGAGTCTCCGTACCGTAGGAAACGAAGGAGGTGGCCGTACAGGAATGGAACCGGGCCATTGAGCTCATCGAGGCGGACCTTGCCTCGCCTTGCCCGGAAGCCGCTGAGCGGCTCCTAAAGTCGGCTCCTAGAGACCGTTGCGTTCGATGCACTGGCCGATGATGCGCACGCCTTCCGGGAAGGCACCCGGGTTCGGTCCCGAATAGTTGAGCCGGATGAACGGGCCCGCCGGCTCGGCCGGGAACCATTCCCGCCCGGCGGCGATGATGACCCCGGCGCTCTCGCAGTCGCGGGTCAGCCGTTCCAGGTCCGTGCCGTCGGGAAGCCGCGCCCAGAGGTTCAGGCCGCCTTTGGGTACCTGCTCGATATGCGCCTGCGGGGCATGCTCGCGCATGCTGGTGACCAGGAGGTCGCGGCGCGACTGGAGCTGGTGGCGGAGGCTGCGCAGGTGCGTCTGCCAGCCGGGCTGCGTTACGACGTCGAGCGCCGCGGCCTGGAGCAGGCCACTGACATACATCGACTCGGCCGCCCGGTCCGCGAGGATGCGCTCACGTGCCGGGCCGCGCGCGATGACGGCGGCGATGCGGATGGCCGGGGACACGCTCTTGGTCAGGGAGCGAAGATACACAACGTGGCCGGAGTCGTCGCGGGAGGCAACGGGCACGGGATTGGTGGTGATGCCGAAGTCGTGCGCCCAGTCGTCCTCCACGAGGAATGCGCCCTTCGCGCGCACGACCTCCAGGATCTCTTCGCCCCGCCCCGCGGCCCACTGCGCTCCTGTGGGGTTCGCGTAGTTCGGCTGGGCGTAGAACAGCCGCGCGCCGGTTTCGTCAAAGGCCCGGGCCAGTTCTGCCTGGTCCGGGCCTTCGGGTCCGCTGGGCACCGGGACAACGCGGACCCCGGCCTGCGCCGCCGCCAGGATGGCGCCCCAGTACGTCGGCGATTCCATGAGCAGGGGCTGACCGCGGCCCGCCAGGGCACTGAAGATGGAACTGAGCCCGCTCTGGCTTCCCGGCAGTACGACGACGTCGCTCGGGTTCGGCGGCGTGGTTCCGGCCGGCGTCGAGGCACCGAGTTCATGGGCGAACCACGATTGCAGTTCCGGCAGGCCGGCGGCGGGCGGGCGGGACACCGCGGCGTCGCCGCGTGCTGCGCGGGTAAGGGCGGCACGCACCAGGCGCTCGGGCAGGAGTTCCCGGTCCGGGTAGCCGGCATGGAAGGCGATGGCGTCATTCGCCACATCGCGCATGGTGGTGGAGGCCGACGGAAGCGGCGTCAGCGGTGAGCGCAGGGCCGCCGTCTGCCAGCCGTAGTCCGACGGCCGGGCAATGCGGACTGCCCGCACGAACGTCCCCACGCCGGGCCGGCTCTCGATCAGGCCCTGCGCGGTGAGGGTCTGCAGGGCCTTCTGCACCGTGACCGGGCTCGCCTGGTACTCAGCAACCAAGGACCGCGTGGACGGCAACTTCGCTCCGGGCGCGGCCTTGGAAATCCATTCCCGCAGTCGCGTTGCAATCCGGGAACTGCTATCGTTATTCATGAGACACAATAGTAGCGCTACTACACTGATTCGCCCAGTGGTATCGTCAACTGCGCGCAGTGGACTATGGTGGGGCCTCCTCGGAGTAGCGGCATTCTCGTTCACTGTCCCGTTCACGCGCGTGGCCGTGGCGGGGCTTTCCCCGCTGTTCATCGGCTCCGGCCGTGCGGTGGTGGCGGCGGTCCTCGCCGTCTTCGCCCTCTCCCTCACCCGGCAGCGCCTTCCTCGCAGGGCACAGTGGCCACGGCTGGCCGTGGTCGCCGCCGGAGTCGTCGTCGGCTTTCCGCTGCTCACGTCATTCGCCCTCACCACCGCGCCGGCCAGTCACGGCGCCGTCGTCATCGCCCTGCTGCCGGCCGCGACGGCAACGGCGGCCGTCCTTCGGGGACACGAACGGCCGCCTGCAGTCTTCTGGGCCGTGACGGCCGTGGGCGCACTGGCGGCCATCGTCTTCGCCTTCGCCCAATCCGGCGGCTTCGGGCAGCTGCACTGGGCGGACCTCCTGTTCCTCGGCGCCGTCGCGGCCGCTGCCATCGGATACGCCGAAGGCGGCCTGCTCGCCCGCGAACTCGGCGCCTGGCAGACCGTCTCCTGGGCCCTCGTGCTCGCATCACCGCTCATGGTGATTCTGACGGCGCTCTCCATGGCCCAGCAGCCCCCATCCGCGACCCCGGCCCAGTGGACGGCCTTTGCCTACCTTGGCGTCGTGAGCATGTTTTTGGGATTCTTCGCGTGGTACCGCGGCCTTGCCATCGGCCCCCTGGCCCAAGTCAGCCAGGTTCAGCTCATCCAGCCCGTGCTGACCATCTGCTGGGCCGGATTCCTGCTCGGCGAGACTCTGACCTGGGCCACCATCACCGGAGGTGCCGCCGTCATTCTGTGCGCAGGCGCCGCAGTCCGCGTCCGGCTCCACCCGCGGCCGGCACCACCCCGCCCCGATGACCTGCACCACGATGACCTGCAGCCCGCCCCCTAACCAACCACAGGAAGAGACCATGTACATCCCAGCCCACTTCACCGCCGGCCCCGACGCAATCCGCGACCTCCTCACCCGGCCGGGCGCGGCCAATCTGGTCACCATGACCCCACGGGGCCTGCTCGCCACCATGGTGCCCTTCGTCTACGATCCCTCGATCGGTGAACACGGCGCCCTGCAGGGACACCTCGCCCGCAACAACCCTCAGGGCTACGAACTGGCAACCAGGGAATCACTCGTCATCCTCCAGGGCGCGGACGCCTATATCTCGCCGTCCTGGTACGCATCGAAGGCCGAACACGGACGGGTTGTGCCGACGTGGAACTACTCCACGGCGCATGTGTACGGCAGGCTAGCCATCCATGACGACCCTGCCTGGCTGGGCAACCATGTCAGGCAGTTGACCGATCTCCATGAAGCGGGAACAGAGCGGCCGTGGAGCGTGGACGATGCACCTGAGCGCTACGTTTCAGGACAGCTGCGCGCCATCGTCGGCATCGAGCTGCTCATCACCAGGATCGAGGCGAAGACCAAACTCAGCCAGAACCGGCCCGACGCCGACATTGACGGCGTTGTGGCGGGGCTCCGCGCCCTTGGGCAGGCGGAGGCCGCCGCCGACGTTGAACGGGCACGCCGAAACCGCCCTTGACGTCCACGGAGCGCACTGGCAACCTCGTGTCCACCGGCCGCGAAGCGGCGGCCGGAATCCGGAGAGGCGGTGCCGAGAAATGGGGCAGAAACCGGCGAATGACATCCGCATTGTGCCCGCAAATGAAGCGTCCTGGGATGACCTGAAGGCCGTCATGGGCACGCGCGGCGAGGCTTCCCGGTGCATGTGCCAGTGGTTTAAGATCCGGGACAAGGACTGGAGATCCGTTCCGGTTGAGGAGCTCGCCGCGCGCCTGCACGCACAGGCAGGGTGCGGGAATCCCGACGCCCGGACGACGAGCGGTCTCGTCGCCTACCTCGGAGGCGAGCCCGCCGGCTGGTGCGCCGTGGAGCCCCGTACTGCCTACATCCGCATGCTGCGCATGCGCGTCCCGTGGGCCGACCGGAACGAAGACAGAACCGACGACGCCGTCTGGGCCGTGACCTGCTTCGTCACCCGCACGGGCTTCCGGCGCCGCGGCGTCAGCCGCGCGCTGGCGGGCGCCGCCGTCGAGTTCGCCCGCGAGCGCGGCGCCCGGGCCATCGAGGGCTACCCGATCGTCACGAGGCCAGGGCAGGAGTACTCCTGGGGCGAGCTCTACGTCGGCAGCAGCGGAGTCTTCACCGATGCCGGCTTCTCGGAAGTCAGCCGGCCCACGTCCCGGCGCGCCGTGATGCGGATCGACTTCCCCTAGCCGGCTATTCGCGGCACGCCGCGCCTGTTCGCCGGCCCGCCGAGCGGTGCTGCGTTTTGCGCCAAGAATAGTAAGCATGCTTTGCTTACCGGGTAAGCATTACTCCCGCAAGCAGTTCGCGGCGGGGCCCGCCCAAGCCGGCAGCCCCGTGAAAAGCCCAAAGGAATGAACATGATTACCCTGAACGAACGCCCGGACGCCACAAAGAAGACAGCGCGGGCGGGATGGGCCGGCGCAGCCGCCGGCCTCGGCGATGAAACGCTGTCAGCCCTGGACACCGGGCTGATGACCACCTTCAGCTCCCGCGTGCACTGCCGCAGGCCCATGGAGCTGGTCGATCCGAATGAGGTTTCCCCGCGCCAGCCGCTGCACGTGGACGGGCTTTCCTTGGCCCAGCCGGCCCCGACCGAGCAGCCGGTCACCTACCGCTGCCAGTGCGGCTTCACGATGGACGAAGCCGCCGCCCGCGACTACGCCGCCGCCAGCTGACACCTGCGCAGGTGGCCGCGGCGGCTTCGAAACCCAGCAGCGCTCAAACGTAGCTCGGAACCTCCAGGCTCCGGAACTACGAACCCTGGAAGATGAGCGGGTCGCGGCTGTTGTCCCGGACGGCGGTCCCGTGGACACGGAGCAGGACAACCGTGTGGTCCCCGGCCGGGACTTCGCTCTCCACCGAGCAGTCCAGCCAGAGGCCTGCGTCGTCCAGGAAAACGGCTCCCGGCTGCGTGGCGGTGAGCCCCACACCGGCAAAACGGTCCGCGGACTTCGACGCAATCTGCCGGCACACGGCGCTTTGCGAAGCGGCGAGGACCGAGACGCCGATCCGCCCGCCGGCCCGCACCAGCGGCCAGGTCCTCGAGATGTTCTGCACGGCAAACATCGCCAGCGGCGGATCCAGCGAGACGCCCACGGTGAAGGTGGATGCCACAATCCCCTGCGGCACCCCGTTCACGAGAGTGCACAGCGCTGCCACCCCGGACGGGACGTGCCCGAAGGCTTCCCGCAGGGAGGCCTGGTCCAGGTCACGGTTCAGGACGCTATTCGACGGCTCACGGTTCGGATACAAGGAGCTCTCTTTTCGTCAAGTCTGATGGGGCGGCGTTCTCCGCGTACGCGTTCTCTACGTACGCGTTCTCCGGCCGGGCCAGACCGTAGTGGTCGCGGAGCGTCGTGCCGGAGTAGCGGCGGCGGAAGAGGCCCCGGGTGCGCAGGATCGGGACGACGTGGTCCACGAACGCGTCCAGTCCGGACGGAAGCACGGGCGGCATGATGTTGAAGCCGTCCGCCGCCCCCTTTTCGAACCAGCCCTGGATGGCGTCGGCAACCTGTTCGGGCGTGCCGGAGAAGGTCCGGTGGCCGCGGCCACCGCCGAGCCGCCCGATGAGCTGCCGGACGGTAAGGCGCTCCCGCCGGGCGAGGTCCACGATCAGGGTGTACCTGCTCTTGGCCCCCTCGATGGCATCCTCGGAGGGGAGGTCCTCCGGCAGCTGCGCGTCCAGCGGAAGGGATTCGGGGGAAACCCTCAGGACACCGGCCAACTGCTTCCGCGCGTGCTCGGGGTGGATGAGGTCGTCGAGCTGCCGTTCCAGACGGCGCGCTTCGTGCTCGGTGGATCCGATGATGGGAACAATGCCCGGCAGGACCTTGATGCTTTCAGGATCCCTGCCGACGGCGGCGGCCTTCTTTTTCAAGTCAGCGTAGAACCGCTGGGCTTCCGGCAGGGTCTGCTGCGCGGTGAACACCGCTTCGGCGTACCGGGCCGCGAAGTCCTTGCCATCCTCTGAAGAGCCGGCCTGAACGATGAGCGGATGGCCCTGCGGCGGACGCGGCACGTCCAGCGGCCCCTGGATCCGGAAGTACCGCCCGGCGTGGTTCACCGCGCGGACACGGGAGCTGTCCGCCCAGAGCCCGGCGGCCTTGTCCCCGATGGTGGCGCCGTCCTCCCAGCTGTCCCAGAGCTTCCGCGCCACGTCCAGGAATTCGGCGGCCCGCTCGTAGCGCCGCCAGTGTGCCGGCTGGTCCTCCAGTGAGAAGTTCCGCGCCGCCGCTTCGCCGGCGGTGGTCACCACGTTCCAGCCGGCGCGCCCGCCGCTGATGTGGTCCAGCGAGGCGAAGCGCCGGGCAAGGTTGTAGGGATCGTTGTACGTGGTGGAGGCCGTCGCGATCAGCCCGATCCGTTCCGTGGCGGCCGCGATGGCGCTCAGCAGCAGCGTAGGCTCGAGCGTGCCGTACGGGCGCTGGCGGACGTCGCCGTGCAGCACCGGCGAATCGGCGAAGAAGATCGAATCAAAGGTCCCCCGTTCCGCCGTCAGTGCCAGCCGCTGGAAGTGTGCCAGCTGCGTGCCCGCAAAGCTGTCGGTTTCAGGCAGCCGCCAGGACGCCTCATGGTGTCCGGTGCTCATGAGGAAGGCGTTCAGATGCAGCTGGCGCCCGCCGTCGGCCGCTTCACGTTTGGATGCAGTCATGGTTGGTTCCTTACGGTGTGCGGGTGGGCGCCGCTAGGCGGCTTGCGATCCGACGGCGGTGCGCCAGCGGGAGAAGTGGCGTTCGACGGCGACGAGCAGGTAGTTGACCAGCAGGCCGAGCAGCGAAACAGTCAGGATCCCCGCATACATCTCCGGAATGAGGAAACTCATCTGTGAGTTCACGATCAGGTATCCCAGGCCCGCCTTGGCTCCGACCATCTCGGCCGCGATGAGTACGAGGATGGAGGACGTTCCGGCCATCCGGATTCCGGTGAAGACGGTGGGTACCGCTGAGGGCAGGATGACTTTCTGGAAGAGCCGGAAGCTGGACAGTCCGAGCGAGCGGGCCGCCCGGATGAGCAGCGGATCCACCGTGCGGACGCCGGCGATGGTGTTCAGCAGCACCGGGAAGAACGCCGCGTAGGCCACGATGCTGATCTTGGAGGTTTCCCCGATGCCCAGGAGCAGCGTGAAGACCGGAAGCAGCGCCAGCGCGGCCGTGTTCCGGAAGACCTCCAGGAGCGGATTCAGGAACCTGTCCAGGGAGCGGTACCAGGCAGCCAGCAGTCCCAGGGCCACGGCGGCCACCACGGCGATGCCGAAGCCGCTGGCCGAGCGGCTCAGGCTTGCCGCCAGGTGGTTCTGCAGCTGGCCCTTCTCGACGAGGGATGCCAGGGCTTCGAGCACCACATGCAGCGGCGGGAGGAACACCCGCGTGGAGGCGGGTGCCAGATACGTGGGGCCGAGCTCCCACAGCAGCAGGAACAGGAGGATGGCACCCGAGGCCCAGAGGATGCGCCCCGCGTACCGGGCGCCGGAGCGGAACCTGGCGGCGGCCGCCCCGGGTATCCCGGCAACCGGCCGGTTCCCTTGTGTGGCGTCCGCTGTGGCGGCTGCCGGGCCCGTGATATCGGCCGGGGTTTGCTGGTTTTTGGTCAGGGTGGAAGTGCTCATCATGCTGCCTTTCCGGTGGAAGGGACCGGTGCCTCATCAGGGGCTGAACCGTCAGGCTGGATCTTTGCGTGGCCGGCCTGCTGGGCCCGCCGGACCTCGTCGTGCAGGAGCGACCAGACCTGGTGCCGGTGCTCGACGAAGGCCGCGTTGGAGCGGACGTCCTCGTCCCCGGAGCGGTCACCCAGATCGATGTCAACAATCTGTTTGAGCCGGCCCGGACGGGAACTGAGGACCGCGACGCGCTGGCCCAGGTAGACGGCCTCGTCAATGCCGTGGGTGATGAAGATGACGGTCTTGCCCGTGGTGGCCCAGATGCGCAGCAGTTCGTCCTGAAGCTGCTCGCGTGTTTGGGCGTCGAGCGCCGCGAAGGGCTCATCCATGAGAAGGACGTCCGGCTCATAGGCCAGGCTCCGGGCGATCGCCACGCGCTGCTTCATTCCGCCGGACAGCTCGTGCGGGTACCGGTCCTCAAAGCCGCCCAGGCCCACGAGTTCCAGGTATTCGCTGGCCTTGCGGGCGCGGTCCCTCCGGCTGAGGCGATTCCCGTCGCTGCCCGGTCCTTCGAGGCCGAAGGAGACATTCGCGGCGGCGGTCCGCCAGGGGAAGAGCGCGTACTGCTGGAAAACGACGGCGCGGTCCCGGCCAGGTCCCGTGACTTCCCGGCCGTCCACGAGTACCCTGCCGGTGTCCGGCTTACTCAGGCCGGCAAGCAGGTCAAGAAGCGTGGTTTTGCCTGAGCCGCTCGGACCAACGAGGGTAATGAATTCCCCCGCCGAAACGTCGAGGGAAATTCCGTCGAGGGCCGTCAGGACAGAGCCTTCCGGATTCTCTTTCGTTGGCCGGACGGTGAATTTTTTGGTGATGTTCTGCAGGCTTATTTTCGGTATGGGGCCGGTACCGGGGGTCATGGATGGGTTCCCTTCAGCAGGTCGTCTGGAGTCGTCGTAGCGGCGGTGGTTGGCTCGTGTCCACCATCAGAGCAGAGATGAATCCAGGGGCTGAAGAGCCTGGTCATGAGGGGAAACCGGACGTAATGCGCCGCGTCAGGAAGCCGTTCCCGGCCTACGGGCGCCCGTCGGTCACACCGCGCAACAGACCGTAAGAAGGGGTACATATGGCGACCTGTTCGGTTCCGCAGAGGGGATGTATGCCCGCCTGCCGGCCAATGTGTCGCGGACGTTAAGGAGGGCTACGGGGCGTGACTGGAGACGTCACAAGGCATCCCGCGGGAGCGCCGGGCAGAAAATCTGCCCGGCGCTCCCGATTGTTACATCAAGGGCAGCAGCGCGTGCCGCCGCAGGGCTTAGTTGGCGGCCGTGAAGCGGGTCCGCCGATGAGCAGGGTTTTCGATCTCATCGAGCATGGCGACGGCGTAGTCCTGCGTGGAGATACTGGCACCGGCCGGGGAGTCCTTCGCGATGGAGTACTTGCCGGTTCGTTCACCGGGCTGGATCAGCGGAGCCGGCGCCAGCATGGTCCACTCCAGGTTCGAGGGGGAAACATTGACTGCCTCATAGGCGGCTGCCAGTGTAAGGGCCTCAGCCTTGTAGGCTTCCGGAAAACCAGGGGTGTCAACGAGCCGGACGCCGTCGACTTCCAGGGCACCCGCACCTCCCACGATCAGCAGCCGGGTGTCTCCGGCACTGGCGTAGGCAGCCTTCATGGCCGAAAGCCACTCGTTATGGTCGCCGCCGGTTCGGCTTGGGCCGGTCGCCAGCACGACGGCGTCATGGGTTCCGGAAATCTCTACGAACGTCCGGGCATCGGCGAGGTCAGCTGACCTCGCCTGCGTCCCGGCAACATCTGCACCCTTGCGGGAGATGGCTGTCACATGATGCCCACGCGTGAGGGATTCGTTGACGATCTGGCTGCCGACCATGCCGGTGGCTCCGTAGACTGCGATTTTCACTTGATCTCCTAGGGGTTGGTATCCTTGCGGTACAGCCCCACGGTATCTATTCGATACTGATAGCTTCAAAGGAACATAGTTACCATATGGATACCAGCAGCGCCCCTGCCAGCATTTTCGATCCGAACTGCCCCTCACGCGTGATTTTCCAGCGCATCGGCGATAAATGGGCGTCGCTGGTCATCCAATTGCTCGCCGACGGGCCCGTGCGCTTCACCGAGCTGAGGAAGATGGTCAGCACCGTAACGCCAAAGGTCCTCACGCAGACGCTTCGTTCCCTGGAACGCGACGGCCTTGTCAGCCGTACAGTCCATGCGCGGGTCCCTCCCCGCGTGGACTACGAACTGACGGAGATGGGCCGTTCTCTGCTTGGTCCGCTGATCCAACTGCGGGACTGGGCAGAGAACCACGTCCCCAATATCCTCCAAGCCCGCGACATGTACGACGACGCCCGGGACGAAGAACTCCTGGCAGGAAGCTGACGGAACCCAAGCTGACCTTGCTGCGCATAAACGGCAACGGTTTTAGCCGCCGTCCGTTTTAACCCCGGCTGAGGCGAAAACACCGGACTGTGCGTGCACGAGGAACACCGCCCCGAGCATGTCCACGGCAAGGAGGGCTGCAATCACCCGGGTGAGCACGCCCCAGGATCAGTTAATTGCACCGCATTGGCCGAATTCAAACGCGAACCGATCTCCGAACTACAAAATGACTCCAGCGAAACTTCGGCTCGCCATGGCATCAATGGGCTAACCCAACACGAAAGTCAGCGATCTCTGAACTGGGCATCACCCGGCAGACCCTGTACCGGCATGTATCGCCTGCCGGGGAACTCCGCCCAGACGGTGAAAGGCTCGTTGGTCGATAGACAGTCGGTGAAGGGACTGTCTGAATAACGGTGTGTGGGGTCCGTCCTGATCCGAGAGGAGACGGCCGTGTCAGAGTCCACGACCGCAATAGCAGGGGTGATGATCGATCCTGTAACGGGAGAGACCATCGATCAGAAGGAGCTGCGGAGCAGTTGCTCGCGCAGGCCAAGGAACATGGCGTGAGCCTGGTAGGCCTGGGCGGGCTACTCAACCAGCTCACGAGGAATGTGCTGGAGACCGCGCTGGAAACCGAGCTGACCGAGATCGGCCCTTCGAGATTGAGGTGCCCGGGATCGGGAGGCGCGTTCGAGCCGGTAAATCGTGCCCACGCGAAAACGGCGTCTGGACGGGATCGATCAAATCGTGGTCCTTTACTGTATGGGCGGCTCGGACCGGACGGGCCGGCGCAGATCAGCTCCTGACCTCGGCAGCCCGTCCGGCGATTCCCGCACATCCTGCACACAGACATCGTCACCCCTAGCGGACAGGGCTTCACGGAATGAAATCCGGTCAGGACGCCGACCCTTCCTTCAGGGAAAACCCCGGCGCCGTCACCTGATGTCCTAACGCACTTATGCCAGCTTCACCGCGAGTACGTTGCAGCGGGCACCGAGCAGGATACTCTGGGCCGTGGAGCCCATGATCAGCTTCCCCACAGGCGTGCGATGGCGCAGACCAATGACAATCAGATCCGCCTTGCTCTTTGCCGCCATGTCCAGGACCTCCTCGGCAGCAGTTTCATTCGAGCTGCCGTGATGCACCATGTACTCCACACCTGAGGACTTCAGAGTTTCCTCCAACCCGGCAATATCAGCATCGTCCGCGTAACCGGGGTCCACCAACCTGTCGGAGCGGGTGGTGTTGACCACCAGCAGCGAGGCGCCGCGCCGCTGCGCCTCGTCCACGGCCGCAGCCACTGCAGCATCGCCAAGGGAGTTGGGAACATAGCCCACTACGATGGTGCTCATTGTCTGGTTTCCTTTGCTTTGCTGGATTCCGGCCGCTCGCCTGAGTCCTTCTCCGACGCATTGTTGTCAGCCTGCGCCTCCGGCTGCGGTTGACCTGCCTCCCCGGAGGTCCCGGCAGCGGGGACCTCAACGGCAGGGCCGACAACCTCAGACTCTAGTACCTGTTGCCGACGCCTCAACCAGAAGGACAGGACAAAGATGACGATGAGTACCACATAGATGCTGGCTGCGATCGGGGTGCTCACCAGCGCCACCGGATTGCCCTGCGAAATCGCCAGCGACCGACGCAACTGGTCCTCGAAGATGGGTCCGAGGATGATGCCCACCACCATGGGTGCAACGGGATAGCCGTACCGCCGCATGAAGAAACCGAGTATACCCAGGACCAGCAGGATGAACACATCCACGGGAGTGAAGTTCACCGAGAAGGCGCCCATCGCGGCGAAAACCAGGATCCCGGCATACAAGTACGGCCTCGGGATCTGCAGGATCTTCACCCAGATGCCCACGAGCGGCAGGTTCAGCACCAGCAACATCAGGTTGCCCACGTAGAGGCTGGCAATCAGTGCCCAAACCAGTGCACCCTCAACCTCGAACAGCAGCGGACCCGGCTGAATGTTGTAGCGCTGGAAAGCCACCAGCATCATGGCAGCCGTCGCGGTGGTGGGGATACCCAGAGTCAGGAGAGGAACCAGTACACCGGCGGCGGCCGCATTGTTCGCCGATTCCGGCCCTGCAACCCCTTCGATTGCGCCCTTACCAAACTGCTTTTTGTGCTCCCCTCTGGCAAGCTTCCGCTCGGAAGAGTAGGAGAGGAACGTGGCAACGTCGGCACCGCCCGCCGGAATAGTGCCGACCGGGAAACCGATGAACGTTCCACGCAGCCAAGGCTTCCAGGACCGCTTCCAATCTTCACGGTTCATCCATGTGGTCCACCGGCCGGCTACCGGGATGACCTTGATGGGACCATGGCGCAGACGGGAAGCCACATAGAGTGCCTCACCCACCGCAAACAACGCAACGGCCACCAGCACCACGTCAACCCCGTCCGCCAGGAACGGGCTGCCGAAAGTGTAACGTTGCTGGGCGGTGATGGCGTCAACACCCATGAGGGCGATGAAGAGCCCCAGTGCCAGGGATGCCAGGCCCCGCAGCACTGATGGGCCCAGCAGTGCACCAACGGTCAGGAAGGCAACGATCATCAGTGCCACGTACTCCGTAGGACCAATCTGCACGGCAAACGCGGCAACGTACGGTGCCAGGAAACTCAGCAGAACGGTGGCAATGGTGCCGGCTATGAAGGAGCCGATGGCCGCCGTGGCCAGTGCAGCCGCTCCCCTGCCTGCCTTCGCCATCCTGTTGCCTTCGAGGGCCGTCACAATGGACGCTGACTCGCCGGGCGTGTTCAACAGGATGGATGTGGTCGATCCGCCGTACATGCCCCCGTAGTAGATGCCCGCGAATACGATAATCGCCGCTGTGGGATCGAGGCTGTAAGTGATGGGCATCAGCAGTGCCACCGTCATGGCCGGGCCAATGCCTGGAAGCACGCCCACCGCTGTGCCGACGAGCACGCCGCCCAAGGCATACAGCAGGTATATCGGCTGCATCGCAACGCTGAAGCCCTCCAGCAGGGAGATGAAGTTATCCATTGAAGATCGCAATCCTTTCGAGCAGGAACCCCGCCGGAAGTGAGACCCCCAGCAGTCCAGCGAAGACAAACTGCAGGACCAGGGCCAGCAATACGGCGATGATGGCATTTCGCCACCAAGGCTTCGCTCCGAGGGACCATGCCGAGCCGAAGAAAAGCAGGGCAGCCGCAACAGGCCAGCCAAGAGGCTCGATCAGCAACAAGTGCAGGGCAAGGAAACCCGCCAGCTTGGCCACTGTCAGCCAGTCGGTTTTGACGTTGGGGTCGATGTCCTCCCCCTCCTCGGCCGCGCCGGTGTGGCCGCGGAGCAGCTGGAAGATCAATCCTGCGCCGAGCAGTACCAGGCCTCCAGACACGATGAAGGGGAATACCTGGGGGCCCACCACCCCTGCGGAGGGAGGGGTGCGTATGGCCGCACCCGCCACGAATCCGACAATGCCGATGCAGATGAAAAGGGCCGCGAAGATCAGCTCTCCAAGCGGCCTGGCCGGAGCGGCAACGCCGCCCTCGGCCGGCCGGTTTGTTTGAGTGCTCATGATGGCTAGAGCAGACCGATGTCGGTGAGTGTGGTCTTCACTGTGGTGATGTCTTCCTTCAGGAAGACGTCGAATTCCTGGCCGGCAATGAAGGCGTCCGCCCAGTTATTGGTTTTCAAGGCTTCCTTCCATCCCTCGGTCCCGGCCATGTCGGTCACGAGCTTGGTCAGTGCCTCTGCCTGGGCCTCATCGATGCTTCCCGGCGCGACAACTCCGCGCCAGTTGGTCAGGACGACATCAATGCCCTGATCCTTGAGGGTCTTGACTTCGGGCAGCTGCGCCGCTGGTTCTTCGCCGGAGACAGCCAGCGCGCGCACAGTGCCGGCCTTGACCTGCTCGGCGTACTCGCCAACACCTGAGATGCCGGCCGAAACCTTGTTGCCCAGGAGCGCCGCGAGTGATTCACCACCACCGGAGTACGGAATGTAGTTGAGGTTCTCGGGAGCTACACCGGCCTCTTTCAGGATCATTCCAGCCAGAATGTGGTCCGCACCACCGGCTGAGCCGCCGGTGATGGACACACGCTGGCCCTTCGCCTTGATGTCCGCCACCAGATCATCGATGGTTGTGTACGGTGAGTTCGCTGGAACGACCACGATGAGTGGTTCTTCCGTCAGCCTTGCGATCGGGGTGGTGTCTTCAATGCGGTTCTCGGCTGCGTTCGTCTCCACGGCGCCAACCATGACATAGCCCATCACCATCAGGGTGTCGGGATCCCTTTCGGTGGCCAGCTTCGCCAGGCCGTTGGTGCCGCCGGCACCGCCGACATTCTCCACCGAGGCGTTGCCCACCAGATCGTTGTCCTGCAGAACCTTCTGCATGGCCCGGCCGGTCTGGTCCCACCCCCCGCCAGGATCGGCCGGAACAATGATGTTGAGCCTGTCGATCCCGGTATCAGTACCTGCGCCGGCACCACCGCCGTCGGTGCAGGCTGTCAGAGCAAGCGCCGACGCCAGGGCAGCCGCACCCAGAGCCGAAAAGCGCGTCATCGAGCTGTTAAGCTTCATAGTTCCTACTCCTCCTGGAGATGTGATGCACCTCACCACAACTTCATTGTCAGTGTAGAGGCGATCAACAGGCTGGAAACAATACGGACACAACGTATTTATTGGTCATTGTGGTCATGCTTCCGAACGCCTGGCTGCCAGGCCTTTCTGCGGCGCTTCTGCACGCCCCGTCGACCGCGAGTGAACGTGTCACAATTACAAGATGATCCGGTCAATGTCGCTTCGATCGCAGCTGTTCCTGCTTCAGCTGCTGATTGTGCTGATCATTGTCCTGGTGACAGGCTCCGTGGCCGTGCGGATGCAGGAGCAGCAGATCCGCGACGAGTACCAGTCCCGCATGGTTGGGGTGGCTCTTTCCGTCGCGCGCCTGCCGTCAATCGTTGATGCCTTTGAGGATGCGAATCCCAGTGAGACCATCCAACCGATTGCTGAGCTGATAGCCCAGTCCACTCAGGTGACGTATGTGGTAGTTACTGACGACACCGGTATCCGCTACTCGCATCCCAACCCCGAACTGATTGGGCACGTAGTGTCCACCGACCCCTCCATACCCCTGTCCGGTGAGGTTTTTGTGGGCACCCAGACCGGAACCCTGGGTGAATCGTGGCGTGTCAAGGTGCCCATCCGGGACGCCGAGGGCGACATAATTGGAGCCGTCTCGGTAGGCACCCTCGAGTCGGCGTTGGCCGCGGATTTGCAAGAGGACCTGCCGCAGTTGCTGATATGGCTCATCGCCGCCGCCCTTGCCGGAACGGCCGGGGCCATATGGATCTCGCGCCTGATCTGGCGACGCATCTATCGGCTGGAGCCGGAGGAGATCGCTGCGCTTTTGGAAACCCGTGACGCCATGATCCATGGCATCAGCGAGGGCGTCGTGGCGGCGGATGAGCGGGGTAATATCGCGGTTCTCAACGATGAGGCGAAGAGGCTGCTGGAGCTTGATGACGAGGCAGTCGGCCGTCCGGTTGGAGAAGTGCTGGAACCTGCACTGGCCCAAAAGTTCGACAGCACCGACGACAGCGATGGGGTGGTGCTGGTTGGCGAACGTATTCTCCTGGCCCGCGCCAGCGGCGCCAGCGTGGACGGCAGGAAAGTAGGCAGCGTCCTGATTCTGCGTGACCGCACCGAGCTGCACCAACTGCTGACGGATCTTGACGGTGCACGCGACGTCACCCAAGCGCTTCGGGCGCAAGCACATGAGTTCTCCAACAAAATGCACGTTATCTCCGGGCTTCTGGAACTTGGACGGACCAGCCAGGCAGTGGACTTTATCTCCCGGTCCGGGCACGGCGGCTCTGTCATCTCCGGCGAGATGTCTCCGGGCATCACCGATCCGGACACAGCCAGTCTCCTGATGGCCAAGAGCACCATCTGCGAGGAAAAGGGAATTACCCTGGCTATTGATCCGGCATCGACGTTCACACCTGACGGCACCACCGATCCTGTGACGGTGCTGGGAAACCTGATCGACAACTCCTTGGAAGCCATCGGATCAAACGGGACCATCCATGTCAGGCTCACTTCCGATGATGATGGCTCCTCCATAGTGGTTTCCGATGACGGACCGGGCATCCCCGATGAAATCCGCGACCTCATCTTCTCCTCAGGGTTCTCCACCAAGGACGCAGCGAATGCTGGGTCCCGAGGAATTGGGCTGGCCTTGGTTCAGCGAGTGGCATTGCGCCGCGGCGGGGCGGTCTCGGTTGAGCGGTCCATGTTCGGCGGCGCTCAGATCAGCGTGACACTGAGCCGGGTCGAACGTCACGCCGCCCTCAAGGGGATGCCCGCATCGTGACACTCATACGCACGCTGGTTGTCGATGACGATCAGGAAGTTGCCGGTGTGCACACCGGCTTTCTGCTGGCGCACGGCGGATTCGACGTTGTCGGTGTTGCCTACTCGGGCGACCAGGCCCTGAAGATGATCAGGGAACTGAAGCCGGAACTGGTGCTGCTGGACGTCCACCTGCCGGACATGTCAGGCATAGAAGTCCTGCAGACGTTGCGGACCTTTCCCGGCGATCCTGTGGACATCATCGCGATCACTGCGGCGCGCGAGCTCGAAACCGTGCGCGCCGCCATGGCTGGCGGTGTGCTGCACTATCTGATCAAACCGTTCAACTCCAAGGTCTTGCTCCAGCGGTTGGACGACTACGTGGAGCATCGTGCAAGCATCCTGGCGCATACGTCCGGTGAATCGGCACCCCTGGATCAGGACCGGATTGACCGGCTGCTGGCCTCGACTCCATCCAAGGCGGCTTTCCCTGCCCCGACCCACATGCTGACGGCCCAGGAACCCCTCCCCAAGGGGTTGTCGGGACCAACGTTGCAGGCAGTGGAGGCGGACCTTCGCGCCGCCTCCGTAGGTGCTTCGGCGTCCGAGGTTGCCGGGCGGCTGGGCCTTGCACGCGTGAGCGCGCGAAGGTACCTTGAATTCCTGGTGGAGCGGGGCAACGTGCGGGTAACCCACAGGTACGGTGCTGCTGGACGCCCTGAGAAGTTCTACCTGTGGACGGGAAACTAACCGCTCGGGGGTCATCCGCCCAGACACTGACCGGCCGCCGGTCGCTCTGCGGGTGTCACGTAGAATGGAACATTATGGATGACCCTCCTTCACATATGCCCAAGCCCCTCCACCTTCTGACCGGTTCACCGGCCACCGCAGGAGAGGGGCGCCCGAATGTATGAATGGATCATGCTCGGCATCGGCCTTGTTCTCACGGTCGGTACCGGTTTCTTTGTTGCTTCCGAGTTCGCGCTGGTCAATCTTGACCGTAACGACCTTGAAGCCCGCCAGTCGCGCGGCGAAAAGCGCCTTGGGCCCACCATCAAGGCCCTCAAGATCACCTCGACGCATCTTTCCGGTGCGCAGCTCGGCATCACCATCACAACCCTGCTGACCGGCTACACGTTCGAGCCGGCCATCAGCCGGATGCTCAGCGGCCCCTTGCTGGCTGCCGGACTCCCTGAAGGCGCCGTGCCGGCGGTGGGCTCCGTCGTCGGTATTTTCCTTGCCACCATCTTCTCGATGGTGATCGGCGAGCTGGTGCCCAAGAACTTCGCCCTGGCCCTGCCGCTCGCTACGGCGAAGGTGGTGGTACCGTTCCAGGCCCTTTTCACCGCCGTGTTCAAGCCTGTGATCCTGCTGTTCAATAACACCGCAAACGCGATCATTCGCTCTTTCGGCATTGAGCCGAAGGAAGAACTCTCGGGCGCCCGCAGCGCGGAGGAACTCAGCTCGCTGGTGCGGCGCTCCGCGCTCGAAGGCCTCCTGGATGCGGATCATGCAGTGCTGCTGCACCGCACCCTGCGCTTCTCCGAACACTCCGCCGCCGATGTCCTCACACCGCGCGTGCGGATGACCGCGGTCAACGTCGATGACACGGCCGAAGAAATCGTCGCCCTTGCCCAAACCACCGGCTACTCCCGGTTCCCCGTCATCGGGGAGGACCGCGACGACGTGCTGGGCGTGCTGCACGTCAAGCAAGCCTTCGCCGTGGCCCTGGAAGACCGGGCCCGCGTCACCGCGTCAGAGCTGATGATCGACCCGCTTCGCGTGCCCGAATCCATGGGCGTCGACACGCTCCTGGTCCTGCTGCGCAAGCAGGGCCTGCAGGTAGCTATCGTCTCGGACGAGCACGGCGGCACCGCCGGCATCGTCACCCTCGAGGACCTGGTGGAAGAGATCGTGGGCGAACTCGAGGATGAACACGACCGGGCGCGTGTCGGCGTGGTCCGGGTAGGCCGGTCCATCACGTTCGACGCGTCCCTGCGCCCGGACGAACTGCTTGACCGGGCCGGCATCACTGTCCCGGATGACGAGGACTACGACACCATCGCAGGCTTCGTCACGGACCAGCTGGACCGCATCCCCGAACTCGGCGATGAAGTGCAGATCGCCGGCGGGACGCTCCGGGTCGAGCGCGTCCTGGGCACGCATGTGGAGCGGATCCGCTTCACCCCGGACGGTTCACAGGAAGCGTCCAAGAGCCCCCATGACCGCATCATCGATAGCCTCACCTCGGAGCTGACCCATGAGTGAATATCTTCCCGGCATTATCTGGCTGTTGGTGCTCCTGGTGGTCAACGCCTTCTTCGTGGGTGCCGAGTTCGCCGTCATTTCGGCCCGTCGGTCCCAGATCGAGCCGAAGGCCGAGGCCGGCAGCAAAGCTGCGAAGACCACGCTGTGGGCCATGGAACATGCCACGCTGATGCTGGCCACCAGCCAGCTGGGCATCACGGTCTGTTCGCTGGTGATCCTGAACGTCTCCGAACCGGCCATCCACCACCTGCTGGAGATCCCGCTGGGCCTGACGTCCCTTTCCTACGAGGCCATCAGCATCATCGCCTTCGTTGTTGCACTGCTGCTGGTGACCTTCCTTCATGTGGTCCTGGGCGAGATGGTTCCCAAGAACATCTCGTTCTCCGTCCCCACCCGCGCGGCGCTGATCCTGGCCCCGCCCCTGGTGATGGTGGCGCGGATCTTCAAACCGGTGATCTGGACGTTGAACGGCATCGCGAACTCCATCCTTCGCCTGTTCAAGGTGGAACCGAAAGACGAGGCCACCAGCGCCTACACGCTGGACGAGGTGGCGAACATCGTGGAGCAGTCCACCCGCGATGGCATGCTCACCGACACCACGGGCACCCTGAGCGCGGCATTCGAGTTCACCGCCAAAACCGTGGCGGATGTGGAGGTGCCCATCAGTGAGATGGTGCTCCTGCCCGCGTCCGCGACGCCGGCGGATATCCAGCGCGCGGTGGCCGAGCATGGCTACTCCCGGTACATCCTCACCGATGACGACGGCGTCCCCTCCGGATACCTGCACCTCAAGGACGTGATGGACCTGGTCACAGCGGAGAGCTTCACCCGGCCCGTTCCGGCCAAGCGGATCCGCCGCCTCGCCTCCGCATTCAGCGGAGGTGAACTCGAGGACGCGCTGGCCACGATGCGGCGCACCGGAGCCCACGTGGCCCGGGTGTTTGACGCCCACGGCAACACGACCGGTGTCCTGTTCCTGGAGGACATCATCGAAGAGCTCGTGGGCGAAGTGCAGGACGCCACCAGCGCTTGAGAATCAACATCGTTTTGGTGCCCGGCAGCGGTAACAGCACCGTTGCCGGGCACCGCTCGCCAGGAGCACCATGTCACCTTCCGCTGACTTCATGGGTCCCATCCTGGAACTCATGACCTGGGTCGGTTTCGTCCCCGACATCCCCTGATCATCACAGGCTGGGTCATCACCAAATACCGCTGTCCGTGGACCAGCACCACAGAGCAACTGCCGTCGGCATCCTGTGCACCCTGGCCCGCTTTGTTCTGATGATGTCCTGACACCACGACCAGACGGACACGGCACTTAGCCCACCGGCTGCTGGCCTCCCACGGCTCATCAGCGACCCCCGGGGAGCGGTCATCGGCTCAACTGTGTTTACGTGAGGGCGGCCGGGAAGGTACCACCAAGACCGGCGAGGACGTACTTTCCAGAATGGCCTGGCTGACAGACCCGCGAACGATTCCAGGAATGCCACTGAGACCGCGCGATCCAATAACCAACAGCCGGGCGCCGCGTGCGGCCTCGGTGATTTGATCGGACGCAGTGCCCGTCAGGGTGAAGCTGGCGCACTGTAGCTTGGGGTGCTTCTCCCTGACCTGAAGGAGGAGATCCTGGAGCCAGGGAGCGCTGCCCCGCGCTGCGCCGTCCGGGGCGACGGTGACAGCGCTCAATGGCAGCCCGTGCCGATGCGCCATCTCCGCTGCCACGGCAAGCAGACCTGGCGCCTCCGGGCCTTCATCTACGCCCACGATGACATGACCGAAAAAATTTCCCCTGCCGGAAGCCGGAATACTGGCTGAGGCCGATCGGTCCTGACCCCAGGTTTCCGGGACCACAGCTGTCCAACACGAAGAATGTGCCGTCAAAGCCGCGGAGACACTGCCGAAGCGCGACGTGTAACCGGTGCGATGACGGCGTCCGACCACCACGAGCCCTGCCCGGGATGACAGACGGATCAGTACGTCCTTAGCACGGCCTGCCAGGACCTGGCCTTCTGCGGGAATGCCTCTTGCCTCAGCGTCCGCCAGGAACGGCCTGAAGGTCCGTTCCGCTTCACCTACAGCTCCCCGGAAGTATCCCGCCTCAACATGCGGGTCTGCAACATCGACCGGAGGCACAGCATGAGCGAACACGATGTTCCATTTAAGGACTTCCGCTTCCGCCAACGCCCAGGCCGCCGCCACGGCGCTTTCACGGGAACCATCAATTCCGACGAGAATCGTATTCGCCATACCTTACGATAGCGGAGCAGATGGCCTATGCCAGCACCGCCTCTTCTCTTGGGTGGCGCCGGGGACAAGTACCTGCTGGACTTCCGATTTCAGAGGCTGTAGGGGCCGAAGCGCGCAATGGCGACAACGGCAGCCAGGATGCCCAGGACGCTGTTGACGATGACGTTTGGTACTTCTCCCCGCCGGGCGTGGGTGATGGCCGCGCCAGTCATCAGCAGGAAGAGGCCGGCCGCGGCCGTTGGCACCAGGACGGTGGCTATGTTCAGCACAGCCGGCAGGATCAGGCCCAGGGCGCCCAGGAGCTCAACTGCGCCGATGCGCTTGACGGCACCCTCGGAGAAGTGTTCAACCCACCCCTGCCCGGAGGCGGCGAGCTTCGCTTTGGGTTGTGCGATTTTCATCGCTCCAGCGGCGAGGAAGAGAAGTGTGAGCAGGGAGGTGATGCCCCAAAGGATGATGTTCATGATGATCTTCTTTCGTTCGAGATGATGTTGCTTGCGCTCAGGGTGCCGGCGCAGCCCGTTATGCGGCTGCTGTCCCCGGCCGTTCGTGGAGCATTTCGCGGACCATGGGCACGACCTTGCTGCCGTACAGTTCGACGGCTTTGAGGCGTGCGCTGATTGGCTGTGCTCCGGACGTGTAGATGAGGTCGAAGCGGCCGACGCCGAGGGAGGAGACAGCGCGTGCGATTCTTTTCGCTACCGTCTCCGGGGACCCGACGTACATCGAGCCGTGCCGCGTCTCGGCCTCGAATTCGTCGCGGCTGACGGGTGGCCATCCGCGGAGGGCGCCGATGCGGTCCCTCACCACTTTGTAGTGTGGCCAGAAAATCTCCTTGGCCTCATCGTCTGTGTCGGCAATGAACCCCGGAGAGTGCATCCCCACGGGCCACGCCGTCGTGTCGAATTGCGCGGCTGCCCGCTTGTAGAGATCGATGAAGGGGGCGAACCGCTCCGGCTGGCCCCCGATGATGGCAAGCATGAGGGGGAACCCGTATTTCGCGGTGCGGACCACGGATTGGGGCGATCCGCCCACACCCACCCAGGTCTTCAAGCCGGCTTCGGTCTTGGGGTACACATCGGCCTCGGTCAGGGATGCCCGGACGGTGCCGCTCCACGTCACGGGCTTCTCTTCGAGGAGTTGCGCGAAGAGTTCGATCTTCTCCTCAAAGAGCACGTCATAGTCGCTGAGGTCGTAGCCGAAGAGGGGGAATGACTCGGTGAACGATCCCCTGCCGAGAATGACTTCGGCGCGGCCGTTGGAGAGCGCATCCACTGTGGCGAACCGCTGGAACACCCGCACGGGGTCGTCTGAGCTGAGCACCGTCACCCCGGATGCGAGACGGATGCGGGAAGTGCGGGTTGCCATTCCTGCCAGCACCGTCTCCGGGCTGGATACGGAGTACTCCGGACGGTGGTGCTCACCGACAGTGAAGACGTTCACGCCCAGCTGGTCCGCTATCACGGCTTCATCCACCAACTGCCTGATGGCGCGGGCATGCGTGACCGGTACCCCTGCATCGTCGAGGGGGACATCACCGAATGTGTCCAGGCCGAAGATCACTTCGCTCATGGGGTTTCTCCTCTACTTGACATGTCAATCAGATAATTGACGTGTCAATCATGAACCCGGTATTGTTGCCACGTCAAGCGAAAGGCCGTGTGCGATGAATCAAACCAAAAAGAGTGACAGGCAAAGTCCCGATCCGATTGAGCTGGCCGTGTGGCGTGACTACGTGGAGACCGCTGAGGCGCTGCGGCAAGCATTGGCGGCCGGACTGCAGGCCACGTCGCAGGTTTCACCCGGCGATTACGCGGTGCTCCTGGCTTTGCATGAGGCCGACGGGCACCGGATGCGATCGTCGGCGCTTGCTGAGACGGTCGGCTGGGAACGAAGCCGCTTGTCCCACCACCTTGGGCGCATGGAGAACCGGGGGCTCCTGCGGCGGCACCGATCGGGCAAAGACAGCCGCGGTTCAGAGATCGAGCTCACGGACGACGGCGCCCGGACGTTCCGCAGCTCATCAGCACCCCACCTGCGCCTGGTCCGAAGACTCTTCGTCGATGCCCTCTCCCCCGAGGACCTGCAAGCTGCCCACAGAGTTGCATTGAGCCTGCGGCGCCACCTGAAAGAGATCCTGTCGGACCAGGAAGACAAAGCATCCTCGCGTTAAGTTCTCCACACCGCCGCTACGGGCCTCCGGACAGTCACTGTCCGGAGGCTTTTTTGCCTGCATTGGCCGGCCTCGGTCGAGCAGGGGCTCCAAGGCCCCTTCCCTCGAGATGCAACATGCAATATATTGGATTCAATACTTCCACTTCGGCGAAAAGATCATCATGGGCATCCAGATCAAAGGGCCGGCGCAGGCAACTTCCAGCGACCGTATCCGCCCGGCACCCCTTTTTGGGCGGGTTGCGTCAGCGGATTCTCACCGACGACGGCACGTCGTCGGCATCCTGGGGGGAATGGGCCCGGTGGCCACCGCGGACTTCTATCTGAAACTGGTCCAGGCAACTCCGGCGAGCACTGACCAGGAGCATCTCCGGGTCCTTATCTGGGCTGATCCAACGATTCCGGACAGGACCGAAGCCCTGCTCCTGCAGGGGGCAGATCCGACGCCGGCCCTCATCGCAGGTGCCAGGCTGCTCGAGGCATCAGGTGCGGGCATGCTCGCGGTGCCCTGCAACACAGCCCATGCGTTCCTTGGGGCAGTCCAGGCCAAGGTGAGCATTCCGATCATTCACATGATCGAGGAGACGGCGAACCATATTCAAGCACTCGTCCCTGCGGTGCGGCAGGTAGGCCTGCTGTCTACTACAGGAACTCAGAAGGCGGGGCTGTATCAGGCATGGCTGGAAAGTAAGGGCATCAGCGTGTTGTCACCCGAGGACGATGTCCAAGAGCAACAGGTCATGGCATCCATTCGCGGAATCAAAGCAGGGTGGAGCGCGCAGTCAGTGAGGCTGCCATTGATCGCCGCCGCCGAGTCCCTGATCAGTGCCGGCGCCCAAGTCATTATCGGAGGATGTACCGAGATTCCGCTGGGACTTGCCCCTGACGACATAGGGCTCCCCTTGGTAGACCCGGCACAGATCCTGGCCGATGCGGTTGTGCGCCGGGTGCTGGCCTGCGCGGGAGGCGGAGTACAGTATCCAATATGCCGCTCGTCCGACAAAGCGCAGTAGACCGCCCAAAAATGAGTGATGCCGCGTACGAGCGTCTGCGCGAGGCCATTGTGCGCGGCGATCTTGTTCCCGGCGAAAAGATCAAGGATGCCGACCTGGCGGAAATGCTCGGCCTCAGCAGGACGCCGGTCCGGGAGGCACTTACCCGTCTGGCCGAAACAGGGCTCGTCGAATCCAAGCCCGGGGTATATACCAGAGTCTCTACCCTGAACCAGGCCGACGTGGCGGCCAACCTCGCCGTTCTCAAAGCCCTTGATTCGCTCGCCGTTGAAGCTGCGGTTCCAAAGCTGACCGCGACAGACTTCGATTCCATGCGTCGGGCGAACAAGAATTTTGCGGCAGCGGTTCAAAGACAGAATGTCCCAAAAGCGCTTGCCGCTGACGATGCGTTCCACCAGGTCATCATCGAAGCGGCGGGCAACCCCGTCGTTGCACGCATCATCGAACAGCTGCATCCGCAACTGCACCGCATTCTCTACCGAAAATTCTCAGGGCTCCTTGGCGGCGAGGAAACCATCAACCATCACGAAGAGTTGCTCAGAGCATGCGAACGGGGCGACGCCCGCGCGGCTGCCGCCATGTCCGGCGAACACTGGTCGCATTTGGGCGATCTCATCAGCGGCCTGTTCGACACCAACGAACTCTCCAGCTGAGCTTCGTGCACGTCCCGGCGCGCGCCAGGCATGCCTCCTTACTGCATTAGAGAGACACGCCCTGGGTGCGGGCAGGGCTCACGTGCGGGCAATCCGTGAGAAGGCACCCGCACCGGAAGGAGCCTCGCGGTAAGCGTCGAGGGAGGCACCTCGCATCGTCAGCCGCCTCGGCGCGGCCACGCACACCGTGGGCGGGTGCATTTCCGACCAGCCGGTCCGCGAGCATGTCCACGGCCAGCTCAGAAATCGACTCTGCCCCCGCGCCGGCCGCTGCAGGATCAGCGACGCCGGGGACCAGTACGTCAAAGCCGGCGGGCTGCATGACCGCTGAAATGATCACCTGTGCGACTCCGCGCCTGGCGAGTTCGCTGACAGTTTTGTCGTCCGCCTCGTGGGGCGGCAGGGCACCCACAATGATTCCGTCTGCACCGCCGGACAGCATGAACTGCCGCCATGCGCTGCCCAGAATGATGACTGCCTGGTAGCCGTGCTTCGGAAGGATGGCCGCGGCCGCCGCGGCCAGGGCGCGGTCCGGCGGCCACTCCAGGTCGCCGATGGCAATGGCGACGCGGTCTGTCCGGCCCAAGCGCATGCCCCGGGCCGCCTGGTTCGGCACGTACCCGAGCTCGGCGTCGGCAGCGATCACCCGGTCCTGGGTGGCCTGGCTAATCCTGGTAGTACCGCCGTGCCGTCCGGACAGCACGTAGGACACCGTGGTCAGCGAGACCCTGGCCTGGACGGCAACATCACGAATAGTCGGGTTTGATCCATTTTTCATAGTTCAGCCGTCATTGTGTGGATAGTCGGTGATGGTTCGAGCAGTGTCCCAGCCGTACCGTCGGCGTCGTCAGGCAAATCCATCGTCACATCCCCGCCGGACGGCCGGCTGTATACGCTGGGATGTAGAGCGCCCCGGCCCCTGAATCCCAAGCCGGCATGGGCACACACATGGCGGACGTGCCGGGAAATACGCCCTCCGCGGCAAGTATGTGGCTGTGGGATCAAGGTGTCCGGGCGGCCATGACTTCCTCCAAGCCTGCACGACTATCTGTGCGTCGAACAGAGTCCATAATGCGCCGCCGGGGTTCTGAAAACCTTGGAGGAGAGCTCCGGAGCGCCGACCTGCCCACCCGAGTTGGTGGTGTGCCATCACCACTCGTCGAAGGCCCATGCCCGGCACTCCCTAAGTTAATGCCCGTTTCATTGCCGCTGTAGGGCGGCTCCGTTCAGGAGCTGTACGGCACACGCTCCCAGCTGAGCGCCTCTCCGTTTGACGCGTTGGGAGCAACGGTGACCCGCAGCCATTCGTTGGACGTGGCCGCGCCTTCCACCGTCACGCGGCGCAGGTTGCCTACGGTTTCCTGGCCGTAGACCTCAAGCCATGGCGATCCCGCAGCCAGGGGCGAGTCGTCGTTGTAGATGTGGGAGTCACCGTTGAAGAGGTACACCTGCCCGCCGAACTGCCGGGAACCTTGCGCGATGGCTTCGACGATCGGCCGGAAGCCGCTGACCAGCTCGGGGTTTTCCATTACTCCCTGGGAGAGCATGTAGGGATCGAACATGTCGGCCTGGGTCATCACGACGACGGCACGGGCGTTGGTCCGCCGGGCGTCGGCAAACGTCTGCTTCAGCTGCGCGACGTCCGCCGCCGTCCGGGACCGGACTTCCGCCAGCTGCTCGGTAGTGGGTTCGTCAAGTCCAAGCCCGGTCCACGGCAGCTGCGAATTGTTCGACCCCTGGACATTGACGACGGAGAAGGCCACACGCTGCTCTGCGAAGGTGACGTTCTCAGGCAGCCCCGCCTGATCAGCCGACTTCACGGGCATGTTTCCGCCGAGTGTTTTGCCAGGCTCGGCAAAGAACAGCTCGCGCAGTTCATCCAGGCGCTCCAAGGGGTTGTAGGAACCGTTGTTGACGCGGTGGCAGTCAACCCATTCGTTGTCGCCCGGGGTGTAAACCAGCGGCGCCTCGAAGCGGTCAAACTGGGCCTTGATGGCGGCGAAGTATTCGTTGCTGCACTCGGCCGATCCTGCCTTGATGTCGCCCAGGTGTGCCACGAAGCGCAGCTCGTCCTGGGTGTTCAGTTCCGTGACCATCTGCGGAAAGCGCTCAACCTGCTCGGAACCGTACGGTACATCGCCGATCACGCCGAAGGAGAAAGAGTCCGGATGAGGCTGGCGGCCCTGATCGTCGGCAACGGCACCGCCGGCGAAAGTGAAGGAGGGCAGGAGAGAAAGTGCAGCAGCGGCACCCAGGATTCGGGCAGGTGTAGGAATTGGCATGGCATGCTCCGTCACATCTTGTTGGGTTGGTGATAGGGCCGAAGCTAGCCGCCGCAGGCCACACGCACGGGAAGGCAATGCGTCGCCGAAGTGAACACGCGCCCCTGTCAGGCTCACCCAGCGAGGTCGGCTGCACTCTGGGTGGCGGTGACGATACCCAGCCAACAGTCGTGTACAGCCCCGGAAACCGGGCCCTAGGAAACCGAAGCGCGCGAACAACCGTCGCGCGAAGCGAGTGATCCAAGTAGCCCCCTGCCTAAAACAGGTACTCACTACTGTGTCCGGTCGGCTAATGCCAACCTAGGCTGGCTCCACCGTCGGCAACCGGCGCTGAAACACGAAGTCCTGAAGCGGCAGCGGTCACCACCGCTAGCTCGGGCAGATGACCTCTTCACACCAAGAGTCAGGGGCTGATGGCCATGAACCGTGTCCCCAAAGGGCAGACGGTACTCCGAGCTGACACCTCTGAGAGTGCCGGCGTCGAAGCACACGATTATGACCTCAGCGCCATCGCAGCACGCCTGCCTGGAGACATGACTGCGAATACTCACCGGGAGCTACCATGACGGATGTCAAGGCGGGCAGCGATGCTCCCAAGAGAACGTTGTGTCATCCCTGCGGCCCGTCTGGACCGACACCATGACCAGATTCTTCCGCTTCGTACGGTCCGCGACATGAAGCGGCAGCGTCCCCGCGGCTTCAAGATCCAGCTTGACCGCAACGGAGTTCAGCTTGTCTACCAGACGCCGCTCCTCCGGATGGGCCGAATGACCCGGTTCGCCGCGGTGGGAGCGCTCGGGACCGTGCTCAACCTGCTCGTCACGGCACTGCTCGTCCACGGCCTATTCGACATCAACTACGTGGTCGCCGCGGTCATCGCCGCCGAGATCTCGATCGTGCACAACTTCGTGCTTCAGGAGCGGTTCGTATTCCGCGACATGCGGGACGGGGTCAACTCCTGGTGGGACCGCCTGACTCAGCACCTGCTGTTCAACAACGCCGAGGTGCTGGTCCGGATGCCGTTCCTGATCCTCCTGGTCGAGACGATGCACGTCTGGGCACTGCTTGCCCACGCGGTCACGCTGGCCAGCGCATTCGTCGCCCGGTTCCTCTTCGTGAGCAGGGTGGTCTACAGTCCCAAGCTGGTCGAGCGGGTCGCCCGCCACCGCGCACCCGACAACCGTATGAAGGAGGTCTAGGCATGAGCGTGCTGATCTTCTTTCTGCTGCTCGGCACTGTCCTGCTGTTCGCAGTCTGCGTAGGAACACTGTGGTGGATGCTCCACGCATGGCGGACTCCCGAGAACTACGAGTCAACCAACTTCCCAACCGACGGCGTACTCAGTCGGCATTCCTTCTCGGTCATCGTTCCCTGCCGAGACGAACCGTATGAGGTCATGGTTGCTACTATTCAGCGGCTGCTGGACCAGACTCACTGTCGAGTCGAGATCGTGATCTCCGTGGGCGACGACGACGTGGACACGGTCGATCGCGCCCGGATGCTCGCTGCTCTATACCCGCAACGCATCAAGGTGTCGGTCAATGCCGACCCAGTCAAAAACAAGCCCCGTCAGCTAAACTCGGCGCTCCGGCTCTGCACCGGGGACATCGTCGGGATCATCGATGCTGAGTCCCTGACCGCTCCCGGACTGCTCACTCACATCGATGCCACTTTCCATCTCACTGGCGCAGACGTCGTTCAGGGCGCGGTGCACCTGGTCAACTACCGGAGTCGCTGGTTCACGCTGCGCAACTGTCTGGAGTACCGCATCTGGTTCCGGTCGCGCCTGCACGGGCACGCTAACTCCGGGTTCATCCCGCTGGGTGGGAACACAGTCTTTGTGTGGCGTCACCTCCTTGAGCAGGTGGGCGGCTGGGACGGCGACTGTCTCGCTGAAGACTGCGAGATCGGCGTGCGGCTCTCGGCCATGGGTAAGCACATCGTTTGCGTCTACCACCCGGAGCTCACAACGCTCGAAGAGGCGCCGACGACCGTCAAGGCGTTCGTCAAACAGCGGACCCGATGGAGTCTCGGCTTCATGCAGGTACTGGCCAAGGGCGAGTGGAAGAAGCTCCCCACCTGGCAGCGTCGCCTGGGCGGCTGGTGGACACTGGTCCAGCAGCACGCCATGGCGCTCGCCGGAGTGCTCCTGCCCATCGCGTTCGTGACGGCGGTCGCGCTCTCGCTCCCTGCGGGCATCGTAATGATCACCTACGTGCCGCTCATCCCCCTGCTGCTGACTGTGGTCTTCGAGATCCTGGTGTTGCGCGAGTTCGGGCGTGACATGAACTTCAAGATCGGACTACGCGACTACGTGCTCCTGGTGGTCTCGACTCCGTTCTACCAGGCCATGCTCCTTTACTCCGCCGTAGCCGCCGCGGTCAAATTCCGGCGTCGGAACTTCAGCTGGGACAAGACTCCCCACACCGGGACACACCTGGCCGTCTCCGCCACCAGCACCATCAACGCTCTGACGCAGGAGGTTAAGGCGTGACCGCGACCCAGGACACCACTCCCACCATCCCCGTGGTGGTGGCGCGTCCTTCGGGTAGGCCGCACGCTGCTCTGCAGGGCTTCGGCTTCCTGCTGCTGAGCATGATCCCGCTGACCCTGGTCCTCACGCTCGTGGCGATCCTCTACGGCGTCAATCTCAAGGGATACCCGGAGTTCGGCAACGACGACGAGGGGACGTACTTCGCGCAGGCATGGTCAGTCGCCAACCACGGAGACGTGGCGCACTACACGTACTGGTACGACCACCCGCCAGTCGGCTGGATCCAGATGGCCGTGCTGCTCCAGCCCCTCCAGTGGGTCTGGGGTGGCGGCGATCACGTCCCCGTCCAGACGGCAGGACGCGGCATGATGACCCTGATCGCGGTCGTCTCAGCTGCGCTGATCTACAAGATCTCGCGCAACCTCGGTCTGCCCAAGCCCGTTGCCCTCCTGGCTCCGCTGGTTTGGGCACTTTCTCCCATAACAATCCACTACGGTCGACAGATATTTCTGGACAACATCTCCATGGTGTGGCTGCTGGCCTGCTTCATGCTGGTCACGGGTAAGCCCAAGCTCCACCACCATGTCGCGGCGGGAGCTGCGTTCGGGATGGCGGTCCTGAGTAAGGAGACTGCGGCCGTGGCTTTGCCAGCGATCCTGGTAGCACTGTGGGTCTTCTCGTGGGCTCGGACCCGTACTTTCTCCTTCGTTGGGTTCCTGGGAACCGGGGCGTTCCTGGTAAGCGGATGGGTGCTGTTCGCGATTATCAAGAACGAACTGCTCCCTGGAGCCGGCCACGTCTCGCTCTGGGAGGCCATAGTGTGGCAGCTTCACGGGCGCGGCGGTGCAGGCTTTATGTTCGCGGATGGCTCGGGTGCGAACGAAACCCTCAAGGATTGGCTGGGGCACGACCCGTACTTGGTCATCGCGGGGATGTTGCTGAGTTTAGTAGGGCTGTTCTTCCGACAGGCGCGTGGCATCGCGCTCGTTCCGGTGGTGTACCTGATCGTGGCGCTGCGCGGCGGCTATATCCCCGCGATGTACATCATCACGCCACTGCCGTTCTTCGCGTTGATCGTCGTCTACCTCGCCTGGAAGCTCTGGCACGCCGCAGGCTTTCGATTTCAGGGAGCGATCAAGTGGCCCGGCCGTGCGGCCGTCGCAGCCTTGGTCGCTGCGTCCGCCTTCGTCATCGCTCCCTCATGGGCAGCTGCGTCTACCCGTGCTGTTACCGAGAACCAGAACATTCCGTACCAGGAGGCGCTCGCCTACGTCGACGCAAACCTCCCTCGGAACACGACGGTCCTCACTGACGGTAACGTATGGAACGACATGGTGAGGATGGGGTGGAGCCCGGACGGCTGGTCCGGTCCGCTGTGGCACTTCAAGCTCGATAGGGACCCTGTGGCCCGGGGAGAGAACCTGCCCGGCGATTGGGAGGACATCGACTACATTTTCCTGGGCCGCGCCATGGAGGTGTTCGTCGGAGGCGAGATCCTCAGCAAGGAGAAAGCTCCTCTCGCGTATGCCGCTCTCTCGCACAGCGAGCTCGTCAAGGCCTGGGGCCCTGTTGGCCATCAGGTTCGTCTGCTGAAGGTGAATCCGGACATGGACCCGGTCGACCCGGAGTGGATGCGTGGGCATCCGGACCAGGCCCCGACCGCGACCATCACTCCATGATCACGAGCCGTCACAACAGGCTCGCCGGCTGGATCCACTTGGGAGCGAAGGACTTCGCCAACCGGCGGAAAGACTGCCCGACCACACCACACCTGCCGACACCCTCAACGAGTATCGGTTCCACAAGTGCCAGCCGTACTCACACTTTGCCCCTACTGAACTGTTCACCATAGTTTCACCAGAGGTCTCGGTACGGGTGGCATGCTTCAAACCATGGATAAGCAGGACGAAACACCCCGCGCTATGCCCGACTCGCAGGTCTGGGAAACGCTGCGCGCAGCCCACACCGCCTATATGGCGGCAACCTCGCCGGCATACGACGAGGTGCTCACCGAAGTCGCTGATCGAATTCAGGCGACCGCCAGCATCGGCAAGGCCGATATGGGGGCCCTGCTTTTCTGGAAACGGCTCCGTGCGGATACGCCATGGGTCCGGGACTTGATGAAAATGCAGGATCTGGAAGTGCGGGCGGTGACGGAGCGGGCTGTGTCTGCCGTGAACGACCTCTCGCTCTCCGTACCTAAAGCGGCTTCTGCCGGCCGGAGTGCCCTGTCGCCCTTGCCCGGCTTCGAAAAGGGAGACGCCTACGCCTCCGCTCTTCTGCTGGCCGCAGCTCCTTTGCGGATGGCCGTGTATGACCGGCGCGCCAACGCCGGGCTGGAGTCTTTGGGCCGTACGCTCACCGCGGCGCCCGGCAGGTACAAGCGCTACATGGAGTTCGTGGAAGATCTGCGGTCGATCGCGAAGCGGCACGGTCACATCTGGACTGCCAGAGATGTCGACGTCGCCCTCTACTGGCTCGGCGGCCCGAACCGGCTGGCAGCATAAGGCGTGCCCGGCGGCGCACGTTTGGTGACTGGCTGAGGGCCGTCACCAAAGCCCGGGCCGCTCCCTTGTAGACACCCAACAAAATCCCGTCGTCATGGAAAAACTAGCGTCGGCTGTGAGGCAAATCCGCAGCTAGTCAGCGCAAAGGACCATCAATGACGATCCAGGCAGCACTCCCCGCACGATACGAAATTCTCGACACCGCCCGCCAACAGGTCCTCGAGGAGGGCCGGGGCCTGACGCAGGACCAGCTGGTGGACGTCCTGCGCCTGCCCGACGAAGCCATCCCCGCTGCGCTGCAGCTGGCCCACGAGGTCCGGCTCCGCCACTGCGGCGAGGACGTCGAGGTGGAGGGCATCATCTCCATCAAGACGGGCGGCTGTCCCGAGGACTGCCACTTCTGCAGCCAGTCCGGGCTCTTCGACTCCCCCGTGCGCGGAGTCTGGCTGGACATCCCCGAGCTGGTCAAGGCGGCGAAGGAAACGGCGGCCACCGGCGCCACGGAGTTCTGCATTGTCGCCGCGGTCCGCGGCCCGGACATCAAGCTCATGAACCAGATCAAGTTCGCGATCGACCGGATCAACGAGGCAGTGGACATCAACATCGCCTGCTCGCTGGGGATGCTCACCCAGCGCCAGGTGGACCAGCTGGCAGAGTGGGGCGTCCACCGCTACAACCACAACCTGGAAACGGCGCGCAGCTACTTCCCGGAGGTGGTGACCACCCACACCTACGAGGAGCGTCTCGAGACCTGCAACATGGTCAAGGCCGCGGGCATGGAACTGTGCTGCGGCGCCCTGATCGGCATGGGCGAGTCCCTGGAACAGCGGGCCGAACTCGCGGCCCAGCTCGCCGCCCTCGAGCCGCACGAGGTTCCGCTGAACTTCCTGAACCCGCGGCCCGGAACCCCCCTCGAAAACCAGGGCATCATGGACGGCAAGGACGCCCTCCGCGCCATCGCCGCGTTCCGGCTCGCCATGCCGTACACAGTCCTGCGTTATGCAGGCGGGCGGGAACTGACACTCGGCGATCTCGGCACCCGCGAAGGCCTCCTCGGCGGCATCAACGCGGTCATCGTGGGCAACTACCTCACCACCCTGGGACGCCCTGCCACCGCCGACCTGAACCTGCTGGTCGAGCTGAACATGCCCATCAAGGAACTCCAGAAGTCTCTGTAAGCATGGACTCGCTAAGCTCAACCACCGGTCCGGCACAGTTCTGCGGGCTCTGCGGCGAGCCGGCCGACGGCGGCGACGGCCCGGCGTCGAACGTTCACCACCGCTGCGCCGAGCGCCTGGCGATGGAACCGCCGCGCTACTGCGCGGCCTGCCGGCGCCGCATGAAAGTCCAGGTGACGCCGCTGGGCTGGACGGCGGAGTGCTCCCGCCACGGGGTGGTTGCCAGATGACCCGGGTTTCTGCGCCTGCGGGCCTGATCCAGCGGGACCGCGCACGGTTGTGGCATCCCTACGCGCCGGCTTCCCCGGACCTTCCGCTGTGGGAGGTGGAGGGGGCCGACGGCGTGCGGCTGCGGCTCCGCGGGGACGACGGCGGGCAGCATGAGGTGGTGGATGCCATGTCCTCGTGGTGGTCGGTGATCCACGGCTACCGCCACCCCGTACTGGACGCCGCCGCGAAGCGGCAGCTGGACAGCTTCAGCCACGTGATGTTCGGCGGTCTCACCCATGCCCCGGCCGTGGAACTCGCCGAGCGCCTGGTGGACATGGCCCCGTCGGCGCCGGGCCGGTCCCGCCTGGAGCGCGTGTTCCTGGCCGACTCGGGTTCGGTTTCGGTGGAAGTTGCCCTGAAGCTTGCGGTGCAGTACCAGACCGCATCGGGCAGGCCATCGCGGCAGCGGTTCCTGAGCCTTCGCGGCGGGTACCACGGCGACACCTTTGCGGCGATGGGCGTCTGCGATCCGGTGGACGGCATGCACTCCGCCTTTCCGGGACTGCTGGCCGGCAACGTGTTTGCGCCCCGTCCCCCTGCCGCTGCTTCCGCCACACCCGAGGCGGTGCAGGCATGGGCATCGGAGCTGCAGGACCTCGCGGGCGCGCATTCCGGGGAGTTGGCCGCGATCATCGTCGAACCGCTCCTCCAGGGAGCCGGCGGCATGCACGCCTACCCGGCCGAATGCCTGACAGCACTGCGCCGCGTGGCGGACCGGCACGAGCTGCTGCTCATCTTCGACGAGATCGCCACCGGATTTGGCCGCACAGGGGAGCTGTTTGCGGCCGGCCATGCCGGCGTCGTCCCGGACATCATGTGCGTGGGCAAGGCATTGACCGGCGGGTACCTGACGCTCGCCGCGATGCTCTGCACCGCGGACATAGCGGCCGCCGTGTCCGGCGGTCCGTCGGGGGCGCTCCTCCACGGCCCCACCTTCATGGGAAACCCGTTGGCCTGTGCGGTGGCCAACGCCAGCCTCGGCATCATCGACGACGGCGGCTGGCGTACCGACGTCGCCCGGATCGGCGCCGGCCTGGAGGCCGGGCTGGCCCCCGCTCTGGAACTCGAGGCCGTCCGCGCTGTCCGCACCCTCGGCGCAGTCGGAGTCATTGAACTGCACGACGCCGTCGACGTCACCGCGGTCACTGCCGCGGCCATCCGGCACGGCGTCTGGGTCCGCCCCTTCCGGAATCTCGTCTACACCATGCCCCCGTACATCAGCACGGCGGCTGACATCGAACAGATCACCGCAGGCATGACGGCGGCCGTCGCCGAAGTACATGGGCACGAAGTCCATGAGCGCGAAGTCCATGAGCGCGTCCCGGCGCGGAAGTGCATCCTTACAGGGTTGGGCGGTGCGGCATGAGCGCCTCGATGACGCAGTGGCTCCATCGGCAGGCTTCAGTCCGGGACCGCCGGGGCCTGGTCCGCCGCCCGCTCCCCCGCGTTGCCGGCGAACACTTCATCGACCTGGCCAGCAACGACTACCTTGGCCTGTCCGCGGACCCGCGGCTCGCGGACGCTGCCGCGGCGGCCGCGTCGCGGTGGGGCGCGGGCGCCACATCCTCGCGCCTGGTGGCCGGGACCACGCAGCTGCACCTGGATCTCGAGCACGAGCTCGCCCGCCTGGCCGGCATAGAGACGGCGCTGGTGTTCTCCTCCGGCTACCTGGCTAATGTCGGCGTGATTACCGCATTGGGCGGACCGGGGACGCTGATCGTCGCGGATGAACAGTGCCACGCCTCGATGATCGACGGGTTCCGGCTCAGCCGCTCACACACGGAATCGTTCACGCACAACGACCTCGGGGCGGCCGGCCGCCTGCTGGCTGACCGGACGGAGCCCCGGGCGCTCATCGCCGTCGAATCCCTGTACAGCGTGCTGGGCGACGCAGCCCCGCTGCCGGACCTGCTGGGCCTGGCCGAGCAGCATGACGCGGTGCTGCTGGTTGACGAGGCGCACAGCATCGGCGTCACGGGCAGCGGCAGCTTTCAGGGCCGCGGCTCGGTGGCAGGGACCGCCCTTGCCGGGCATCCGAACGTGATCGTCACCGCGACGCTGTCCAAGGCCCTGGGCAGCCAGGGCGGAGCCGTCCTGGGATCCGCCCTGCTGCGCGAACACCTCATCAACCGCGCCCGGAGCTTCATTTTCGATACCGGCCTCGCGCCCGCCTCCGCAGCGGCAGCCCTCGCCGCGGTACGGATCATCCGGAACGAACCCTGGCGGGCGGAGGCCGTCCGCAGCAACGCGGCCGCACTTGCCGCCGGGCTCGCCCCTGCCCTTGCAGCGCGCGGCGCCGCAGTTTTCCCGACGTCGGGCGCCGTCCAGTCCATCGCCATGCCGTCCGCCGAATCTGCCCTGGCAGCGGCCGACGCCGCCCGCACGGCCGGCGTCCGGATCGGCTGCTTCCGCCCACCGTCCGTCCCGGACGGGGTCTCGCGTTTGCGGCTGACCGCACGCGCCACCCTGACACCCCAGGAAATCGAAGACAGCTGCGCGGTGCTGCGCAGCATTTTGGAGGAACTGCCATGAACCTGCCGGACATCATCCTGGTCACAGGAACAGACACGGGAGTCGGCAAGACAATAACGACGGCGGCCCTCGCCGCTGCCCTCACCAGGCAGGGCCGGAGCGTCGCGGTCTACAAGCCCTGCCAGTCAGGAGCAGCCGTGGGTGATTCCGATGCCGCCGAAATTGTCCGGCTCGCCGGCGCCGTGTCTGCACAAACCGGCGTCGTGCTGCGGGAGCCCCTGGCCCCGGTGGCGGCTGCCGCCGTCGACGGGACGCAGCTCCCCCGGGTGGCTGCGCACGCAGAGAAGATCCGCGACCTTGCCGCATGCCACGACCATGTCCTGGTTGAGGGCGCGGGCGGCCTGCTGGTGAAGCTGGACACCGACGGCGGCAGCCTGGCGGACCTCGGGGCGCTCCTGGCAGCGGCATTCGTGCTCGTCGCCCGGCCGGGCCTGGGAACGCTGAACCACACGGATTTGACCCTTGAGGCGCTGGAAGCCCGGGGCCTTCGGACCCTGGGGATCGTGCTCGGCAGCTGGCCCGCCGATCCGGACTTTGTCCACATCGGCAACCGGCAGGTGCTCGGATCGCTGGGCGTGCCGTTGCTCGGCGTCATTCCCGAGCACGCCGCGGCACTCTCCCCGGCCACCTTCCGTGCCGAAGCGGGCACGTGGCTGAATGGCCTGTCCGCATGAGCCCGGCGTTGTCCCCTGCAGGATCCGCGGAGCCGCTCACTGAAGGCCCGGAGACGGCGGAGCGCTCCGAGCCGGCGGCGCGCCCGGAGCCAGCGGAGCGCTCCGGCCAGGCCCGGTGCCCGTATCTGGTGGTCCGCGACCCGGACGTAGTTCGGGAAGCCCTGCACCGGCCCTCCGACTTCAGTCCCGCGAATGCCCTGATCGCTGTGACGCCGCTTGCGGGTCCCGCCCTGCGGGTGCTGCAGCGCGTGGGCTTCGCGTTGCCTCCGGTCCTGGCCAGCAACGACACCGACACGCATGCGGGGATCCGGAAGGTCGTGGCGGGCTATTTCACGCCGGCGAAGGTCGCGGCTATGGAGCCGCGTATCCGGGAACTGGTGCGGGAAGCGGCGGGGAACTCTGCCGGGCAGCTGGAGCGGTCCGGCCAGGTGGACCTGGTGCAGGCGGTGGCGGCGTTTCCGCCCGCCGTCGTCATGCTCGAACTCCTCGGGCTGCCCGTACGGGACCTCGCACCCCTCAAAAAGTGGGGTCTGGAGTCCATGGAACTGTTCTGGGGATGGCCCGGCGAGGACCGGCAGCTCGAGCTCGCCCGCAGCGCCGCCGATTTCTACGTCTGGCTGCGCCGGCTCGTCGCCGAGTCCGTGGCCGCTCCCGGACGCAACCTGTTCAAGTCGCTGTCCGAACACGGCCTGTCCAGGCCTGAAATGTGTTCGCTCGGCTACTTCCTGCTGATCGCCGGCCAGGAAACAACCACCCAGCTGATCAGCACCACCCTGTTCCGGCTCCTGGAGGGATCCGCGCCCCTGGGGTGGAAGGACGCGGCCTCCGAGGAGGGCTCCAGGTCCGTTGTCAGGCATGTGCTTACCACCGAATCGTCGGTCCCGACGTGGCGCCGCGTGGCCACGCAGGACACCCTGCTTGGCGAGGACCTGGTTCCCGCCGGCACCGAGATCCTCCTCGAACTGACCGCGAACCAGATCACGGCACCGGCCGAGCCCTCCCTGCCCGGCACACCGGTCCGGGACGCGCCGTCCCCCTTCGGCCTGGTTTTCGGGTCCGGCATCCACCGGTGCCTCGGCGCCAAGCTGGCAGAACTCGAGGCGTCCGTCACCGTCCAGGAAACTGCCGCCGCGCTGCCGGGAATCCGGCTGCTGGACCATGAACCCGAATGGATCCGGCTCCTGTCCTTCCAGGCGCCCCGGACTGTGAGGGTAACGAACAGGGTGGGGTGACAGCTTCCCTGGCTAGTCTCCTCGAGCCTTCCGGGTTGCGGCGTCATTGGCCTTCTGCAGGGCTGTGACGAGCTCGTCCTTGTTCATTTTCGAACGGCCGTCGATGTTCAGTTCCTGCGCACGCTTGTAGAGATGCTCCTTCGACGCGTTGGCATCCACGCCACCGGCCGTGGGTTGAGACGAATCGAGTCCCTCCTCCGCGCGTTTGTCTGAGGGTCCGCGCTCCTCCTTCGGCTCCCAGTGGTCGCCCACCTTCTCGTAACTGTGCTTCAGCGAGGCGTAGGCTGCACGGGCAGCCCGGCTCTCGTCGTTGTCGTAGGACTCGAGGGCGGAATCATAGGTTTTGGCGAAAGTGTCCTGGGCTTTCTGCTCTGAACGCTGCAGGGTCGAGGGAAGCTCATCCTTGCGGGCGTGATCGTTCTTGCCGGTCTTAGGCATGTCAGTCACTCCTTTATCCGCACGTTGATCGTTCAGATAGCACCAGCTTAATTGCCATGTTGCTTCCGGTCCCCGGGTCACGCTCGATGAGCATCGGGGCGATCTGGACGCCCATCTGCCTTCGTTATGACGCGGGCGGATCCTGTTTAGCGGCAAGAACCGCAAGGTCGTAGATGAGCTGCTGCACCTCACGTTCATGGCCGTGAGGAGGCAATGTCCGCGGCTTTGAGTCGGCGGGGTCTGCAGGCGCAGGCCGAGGAAGGGGAGCTGGAGACGAGCCCTCGGACGGCTCGATGGAAATAGGCTCCTTGTCCACAAACGGATCATGGAAAATTACTCGTGCCATTCGTTGCCCCCATTGCTGTACCTGCAGCTATCCAACAGCGAATTTGAATATCTTTCCAGTCCCCGCCTCATGCAGCGTCACAGGAAATACAGGCAGCCTCGTGGAGGGATCGGAACAGCCGGGCGTGCCGCGGGAGCCAACGCAGGGTCTTGAACGCTTGTTCAACCTTAGCTACTGTCCTCCATATGACGTTGATCACAATGCACGAGAAGCCGGCGCACCAGAACCGGCCCGTCGCCACCCGAGTTTTTCGGGCACGGCGGACCACGCCTAACCATGCTCAATTGTGAAGGGCCAGAAAACGTCAATACAGGCTTTAGCCGACCAAGTCCATCTTGCTGAACGAGGAGATTCACCTTGAAGAGACCCATGAGCATTGCCTCCGCGAGTATCGCCGTCGTGTCCCTGCTGGCTGCCGCCGGCTGCGCCGCCATCGACCAGGGCGCTGTGCGTGCGGAGAAGAGCCCCAACTCCGGGAATTGTGCGGTACAGGAACACGCGATGGGTCTGCGCTGGCAGCAGCAAAGCGCCGAGGCACAGGCGCTGCAGTCCCAGACTTACCGGATCGCTGGCGAGCGCCTCGGGGAGAGAGTCAGGCAGGCCAAGTCCAAGGACCTCGCGATTATCACCGATCTGGACGAGACCGCGATCGACAACACCGAGCTGTTGGCCCGCGACATGACCGCCTGCCACGACTACAGCGTCTGGGATACTTGGGGCCAGTGGGAGCTCGAGGGCTCGCCGTCCGCGATCCCGGGCGCCGCCGAGTTCTTCAAGATTGCCGATGAGATGGGCGTCTCGATCTACTACCTCTCCGACCGGACCGAGGAGAACCTCGACGCCACCATCGCCTCACTCAAGGAGCTGGACTTCCCCCAAGTATCAAAGGACCACGTGAGGTTGCTGGGCCCGTCGAAGGAGGAGCGGCGCACCAAGATCCAGGAGAAGCACGAGGTCATCATGCAACTGGGCGATACCCTACATGACTTCGCTGGCGACTATGCGGATGCGGATCTGGACCAGCAGCGGCAGCTCGTCGAAGAAGACGCCAAGCACTTCGGCGACGACTGGTTCATCCTGCCGAATCCTACCTACGGCTCGTGGGAGGATGCCGATCTCGACAAGTGGAACGCCGAGCTGGAAGTCACTAAGTGATCTTCCTGCAGGCATTCCCCGGAGCCTTCGCACTGCCAGCGAAGAGGACGCCCTGATCGGCGTAAGCACTAACGCCGAGACGGGCATTGTCGGCGTCCCCAAAGGGAGCAGAATGGTACAGCCCGGCAGCCTTGGGACAGAACGGTCTGTCTCGGTCCAGCCGTATTGTGTATTATCCGTGTGTGCAGACACCAGAGATCAGGGCCGAACAGCCAGGGCGCCCTGCAACGGACAAGCCCCGGGAGAAGATCGTTGCCGTCGCCTACGAACTGTTCGCCCGGCGCGGGATTCGCGACGTCGGAGTGGACGAACTGATCCGTGCTTCGGGTGTGGCCAAGGCAACCTTCTACAGGCACTTCCGCTCCAAGGACGACGTCGTCCTTGCCTTCCTCGAGCAGTGGTACCTGGAACGCACTGCCGCGATCCAGAACGCAATTGCCCGGCGCGGGACCAGCGACGAGGCTGCCATGCTGACCATCTTTGACGTCTTCGACGACTGGTTCCGCCAGGGCGCTGTCCAGGTAAGTTCTTTCCTACACGTGATGATGGAGATGGGCCCCGACCACCCCCTCGGGAAAGCGAGCATCCAGTACCTGGATAGGACGCGGCAGCAGATCGCGGAACTCGCAGAATCTGCTGGCCTGAACGACCCGCACGATTTCGCCTGGTCCATTCACATCCTGATCAAGGGAGCCATCGTCGCCGCGGCCGAGGGCGACTCCCGCGCTGCTGTCCGCGCCCGGGTCATGGCCGAACTGCTCATGGCCTACCACCGGCCCTGAACCCTTCCGGAAATTGCTCAAAAAGTCCCCTAAAACCCATCCTGACACCACTGATACACTCCTCAGAATCCTCATCTACTTGCAGGTCTGTGCGTTCAAGCAGCCAGGCCACTCTGCAGGTGGATGCCGGTGGGCCCGGGTGGATCTGGCTGATCCAAGCTTCACTTGACCTGCGGGAGTCGTCAAGCTAGCTTGACTTCATGGATGGAGATGCAGGGTCGGTCGAGCAAGCGCTCAGCAGCGGTGATGTCCACGAGTTGCTCAAAGTGTGGGAAGACTTCAACAGCGGCGAGACCTGGCGCGAAGTGTCTGCCACCGGCAGCGACCAGGCGCGGGAGGCCGCAGCACAGTTCCTTACGGGGGTAAGGGAAGTCGCAGCGCTCGAGGCGCTGCGCGCGAACGCGAAGGCCGTCGAGCTGCTCACGGCCAGGCGCTGGCACGTCATCAAATCGGCACGTGAGGCAGGCGCAACGTGGGCCCAGATCGGCGAAGCGCTGGCGATCACGAAACAAGCCGCCCATGACTTCTACCGCCGCAGGATCGAGGAGCAGGAGAAGTACCTGCTGGACCTCCACGACGCGGCAGCCGCGCGCGCGGTCCTGGAAGAAGTCAAGGAAGAAGCCTCCATTGTCGACGGAGGCGCATTACCAGAATCAACCGGTGGGCGGCGGCATCCAGGCGGCGCTGGACGCGGTAGGGCCGCCGTCGAGCATTCCGCTTCACCTTGATGCTAAGTGCGCTTAGTATATTGGGGTGATCTGTCCGAAATGACGGTCGGAGGATTCCGACGGGAAGAGGAAACCGTGGTCACGATTCGAGTTGTCAGGCCGAAAGGGGCGGAGGAAGCATGGGTTCCGTAGTGATTTTTGCCCCGTCACCCGTCCTAACCGTCACAGTTGAGGACGTGGAAGGCAGCGCAGACATCCACCTCCACGCCGGGGGTCAGGGCGTCTGGCAGGCCCGCATGTTGAAGGTGCTCGGAGCCGACGTGACGATGTGCGCCGTGTTTTCCGGTGAAACCGGAGGCGTCCTGCAGCACCTGATTGATGACGAAGGTGTAAAGCTGTTGCCGGTGTCCGGCGAAGGCAGCAGCGGCGCCTATGTGCACGACCGCCGTGGCGGCGAACGCGAGGTGGTGGCGGAGTCGCCCGGCCACCGGCTCACACGCCATGAACTGGACGAACTGTACGGACTGACGCTGCAGGCGGGGATGAAGGCCGGGACGGTGATCCTCAGCGGCACCGGGCGGGAGGATTCGGTGCCACCGGACATGTACCGGAGGCTGACTGCCGACCTGCGCACCGCCGGATGCATTGTCGTCGCGGACTTGGCCGGCGAGCGGCTGAACGGCATCCTGGAGGGCAAACCCTCGGTGGTCAAGATGTCCGACGAGGAAGTGGTGAGCAGCGGCCGGGCCGATGCGTCCGAGACAAACCTCCTTGTTGAGGCCATGCACACTCTCAATAAGGAGGGTGCGCAGGCTGTCATCATTACCCGGGCGCATGATCCATCCCTGTTCCTCAGTGACGGGCAAATCAGCGAAATCCACGTCCCGCGGTTCGAAACGGTGGAAACCAGTGGCGCCGGTGATTCCCTAACCGCCGGGGTGGCCGCGGTTCTCGCCGACGGCGGCACGCTCCACGATGCCGTTGTCCTGGGCACGGCAGCCGGCGCCCACAACGTCACACGCCATGGGCTGGGCTCGGGTGAGGCGTCGGTCATCCACGAAGTCGCCAGGCTCGTCAAGATTGTTCCGCTGGACACCGGCGCAGCGGAACCGGCGAAGCAGGTGAGTCCGGACGAGCTGGCGCGAAAGGTCAGAACATCATGAACCAGCCCATACGCGTCCTCATTACCAACGATGACGGTATCGCCTCCCCCGGCCTGCATGCATTGGCCGCCGCGGCTGTCCGGGCGGGGCTGGATGTTGTGGTGGCGGCCCCCGCATCGGAAGCCAGCGGCAGCAGCGCGTCGATCACCGCCATGGAAGAGGACGGCAAGATTTCTTTTGAAGAGCGCGAGTTGGAGGAGTTGGACGGGGTGAAGGCCTTCGCCGTCCATGGCGCCCCGGCGTTCATCACGATGATCGCCACCCACGGCGCCTTTGGCGCCCCGCCGGACGTGGTCCTGTCCGGGGTGAACCGCGGGGCGAACGTGGGCCGGGCGATCCTGCATTCCGGCACGGTAGGCGCGGCCTTGACAGCGGGCGTCAACGACCGCCGCGGGATGGCGGTCTCCCTGGACACCGGCCTGAACCCGGACACGATCCACTGGGACACCGCCGCGCAGCTGGCCACCGGGCTACTGCCGTTCCTTCTGGAGCAGGAGCCTGGATCCGTGCTGAACCTGAATGTCCCGAACAATGCCGGGCCTGACTTGCCCGAGTACCGGACGGCGACGTTGACCCGGTTCGGCATCGTGCAGACCACCCTGGCCGAACGGGGGCAGCAGCACGTGCGGCTTGCCATCGCCGACACGGCCGAGAAGCCTGATCCGGACAGCGACGCTGCCTTGTTGGCGGCAGGCTACGCCACGGTGACCGCCCTGCAGCCAGTCACAGGAACGGCGCACCCGTCCCTGCAGAGCCTACCGCGCGCCGCTGCAAAGGCTTAGGGCGGAAGGCTTCAAACCCGAAGCGCACGACGGCTAGAACCCAAGGACCTCCCGCCGTCGTGCGCTTTCCTGCCGTCGCGTTCCCGCATTGCACCGCTCACGGGGCAGTGCCCACACAAGGCGGGGCGCATTGATGCGCCTGTAATGCCAGATGCCGGCTGCGAGACCAAGAGTCTGACGGAGACTCTGGTGTAGACCCCGGCGATGGTCCGTCCTACGTTTTGTTCCAGGGTGAGTTGGCCTATGAGGGTGTCGAGGAAAAATTCAATCCATTGGCGGATGCCGCAGGCCGAGAAGCCTCCCTTACCTTGACCGAATCACGGTTATCGGCCTTTGAAAAAAATTCGGAGGGACTCGGCCATTGTGAGGAACTGGGCCCAGGTCATTGCGAGCTGTTGGACGGTCAGGCCGGCGGGCAGTGCGTAAGTCGCGGCAGTAATGACCTCTTGGGGCCATAGGGCATGGATTAAGGTACGGAGAGAAGCAGCGTGAGCCGCTGGGCAGCCCGCTGGACCATGTGTGCGAGAGCTTCGACGTCCAGATCGGGCAGTCGTAGCCTTGACACTGTCGCTGTGATGGAGCCAGCAATAGCGCCGTTGATGAAGTAGGGGGCACTGACGCCGAAGGCGTCCGGGATGCGCTCACCGTTGCCGGTCGCCCACCCGCGCTCTCGGATGGACTGGAGGTCGTTCGAAAGGGCGTCACGGTTTGTTTGGGTGCGTTCTGTGAGGGGTTCCAGCGCGAGTTTGTCCAGTTCGCCCGGCGGGCAGTGGGCGAGGATGGCTTTGCCGCCGGCGCCGGCGTAGAGGGGAATGGCAACGCCTGATGCAAGCCCGTAGTGCAGCGGCCGGACACCGTCTATCACCGTCGTCATCACAGCGTGTTTGGTGTCGGTGTGAAATTGGATCAGCCCGATGGTCTCACCGGATTCTTGGGCAAGGTCACGGAGGATCGGTTGTGCCGCAGAGGGGATATCGGCTGTGGGACCTAGACGGGCGGCCCAGTGGAACAGGCGCGGACCAGGATGCAGGGTGTCCGCTTGGGCCAAAGCCAAGCCAGTGACGACCGCGGTGGAGACCAGGCGGTTAGTGGTGGCTATGTTGGCCCCGATACGGCGCGCCAGTGCGGCTCCCATGGTGATCCCGGACGGTTCGGCGACCAGTGCCGTCACGAGCTTGATGATGCGCACCAAGGCGGTGGAGCCGGCAGGGTTCCCGATGGGGTCCGGATCCTCCGGCGACGGGGGTAATGCGCATTTGGCTTCTATTGCATGCGCCGCGTCCTGGACCATCGGTCCGAAGCGGACCAGGTCTTCATCGCTGGTGAGGAAGCGCGGACGCGTGATCGAAACAGACCCGGTCAGTCCCCCGCAGTAAAAGGATGCGGCGACGCCGGCAGCCAGTGGGAACTGCTGTCCCACGCTGATCGTATATCCGGCCTTTCTATCCTCTTGGAGCAGCTTCTCCAGCTCCGCGCGATCAATGACGGTGTCGGGGGTCGCGGCCTCGAGTGGGCGGTCGCCCAGGGCATCGATTCCAAGCCGGCCCAAGATTGCACGGCCTGTCGCTCCAGCGTGCAGGGGCAAAACCGTCCCGGGTTCGAGGAGATACTTGATGGGCCCAGGCCGGCGCCGGCAGGCGACGACGACGACACCGGGTCGGGGTGCGTCGTGAACTGCGATGAGGACCGTGGCATCCGATTGTTCGCCCAGGTGTTCGATGATGGCCTCAGCGTCGCGCAGCAGCGGGTGGCGTGCGTGAAGCGCAGCACCCAGAACACGTAGCCGCGGTCCGACCTGATAGTTCCCGTTGCCGGTGACGGCGGCCAGCCCGTGTTCTTCCAGACCCAGCAGGATGCGGTTTACCGTGCTGCGGCTGGCGCCCAGGGCATGAGCGAGTTCCCGTACGCCGGTCGCCTCTGCGCGGGTCACCAGGGCGTGCAGGACATCAACAATGCGCTCGTTCCCTGCTACTGCGCTCTCGCTCACTACTGTTCCACCACTCTCTTGATATTCCGGTTAAAGGCCCGGACTGCTTTCACCACGCTACCGTCCGCACACCACAAGCCATGAGGACCAGGACATACCTTTACCGCAACGCCCCACTTGACAGAGACCATGGTGCACATCACACTTAACTTATATTCTAGGACACTGTCCCACTTTTTATTAGGAGCAAGGATGCCCCAAGTTAGTCAGACCGTTCCCCCGTTGGCGGATGCCGTCCATCTGAAAAAGGCGAAGAAGGCTACCGGTGTTGCCGCGTTCGGTACTTTTATCGAGTACTACGACTTCAGTGTTTTCGGCTATGTCGCCGCGACGATAGCTGTGGTGTTTTTCCCCGCCGGTGATCCGGTGGCGGGGCTGCTGAACACTTTCCTGGTTTTCGGTACGGCGTTCCTGGTCCGTCCTCTGGGGGCGATTTTCTTCGGGCGCATCGGTGACCGCTACGGCCGGCGCGCCAGCCTCATCGGCTCGGTCATCCTGATGAGCGGCGCTGCGGGCCTTACCTCGCTGCTGCCCACATATGCGCAGATCGGCATCTGGGCGCCCATCCTGCTGGGCTTGCTGCGGATGCTGCAGGGCCTCTCCGCCGGTGGTGAAATCGGCGGTGCCGCGACCTACATCCGCGAATGGTCCCCTGTGGAGCGCCGGAACCTCTACATCTCCTTCATTCCCAGCGTCGGCGTGCTGGGCAAGGCCGGCGCGGCAGGAATTGCTGCACTGGCTGCGACCCTGGTGCCCGCAGCGGAAATGGAATCCTGGGGCTGGCGGATCCCGTTCCTCCTCGCGATCCCGCTGGGCATCCTCTGCCTGGTCATGCGCCTGAAAATTGAGGACAGCCCGGAGTTCACCCAGAGCGCGAACAAAGGACAGACGACCCGCGCCCCGATCGTTGAACTGTTCCGCAACCACCGCTCACGCCTGACCAAGGTCTTCTTCATCGCCCTCGTGCAGAACATCGGCACCTACATCGGCACCGTCTACGTCGCCGTCTACTTCAGCACGGTCCTGGACTTCACCAAGGCCGAGGCTGCAACCATCGTCCTTATCGCCGTCACCGCCGCCGCGCTGCTGATCCCCCTGGCCGGTCAACTGGGTAGCCGCATCGGCAGCAAGCGACTGCTGACCGCCTCCTACATCGCCTACATCGCGCTCACGTTCCCCTCGTTCATGCTCATGAACGCCGGCTCCTTGGCACTGGCGATCTTCGGCCTGCTCCTTGGCATGGTGCCCTACGCCCTCTGCCAGGCAGGCACTTACGCAGCCATGCCCGAGTTCTTCCCCGTGGAAGTCCGCCACAGCGGGGTCGCGTTCGGCCACAGCGTCGGGGCCGTGCTCGGCGGAGCCGGCGCCCCCTACGTCGCTACCTGGCTCATCGGCAACACCGGCAACACCATGATCCCCGCCTACATGCTGATGATCTTCGGCGCCCTGGGCCTGGCCGTGCTGCTGGGCACGGTACGCAACAACACCCTCACCGCCGCTTCCCATCTCTACCGCTAGGAACACCATGCCGACCTTCTACGTCTCCGACGAGATCCACACCGACGTACTGGCAGAACTGCACACCCTGGGCCAGGTGCATCTGGGCTACGGCCCGGACGCCGTCCGCTACGAAGACGTCAGCACCGGTATCGACGCCGTCCTGCTCCGGGCCGAACGTTTCGACCGGGAAAAAATCGACGCCTCCCCACGGCTGCGCATCATCGCCCGCCACGGAGTAGGAACCGACAACGTCGACATCGGCGCGGCCACCGACACCGGTGTCTGGGTGACCACCACCCCGGGCAGCAACAGCCGCGCCGTCGCCGAGCACGTCTTCGCCCTCCTGCTCTCACTGGCAAGGAAAGTGCCCTACGGGACTGCCCAGACCACCGCCGGGCACTGGGCCGCGGCCAAACCCCACATGAACGGCTTTGAACTGCACGGCCGCACCCTGGGACTGCTCGGCTTCGGCAACATCTCCCGCATGGTCGCCACGATCGCCCAGGGCTTCGGCATGCACGTCCTGGTTCATGATCCCTTCGTGCAGGATTCCGCCATCCAGGCTGCCGGTGCTGCCCCGGCTACACTCAATGAGGTTATTGCCGGCTCGGACGTCCTCAGCCTGCACATGCCGCTGACCGAGCAGACGGCCGGAATCATCAACGCTGACGCCCTGGCCAGGATGAAGCCCGGGTCGGTGCTGATCAACACCTCCCGCGGCGGCCTCATCGACGAACCTGCCCTGGCCCAGGCGCTGCAGAACGGGCACCTGGGCGGGGCAGGACTCGATGTCCTTGAAGGAGAGTCCGTGGATATGAAAGACCCCGTAGCGCACTCCAAGATCCAGATCGCAGACGTGCCGAACCTGATCGTGACACCGCACGTCGCCGGGCAAAGCGAAGAGGCCTTCCTGGCTGCCGGAACCGGCGCCCTGCAGGCCATCCAGCAGGCCCTTGCCGGCCAGCGGCCGGACCACGCAGTAAACAGCATCACCGCTCCCGCCCCCGCATAGCCAGCGGAACAAACCCCGTAACGGCTACCGGACCGCCGCCCCTGCCGGCAGCAACACAAGCCGCCACCTGCAGGTGTGATGAAGCGGCACAAATACACCCTACGAGCCTCTGAAAGACACCATGTTTATCGATGCAGCAACTACTTCACTCACCGTCGGCCACCGTCCCACCAACTCCGTCAGGGAGTTCGTTGAGGGCCTGAAGCAGTACCCCACAGCCAATGTCGGTGACGCCATGGACCGGCTTAGCCTCATGGACACAGGCATCGCATCACAATGGGCCACCGGCCGGTGCGTCGGCCCGGCACTGACAGTACTGACCCGTGAAGGCGACAACCTCGCCATCCACCGCGCCCTTGATGACGCCGAGCCCGGCGACATCCTGGTCATCAACGCGCTCGGAGGAACAACCCGGGCCGTATTCGGTGACCTGCTGGCTGAAATCTGTCTCGCCGCCGGCATCGCCGGCGTCGTCATCGACGGACTAACCCGGGACCGTGCAGCCATCAAGGAACTCGGCCTGCCCGTCTGGGCCCGCGGCGTCTCGCCCGCCGGTCCCGCGAAATATGGGCCGGGAGCCGTCTCAGTACCCGTGGCCTGCGGCGGCACCGTCATCAACCCCGGCGACCTCATCACCGCCGACGACGACGGCGTCGCCGTCATACCCGCTCAGCGCGCCGAAAGCGTGCTTCGCAGACTCGCGGACATCGACAAATACGAAGAAGACCTCCGCACAAGGATCAGAAACTCCACCACGGCAACTGCCGCTGGAGCCGTCAAGCACCTGGCAAGCAGCAGCTAAGACCAGGCACAGGACGCCTGCGGCAAGTCACCATCAATGCCACGCCGGACGGGCAAACGGTGACTACGCACGCCCGCAGCTGTCAGCTACTGATTCACGCAGCCCTCGTGTCCCAGGGGACATGAAACGCCGCCGGCCCCTGCCGGCGCCACCCGTCCGCCGTTGCCAACCTCGAGCCCTGATGGCGTCCCAATGTCCTCCGGCGCCACTTCCGCGACTACCCGAGAGAACGAGAGATGATCAAGTACCGCCATGACGAATGGAACCGGCTCGTCGGTGCCCCGGTTGAGATCCGAAAAGACGGCAACGTCATCAGATCCGGCAGAGTCGACGCGGCGATGCCCGACTCTTCCGTGATCTGGCTGGCGCCTGACGAGTGGGCACCCAGGGCTCTCTTTGAGGCCGCGCTAGGCTTCGAAGTGTGGGTCGAACCCCGGCGACTTGAAGGAAAGCTTTCCTACCGCATGGCCGCCGCCGCCCTTCATCACGTGGATAAACCGCCCGGTCCGGTATCCTCAACCAACTAAAGATCCGCATTCAAGGAGAAGAATGATGGACACGAAAGGAAAAGTGGTCGTCGGCATCGATGGTTCGGAATCTTCGATACAGGCCCTGCGGCTTGCTGCCAGGTTAGCGCCCGCACTTGAAGCCGGAATCCATGCCGTAGCCGTCTGGGAACTCCCGCCCGTGTACGCCGATGAAACTGGTTACGTACCACCGGACTACGACGCGAACGAAGCGATCGAAGCGGCTGAAGCGGCTGAAGCCAAAATCCTGGCCGAGACCGTCACCAAGGCCTTGGGGCCGGACGTACCCAGGAATCTCAGCCAGGAACTGATCCGTGGCCCGGCACGGGACAAACTGGTGGAAGCCGGCGCCGGCGCCGCGATGCTGGTGGTTGGGCGGCGCGGTCACGGAGGCTTCCTGGGCATGCATCTCGGATCCGTAAGCTCAGCCTGCGTTTCCCACGCTGACTGCCCCGTGCTCGTGGTGCGATCGGACAGGGAGGTGCACGCCGAGGGCAGCCCCCGTACGCATCATCTCTGGAAGGGCTCCAAGACAAAGGGCCAGGACCCGTCCAAGGCATAACTCCCACGCCTTGTGCCTCCAACGGAACCGCCACCCCCAATTCCTGTGGATGGCGGTTACTAATACACATGATCAACCAACCGCTGATCTCAGGCTGAAGCCCACCCACTCTGACATCGACCAATCCAAGTATCTTGACCTGCTCCAATAAAGGCCATAGAACTCAATCTGACAGGTTGAGGGTTTGGAGGCTCTGGTGGCTGGACAGCGGATCGGGTACGTACGCGTAAGCACCCTGGACCAGAATGAGAACCGTCAGCTCGAGGGCCGGGTTCTGGACCGGGTCTTCACCGACAAAGCCTCGGGCAGGGACACCTCCAGACCGCAACTGACGGAGCTGCTGCGGTTCGCCCACGACGGGGACACCGTCGTAGTGCACAGCATGGACCGACTCGCCCGCAACCTCGATGACCTGAGAGCCCTGGTCCAGGGCCTCACGCGCAAAGGCGTGCGCGTGGAGTTCGTCAAGGAACAGCTGGTCTTCACTGGCGAGGACTCCCCCATGGCCAACCTCATGCTCTCCGTCATGGGGGCATTCGCCGAATTCGAACGCTCCCTCATCCGGGAACGGCAGCGCGAAGGCATCGCCCTGGCCCAGCAGCGCGGCGCCTACAAAGGTCGGAAAAAGACTCTCACACCGCAACGGGCGGCCGAGCTGGTACAGCGGGCGGCCAGTGGAACTCCGAAGTCCGTCCTCGCCAGCGACTACGGCATCAGCCGGGAAACGGTCTACCAGTACCTTCGCCAAGGCAAACTTTCCTAGATCCTTCCCCCCTGCCGACCCGGCCGGCTAGCCATAGTTGCAAAAGGCGCAGGTTGACGGAATCACCATTATCGGCGTTCACGCGGGGGAGTACCTGCAAAAAGGGGCTTTTTCCTGCCATCATTTGTGGTTTTCTCCCCCAAGCTCAGGTCTGGCGTTCATTGCGAAGCGCAGTTAGTTACAGCCAGAAGAGTTTCCCGTATCCGGTTACCGCTCGCGCCGGTGCAAGAGCCAGGACCCGTCCATATCCGGCTCCGGCCGTGACCATCTCACCCTTGGCGGACGATGTCTATCAAATTGTTGGCTGCCCGGCGTTCGCAGGTTTTTCACTGAACACTTCGGTGGCTGAGTCTTCAGCCGTGGACCTTCTTGACGTGCAATCTGCGTCGCCGAGCTGGGGATTGGCCCGTTACCAAGCGGACACGGCGCCAGGGTCTATGGGGACGGTTGCTGGTGGGGTCGGGAGGAGTCGGAGCCGAGGCCACCACGGAGGATCCCTTCCTGCGGCGCCGCAGCTTCAGAAGTATGAATGCCGTTAAACCTATCCAAGCCAATGCCGCACCGAATACCAAGATCAACGCTGGGATCGTGTCCATGACTGAGTGTAGGCCTCGGAACAACTGCGCGCCTTACCTTTTTTGGGACGGGACTGTTTCCTTTTCCATGACGGGGCGTTCCTGGTGGACACCCTCGTCATGCAACGCTGGACAGCTCGGACAAGTGCGTGGCCCTGGCTCATGGACGTTCGTCCAGTTAGGGGACACCCCCAACTTGACGTACATCTAAAAGCTGCCGCGCTGTTCTTCGAGCCTGTTTGTATGTGTGCGGCAAGGCTAGTCCAGCACGCCGACAACGGCGCTCCGAAACGTCGTCCTTGCCGGCGGTTACGGAAGTAGCCAGCAAACGGTCTACCAGTACCTACGTCCAGGCCAAGCTGGAGTACGCGGGCGTGAACGCGCGTGCCAGATTCATCGTCGTTGCTTCCTTTTAGTGCCGCGTGATTAGTGCGAAAATGGGGAACAAAATGTCTGAGCACATGCTGGGCGGAACACTCCATAGGAGGGCTAATGGATGAAAAGAATGGACCCCAGCCGTCCCACATAGGGTCAATGAATGAAAAGAAAAGACCTGATCCGTCCAAGATAGAGATGGAACAGGTGCGCGGAGGCGGTTCGGTCCAGAGCGGGGAGTCCGACGCCGTGCCGCATGGGCTCCGTCCTGAGCCCACTTGGCTGGACGAGGACTTCGGCGAAGATGCCAGAAGCTAGTCTCTCGCCCAACCATGTTCGACCAGGTACGAAGGCTCAAGGCGGCGCGTTTCCTGTCGCGTCGTGGCAGTGCCAGCGTGCCTAACGACGATGCTGAAACGGCAGTGGGCGGCCGTCTTTTCTATGAGTTTGTATCGCAGGAACTCAAGAATGAGCGGGAGCGCCGCGCAGCCTTGGACAGCCGGTCGGTCACTGTCATTACAAGTTCAGGCTCCTTCGTAACGCTTAGCTTTGCCCTGATAGCGGTTGTCACCAAGATGACTGATTATCGGCCCTCGCAGCTCACCATCATTTTGCTTGGGTTGGCTACCCTCGCCCTGTGCTCGGCCGCGCTTTTCGCGCTACTGGCTAACCGATTGGTTTTTTACGTCGTAGTCACCCCGGAACAGCTCATTTCGTGGACTCGCGACGAATTCTGGCTAGATGAAGAGGACAATGCCAGGTGGCAATTAACTCATGCCAATAGCCGCACGATCAAAAGTCTGCGCCAAGGAAACGCAGTGAAGGCAAATAGACTCTTGTACGCTCTATGGGCCCAACTTCTAGCTTTCGGCCTACTGTCGGCGTCGATCGTCGTCGTACTCGTGGAGCAGTTGTAAGTTTCTTCACCGTTACTAAAGACGGAGGGAACAATGCATCAGAATCCGGAGAAGGATGTTTCGGTAGGAGAAGTTACGCGCCTAGCCATTCCAGTCTTTGTTGGTTTACGACGCAAAATGACAGAAGCAGAGACGCTTCAGCGCACGGGGCAGGCGCAACGCGCCTTCAGTCTAGTGAACGAGGTCATAGACGATGTTGGGCGTCTCTTCGACCGTGCGGCAGAAAGGCGCAACCGAGCCGGAGATCAAGAACTCGAGGCCGCAAAGGACATGGTGGCCACCATGATCGGGCCGACCCTGTTGGCTTTGGGGCGATATGCGGAGGCGCTGCCCTTGCTGGATCGGGCCGGGCGCACTGCACGTGCGACATCCGCAGCGTCCGGGGATGCGAAGGCAGTGCTCAAACTGGCTCTAATGAGCAGCCTTGCGCATGAAGCGCTGGGTGACTTCTCAGCAGGTGCTAGTTCCTTAAATGCGGCCCTTAGCTACTTCTGCGATGCGCGGGACGACGCACAGAAAAAGGTCGGACGGCTTATCTGGAAACGAATGGCGGGCCGGCTCTTTGCAGGTGACTCCGAGCTCGCTGGAGCGGTACTTCAACTTGCACGTCTGCAACAGCAAGGCGGTGACAATGAGGGGGCGCGAAACTCAATTGACTGGCTATATTCGATGCTCCCTGCTTTGCGGCCCGCCCAACGACAATATTTTTCGGCGATAGGCGCCGGCGTCCAGGCCGCAATACTGTTATCCGGTGGCGCGGCGACGCAGGCGGAGCCCCTTTACAGGACGGCCATGAGCTACTGGTCCTCCGTCGTCGGCACTGGTCCCTCCAAGGACTTGGCTGAGGCGACCCTCGCTACAGCGAATTGCTTGGCTGATCTTCACCGCTGGAATGAGGCGGAAGAGCTCGCAATGCTTGGGTTGACTCAATTGCGGGCCGCGCTTGGGTCACAGCATCCTAAAGTTGCGGATGCTGCTTTCCTGGCAGCACGGTGCGTTGCAGCTCAAGGTCGAGAGGAGCTCGCTTTGGAAACCCTCCTGACAGCAACTGAGGACGTCAACCTAGCACTCATCGACATCCTGCCGGTTCTGTCCGAACGTCAGAGGCTTATCTACTTGGCGCAGGCGAGGATTCACCTTGAGGCTCTGGTCTCTCTGCAGTCGCTGTTAGGTTGGAGCAGCGAGTCGTCCAGACGCATATATGAGCTTGTCCTTCGGCGAAAGGGCATAGCTTTAGACATTGCGATGCGTGAGCATCATTTCCTGCTTACACGGAAACATCCCGATATGCATGATCGCCTTGAAAAGCTGGGGCAACTCCGGCTTTGGACGGCCCAGCTCTTGTTGTCAGGAGCCCATTCAGAGCAGTCAGAGCAGTCAGAGCAGCACTTGCTTTTGGCGTCCTGGGAGCGTGAGATCGGCGAGCTTGAAGCGGACTTGGGTCGATATGTTTCGCAAGCAGTCGGACACAGATCTCCTGACCTGCCGGACCTAATCTCCGCTATTCCCAGCAACGCTGCGCTGATTGAATTTATAGGATTTGGTGTGAGCGAGCTGCAAGGGAATCCCGCGGACGGCCGCCGTTACATTGGGTTTGTCTTGCGGCCGAGCGCAGAGGAAGTGGCAGTAGTAGAGCTGGGCTCCGCAGCCCCCTGAACAAGGCGGTGCAAAGTCTCCGCGCAGCAATGAACCACACGTCCGGGACAACTGATCAGTCACTGACATCGGCGCTAACGGTCTTATCCGAGCAATTGCTGCAGCCGCTCCTGGATGCTGTTGGTAAGGCGAGTCACTTGCTTCTGGCACCTGATGGCCACTTACACAACCTGTCTTTTGAAATTGTCCCGGACGTAAACGGTGTCCAGCTGGTGTCTTCCCATGACGTGTCTTACCTTTCAACGGCTCGAGATCTGATCGACGTCTCGCGCGATACGTCGGTCCAGGCAGCACTACCCCTTGTGGTGGGTGCGCCAGCCTTTAACTTGGGGACCGAAAGTGGAGGCTCGCGGGATCGTAGAACAGACCAGGTCTTTCAGAATTTGCCAGGCACGGAAAGGGAAGTGACGGCCGTCGCGCAGCGCCTAGGCATTAACCCAATTACTGGTTCCGAAGCAGTGAAAGAGGTGGTTCTCAACGCCAAACATCCCAAAATACTTCACTTGGCGACGCACGGATGCTTCTTAAGCACTGCTGGTTGGAGGAGCAACGGAACGGAAGCACGCGTAGTGCAAGCGAGGTGGACCATGACGGATTGTGTTTTGGCGTTCGCGGGGGCGGAGACGTATGCAAGTGGCGGTAATCCTCCGACACGGGCAGGCAATGGCTTTCTCTCGGCTCAAGAGATGTTGGCCTTGGATCTCTCAGGAACAGAACTTGTAACCCTGTCAGCATGCGGCAGCGGACTGGGCGCGGTCGTATCAGGGGAAGGAGTATTTGGCTTGCGGCGGGCCTTGATGCTAGCTGGTGCACGTTCACTCGTTGTCAGTCTGTGGAACGTTCCGGACCAATTAACGGCATCTCTCATGGACGATTTCTACAATCAATTGCTGCTTGGACGCTCGCGGTTGGACGCGCTTCGCAGAGCCCAACAAGCGGCAAGACTTCGAAACCCCGACCCGAGTACGTGGGCAGGCTTCATTCTCCTCGGCAAGGTCGGACCGCTCGATAGGACTCGCTCGGGTAGCGATTCACCATCCCTAGGCTGGCCGCTTCAGTAGGCTCTTTCTATCCATAGAGGATCCCCTAGCGAGATCGGCACCTCGACCACTATCAAGTTGACGCACACCCCAGCCTGACAGAATTCATGTGTTGATGGTCGTTAGAGCCAGGCCCGAATTCGCCCGGACGCCCCTGGGAGTGGGGCACCGGTGGCCGGACAACGTCCTTGCGCCAGGCAAAGTCGGCCTAGAGTCCTGCCAAGTCCTCATATGGCCATAGCCGGTGTGAATTCAGGGCTGCCTGCATCATCCTTTGGTGGGTTCTGGATCAGGTTCCCATTCCCAGGTGTGCTCCGCCTGCAACATCGAGGGATACGCCAGTGATGTAGCGGTTGTCCGGGTCGGCAAGGAAAAGGATGGCGCGGGCGACTTCGTCTGGTTCGGCGAACCGGCGCATGGGAAGTTGCGCGGCGCGCTTGGCCCGGTTTGCCGCTGCATCGGGGCCCGAGTCCTTTGCGAATTGTGCCCACATGGGAGTGTTTACCGGGCCGGGTGCGATGGCGTTGACCGAGATGCCGTTGGGGCCGAGCAGCTCGGCGAAGGACCACATGATGTGAAGTACTGCGAGTTTGCTTGCGTTGTAGGGCAGGTAATTGAGGCGGGCTTCTTTGGCTGCAACGGAGGAGAGGATCACGATGGCACCTGGAGTTCCGGTGCCAATCATTGATTGCGCGGTTTCCCGGACCATAGAGAACGTGCCGGAGCCGTTGATCCGCATGATGGAGTCAAATTCTTCGGTCGTTGTTTTCATGATGTCCGGCGTGGGGCCAAGGACCCCAGCTGCGTGGACGAGGGCGTCGATTCGCCCGTACTTCGCTGTGGTGTCGCGGACGACTGTGGCGCACTGTTCTTCGGAGGTGATGTCGAGCGGGAAGAAGCCGGCCAATTCCTGGCCCTCCTTCGGGGCGCGGTCGGCACCTATGACGAGGGCCCCTTCGGCTGTGAGTGCGTCGACGACTGCATCGCCGATTCCACCGCTTGATCCGGTTACCAGAACGACCTGGTCTTTGAGGCTCATTTGGTGATGCCGTTCGCCGGCTGGCTGATGCACTGTTCGCTGGGGGTTGGGTTGTGGGTGGCTCGTTTCATCGTCAGAGGTCCTTACTTGGGGTGTTTGTTCTGAGGTGTGGCTGCTTGCCGTCTTGACTGCTGTCATGAGCCGCTCCCGGGGACCGGCGGGCTGTCAAAGCTCGGTTGGGTGCCCTCCGCGGCCAGGGGCAAACACGGCACCTTTTCTGTCTAGCTGTTGCCGCTCGTGGCGTGGCTTGCCCATTGCCGGCCGGCTTGTTCTTCTGTGGGCAGTCCGGAGGCGGCGAGGATCCGGTCGAGCAACCGCTGGGTATGGACGGCTTCGCGACCGGAGGTGAGCGGCTGTTCCCGGTCAGCGACCCTGTCCAGGAAGTGGTGGACGGCGGCGGAGAATCCGAGTGTGTCTGTCGCTGTTGCCCAGCCGTACGCCTCAGAGCTGAGCTCCCGTGAGGTGGTGACTCCCTGGACAGTGGTCGAGACGGTTTCCGGTGCCCTGACTTCCACGGTCTTGCCGTCGCCGTAAGCGTCGAGTTTTTCGTTCCAGGCACCTGCTGTTCTGGCTGCCATGAGCACTCCGGTGTTGCCGGTGCTGAAACGGATTATGGCTGCGGTGCCGTCTTCCTCCCAGGGATCGTTACCGGCTGCGTGTGCGGCCACGTCCACGGGTTCGCCGCCGCAGTACCAGCGGAGCAGATCGACCATGTGAATGGCGTTCTCGAACGTTGCGCGGTATTCCGATCCGGGGCGGTTCTTTTGCGCGACGCAGAAGGTAGCGCCTTTCGTGCCGAACAGCTCACGGCCGGCGGTGTAGACGGGTGCATAGCGGCGGTTGAAGTCGACCATCAGGATGCGGCCGCGCTCGTCGGCGAGGTCCGCCAAGCGTTCTGCCTCCTCGGTGGCCGGGGCCAGGGGCTTTTCGCAGAACACGTCGACGTCATTGTTAAGGCACAGCTGGACCGCGTGGGCGTGCTCGGACCGGGGGGTGAGGACGAAAACGGCGTCCAGATCCTGCGCATCCAGCATGTCCTCCACTGACCGGTAGGCGGCGCCGAAGCCCCAGCGTCGGACCAGGTTGCCCGGGTCCTCGCGGCGGGATACCAGGGCTGCCAGCTCAACGTCATCGCGCTGGACGAGTGTGGGCAATTGGGCAATGGTAGCGATGTTTCCGGCGCCGATGACGCCGACGCGGAGGCGGTTGGTGTTCATCGGGCGTTCCTTACATGGGCGGGATCAGCGAGCATGGCGCGCAGGACGTCGGCTGATTCCCTGAATCCGTCCTCGGGCTTGGGAAGGTCTTGCCGGTGCCAGCGGTATTCAAGTTCGATGCTGAGCACGTCGTCGTAGCCGTGCTGCACCAGCCCGGAGAGAATTTGGGGCCAGGGAACGACGCCGCTTCCTACGACGCGGGACCGTACGGCCCGCTCGGAAGCGTTGACGCGCGCTGTTTCGGTGGCGCGGAAGGTGGCGTTGGGATCGGTGAAGACAAGGTCTTTTACGTGCACGTGGCCGATCAGGTCGCCTTGGACAGCGAGGGCCTGTTCGAACTTTTCGTCGTGGGTGAATGTCAGGTTCGCCTGGTCGTACAGAACGCGGATGGCCGGGTGCGCGACTTCTCGGACCAGGGCTGCAGTTTCGGCCGCGGACTGGGTCATGGTGCCGAAGTGGTTTTCAACGCAAAGCCGTACGCCTGCCTGTTCAGCTTCAGGTGCAAGGGTTTGCAACGCATCCACGAGCTTTGCCCACCGCCGGGCATGGTCGGAGTCCCCGGCATGCCAGGACCCGGCGTAGACACGGACCCGGTCAGCCCCGACAATATGCGCGGTTTCAATGGCACCCCGGAATTCATCGACCGCGCCGCGCCACTCCACGTCATCGAGGGAGTTAATGGCTGTCGTGTATGGCGTAAGGCCTACGATCGGCACGCCTTCACTGTCGGAAGCCTTCAACGCCTCCATCGCGGCGCGCCGGTCTCCCAGAGGCAACCCTGACAGGTAGTCGTCCTGGTAGATGACCTCCGCGGCGTCGAGGCCGGCGGCTTTGAAGAGCGCCAGTGCCTGCGGAACGGTGTGGTCCGGGGTTCCGAGTGTGTGACCTGCAAGCCGCATCATTGATTGTCCTTTCTGGAAGTGTTTGGAGCCGCTGCCCAGTCCGCAGGACCGACCAGCCGCGGTGGGGCTGCAACGCGGGACCGGTCGACGATCTCCATCAGCAGGCCCCAGGGGGTAAGGAAGTAGGTCCAGCGGTTGCCGGCTACGCGCGGGCTGTCGCCTGCGACTTCTTTGCGCTCACCCAGCACCCGTACCCCAGGTGTTTCCTGGAGCACGGCGATCGCTTCATCGACGTCGTCCACGACGAAGCACAGGTGGTGTCCGCCGGCATCACAATGCCGCGGCGGGGTTTCGCGCCGCTCAGCGCTGCTCCACTCGAAGAGTTCAATATTGAGGTTCGGGGGCAGGCGCAGCATGGCGAGCGTGAGCTTCGCATCTGCCGGGACGTCGAAGTTTGTGGGCATGAATTCTTCGTCGGGACCCCGCTCTGAGCGGTAAAGTTCCTCGGCCCCGAGCACGTCGACGAAGAACCGGATACCTTCCTCGAGGTTGGGGACGGTCAGGCCGACGTGGTCCGTGTGCTGGAGCCCCGGCAGCCGCCGCAGTGTTTCTGCCGGGGCGCCATTCATTCGCGCGGTCATTTGCGCGGTCCCGAGGTGGAGCCACGGACCAGAAGTTCAGGTTCGAGGACGATGTGGTCCACGGAGCCGTCGATGTTCTGCTTCTCAGCCAGTTCGATGGCGATGTGTCCCATGTCGGCGATGGGTTGCCGGATGGTCGTCAGGGGAGGGTTGAACCGGGCACCCAAAGCCAGACCGTCGAAACCGATGACCGACACGTCCTCCGGTACGCGCACGCCGCTTTGGCCGAGGGCGGAGATTACCGCAAATGCCACCATGTCATTTGCCGCGATGATGGCGGTCGGCGGCTTCTCCATCTCGAGGAAATGCTCTGCCCCGCGCGTGCCCGCATCCAGATCCGACCCGCTGTCCAGCACCACAGGTGCGCTGCCGCTCTCGGCGGACAGCTCCAGGTACGCGTCCATCCGGTCTTGGGCGGTGTGCGTTCCGGCGATGCCGGAAACATAGCCAATCGACGTGTGCCCCAGTGAATGCAGGTGGTCCAGCGCGAGCATGATTCCGCGGCGGCTGTCGACGGTGACCGTTGGGACCGCATCGTCGCCTTCCACCCGGTCGATCACGACCACCTTGTGGCCAAAATCGAAGCGTTTCAGCGCCTCGGTATCGACCTTCGTGGAGGGCGCGACGATACCGAAGGGGGCATACATGGCCTGCATGGCGATGAAGTATCCCTCAGTTTTGGCAGGGTCCCCATTGGTGACGCAGAGCAGCAGCTGGTAGCCCCGCTCGTCCGCCGCCTGCGTCATCGTCTTGGCAAGTTCTGCAAAGAACGGGTTGGTGATGTCAGGGACGATCAGCGGGATGAAGGTGCTGGTCTTTCGTCGAAGCGCCTGGGCGAGTGGACTCATGGTGTAGCCCAGCCCCTCGGCGACACGGAGGATGTGCTCGCGGGTTTCACTTTTCACCGCTTCCGGGCGGGAGAATGCCCGGGAGACCGTGGACCGGTGGACACCGGCGGCTTTCGCGACGACGTCGATACTCAGATCAGGCATGTTCTCTTCCTCCGTGCTGGTCGTCATAGGCCTGCCAAATGGGGCGCATGACGTCTTCGAGCTGGGCCAGCGTCGGCAGACCCTGGAATCCATCTTCCAGCGTCTGGGCGACACGCCGCACGAACGGATCGTAAAGAGGGTCGCTGTCCACGTCGATCGTGGCGGACTCGCTTGTCCCGTCCAGGGCGGTGAAGGTAGCAGAACCATCAGAGTCAACGGAGGCATATCCTGCCTCACCGACCGAGGTGTAGCTGCAGTAACGCTTCAACGGGGAGCCAGGGAAGGCGTATCCGACCTCCACGATGGCTTCCCGTCCCTCCGGCGTGGTGATGATGAGACTGGCGTGGTCCTCCACGTCTCCGCCGTGCAACGTTGACGAAAGCCGGGACTGCACACGAACCGTGGTTGCGTCACAGCCCTGCAGGAACAGGTCCACGAAGTGTGGACCCAGGTTCGCCAAGCACCCGCCGCCGGCCTTGGCGGGATCCAGCATCCACGGATTGCCGTTATCCAGATAGCGGGACGGCGGTCCGGCGATAAATGAGATCCGCTGATAGGTTGGCCGGCCGGCCTTGGCGAGCCACCGGTCGGTGGGACCGCCCCGCTGGATCAGTGGGACGGTGGCAGGGACGCCCGCTGCCTCGGCGGCTTTGCGCACCGCAGAAAGTTCGGCAAGGGACGTTCCCAGCGGCTTTTCCACCACGAACGGAATACCACGGTCGATCAGGGCAAGACACTTCTCCGCCATGCCATCGTGCGGGCCAAAAACGTAGGCAAGGCCAACATCGGGAAGGTCAATCAGCTTCCGCCAGTCAGCTTCCACCGGCGCTCCCCAGCCATCCGCCAGTCCCTGGACGAGGGACACGTCGTCGTCACTGACGCCGACGACCTGGTGCACTTCAGCGATGGCGTTTGCGTAGAGCGGAGTGTGCCAATGGGAAGCCCCAAGAATGATTGTGCGTTCGTGAGTCAACCGCAATACCCCCTTGTATGAGATCGGTTGCTGAGATCGGTTGCAATAACAGTATGGATGGTGGGAAAGTTTGTCAACGACACTTCAACAGCGGCCCAGGCAACATGGAGCATCAACACGCCTGGGTCCCAAGAAAGGCCATCATGTACAAGAAACTTCGCACTCTGCAGACCATCGACGAATCCGGCGCCGTCCTTATCGTCCGCCTCGACAACGCCGACGTGGCAGAACGCGTTGCGGAAGCTGCCATCGCCGGAGGCTTCCGCGCCCTTGAAATCACACTGTCGATCCCGGGCGCCGTCGAGGTTATCCGCCGGCTCTCGGCCAGGCATGGGGCCAATGGAGTAGCGGTCGGCGCCGGAACGGTGCTGGACGAGCACTCGGCCTATGAGTGCATCCGCGCCGGGGCTGAATTTTTGGTCAGTCCGCAGCTGAATCCGGCAATGATCCGGACAGCGAACCGGTACCAGATACCCACTATTAGCGGGGCCTACACACCCACTGAGCTTGTTAACTCCGCCGAGGCGGGCGCTGACATCCTCAAGCTCTTCCCCACCGAGGCCGGCGGCATCCCCTACGCCAAGTCCGTGCTCGCCCCGCTCGCGCACCTGCCGATCATGCCGGCAGGTGGCGTGACCGTAGAGAACGTCGGCGAGTGGTTCGCGGCGGGCGTAGCAGGTGTCGGCGTCGGCAGCTACGTGACAAAAGCATGGCAGCCGGACGGCGACTTTAGCCGCGTCACCAAAGCCGCCGAGGAGTTCCTGTCAGCAGTGGCAGAGGCCCGCCGATGACGGTCCCCAGCGTCTTTATTGTTATTGGCCCGGCCGGGTCCGGGAAAACGACGGTCGCGCAGAAGACAGCAAAAGAACATAACGCGGCATACCTGGACAAGGACCGCGTATGCGGCCGTTTCGTCGAGTTCGCGCTGAAGGCGACCGGACACGACCCCACGGACCGGGAGTCCAACGACTACTATCGCGACAACCTGATGCCCCTCGAGTACGAGACACTCATGGACGTCGCCGGGGCGAACCTGCGCCTGGGCCGGTCCGTCGTGCTCGATGCCCCTTTCGGAGGCTACTTCGACGAACCGGATTTTCTGACGCGCGCGGCAGAAAAGTTCGATTGGCCACCTTCTGAGACCACGGTGGTGCGGGTGAGGGTCCCCCAGGACCTTCTGCGGGACCGGCTAACCCGTCGCGGCCTGGAACGGGACCAGTGGAAACTTTCCCATTGGGATGAGTACTGGTCCGTCTACGGGAGTTTGGAATGCGCGTGGTCCGGCGTGCAGTACCTGGACTTCAACAACGAGACACCCCTTCCGGCGGAGGGGTGACGGCTCAACCGCCAGAGCAGCTCCTTTCGGCCAGTTCTACGCGGGCCGCTCTTACAGCCCGCAGCATGAATGGGCCACACCACCCCTAAATCGACCGATGCAGCACGTCTGCCTACAGTGCACAAAGCGGTTGCCCTCCCCCGGAGGCGGCAATGCCAGAACCTGCGACGCGGCTCACAAAAAGACGTTGACAAGTCTCTTTTGTCGCCCTTAGTGTTGTTGCAACCGATCTCTGCAACCGATCTCAGCAATCGATCTCAGCAATCGATCTTATTGGTCCCGTGAAAAGCCGGAGGACCGATTGCCTACGGTTCAATCCCTAACCCCTCCTCAGCAAACGTGAAAGTATGGAGAGTTCAATGAAGACCTCAAAAGATGCGCTCGACGGCTCGGGCCCTTCTGAATTTCCGGAAGTGCCGGAGCCGCCCCGGCGCTCCGTCAACATGGTGGCAGGCACGATCGGCCACTTTGTGGAGTGGTACGACTGGTATATCTACGGGCTGCTGGCAGCGGTGTTCGCGGGACAGATATTCCCGAGCGAGAACCCGTTCGCGTCCCTTGTCGCAGCGCTGCTCACCTACGCGGTCGGTTTCGTTGTACGCCCGCTCAGCGGAATCATCATTTCGCCGCTGGCCGACCGCTACGGCCGCCGGCTCATCCTGACGCTGTCCATCTCCGGGATGGCGCTCGGCTCTCTGATCATCGGTCTCACCCCTTCATTTGCGACGATCGGCTACGCAGCACCTGTTCTCTTTCTGGTTGCACGCATCCTCCAGGGAATCTCGGCCGGCACCGAGCAGCAGAGCGCCATCGCGTTCATGGTCGAACACGCTCCCGCGAACCGGAGGGGCCTGTTCGGCTCGTTCTCCAACATGGCCAGCGGCCTTGCTACCCTCGCAGCGACCGGTTCGGCCGCGATCGTGACATCATCCTTTGCTCCCGCCGAACTCGCAGCCTGGGGTTGGCGCATCCCCTTCGTTGTGGGCGGCGTCCTCGGCGTCGCCGGTCTCATCCTGCGGGCCCGCTCGGATGAGACCCCTGAGTTTGAGGCAGCTGCCCTCGTCGATCAAAAGTCCGCCTGGGCGCGCCTGAAGGACCTGCTCCGCGAACACCCGAAGGCTCTGCTCCAGGCAGCGGCACTCTCTGCCCCGGCCGTGGCCTACTACACCTGGGCCACCTTCCTCCCCACCTATGCCAAGCTGACCACCGGCCGGGACCTGTCCTCCACCCTGGCCGGAAGCGTTATCGGCCTGGCCTTGCTCGTTATCATCGTGCCGGTCTGCGGATACCTTTCGGACCGCCTCGGCCGACGCAAGGTCTTCCCCATCATCGGTGCCATCGGCATGATCGTGCTCTTCTACCCACTGCTTCTGCTGCTGAACCAGCCAGGCTTCTGGGTCTACGTTCTGGTGTCGGCATCCGGCTGGGTAGTTCTCGGTATTTGGCAGGCCGTTTACCCGACCATTCAGGCAGAGCTCTTTCCGGCCTCAGTCCGGGTAGCAGGCATCGGTTTCGCGCACCAGATCGTGATCGCCGTCTTCGGTGGCACCGCACCACTTATTGCCGCTGCATTCGTCGGCGCCGGACAGCCCATGTTCGTTGCGTACTACATGATCGCCATTGTCACCCTCTCCCTCATCGTCTACTTCACGCTCCCCGAGACCGGCAGCAAGGGCCCGCGTGCCACCGTCGCACCGGCAGACCCCGAAGTGCTGGAAGGCGAGCACCTGCTCTTCGAGACTCCACACGGCGGGACCCAGACGAACGGTTCCAAGGCGTAGACCTCCATCTCCTCCACAACACTGCACATGAGGAAAGCCCTCGACCCGCTCCGGTCGAGGGCTTCCCCCTTCCCGGCCGGGGCCGGCTGCAAGATGAGGCACACCTAAACCTGACATCAAACGATCAAAGTATCTTGACCTGCATCGAGCAGGTCATGTGAGTTTGCGCCCGCAGGCCCCGTTACGAGCTGAACGGGCGGTGTCGGTTTGAGCTCTGGGCGGCAGGCGGGCCAGACCACGTAGCTTAGCTTTGTCAGGGTGTTCGAGAAAGCATTGTTGTTATGTCAGGACATTAAACCTAAGCTAGGCGTCTAAAGCTATAGATCCGTTGGCATTTGAGGGTCTAAACCTTTAGAAACCAGCCTAACGACGCACGAAAGGACCGTTCATGCAGCTCGGCTTGATCACTGACTCGCTAGGTGCCCGCCCACTGGAGCAAGTGCTCGACACTGCCGCTGGACTCGGCCTGGACACGGTGGAGATCGCAACGGGCAACTGGTCCGAAGCCCCTCATGTAAAGCTCGACGAGCTCGCCTCCAGCGCCACCGCACGCAATGCCCTCGCTGAAGCCATCAGTTCGAGGGGCCTCACGCTGAGCGCCCTGAACGCAAATGGCAACCAGCTCCACCCGGTCACTGGGAGCGCCCATGACGGCGTTGTGCGGGACACCATCAAGGTGGCCTCGGAGATGGGTGTTCCTACGGTGGTGCTGATGTCCGGGCTCCCCGGTGCCCGCGGCGAGCAATCGCCGAACTGGATCACCACGTCGTGGCCCCCGGAGACTCTCGAAATCCTCGAATACCAGTGGTCCGACGTCGCAGCGCCCTACTGGGTGGAACTCTCTGGCTTCGCACGTCGCCTTAACGTCCGTCTTGCCGTCGAAATGCACGGGCGGCAGCTCGTCTTCAACGTAGCCACCTTGAAGCGGCTCCAGGGCATTGTTGGCGACGATGTTGTGGGGGCTAACCTTGATCCTTCGCATCTTATGTGGATGGGCGCAGATATCCTGGCGGTCATCCGCGCGCTCGGCTCATCGATCTTCCATGTGCACGCCAAGGACGCACGAATCGAAAGACCCAACACGGCAGTCAACGGCATCCTCGACACCCTGCCCCCGGCCCGCACCGCGGACCGTTCATGGAACTACGTCACCCTCGGCCTCGGCCACCCGGGCGGGGCTGCTTTCTGGGCAGACTTCGTCTACACCCTCCAGTCCGTCGGCTACACCGGCCCCCTGAACATCGAGCACGAGGACGTCATCGTGAACTCGGGCGAGGGTGTTCGCAAATCTGCCGAGCTCCTACGTTCCGTGGTGCTCCGCGATGCACCGGACTGGGCCCCCGCACGGATCTGACCTCCCCACCACCAAAGGGACAGCACAAGCAAACGACGACGTCTCCCGCTCTCCGCAAGCAAGGAACCGCAACGTCTTCCGACCCCAAATGCGACTTATCATTCTCGCTCCGATCAGAAGCAGCGGGATGCTGCGGGTTAGCGGAAATTTCGGCATGAAGAAAGGACACTACGAGATTTCAGCGGCGATTGCCCGTCAAGGGATCCTGGCGAAGGCCAACGCTGGCCCCAGCCGAACCATACTCGCAGACGGATTTTCCTGCCGCACTCAAATCAAAGACCCTGCCGGTCTGGACGGTCTGCACGTCGTACAGCTTCTGGCCTCAGCACTCCGCCCGGAGCGGCCTCGCAATTAATCGCACCTCAGGGCATGCTTCACGACAAGGGGTCACGGCACGTCAAGACCTGCCGTCTTGAACAAGCCCCTGAGTCCCAAGCCAGCCAGCAGTAGAACCTGCCAGGGAGGGACTCGCATTACCGGTTGTTCGAAACCGCTGGAGTACACCCCAACCTGACGATATATACCCGAATGTCTTGACGTTCTCCTGGGAAGGCCCTAGAACTCAAGCTGACAGGTCGACGGGTTTGGAGGCATCTGTGGCTGGACAGCGGATTGGGTATGTGCGCGTGAGCACCCTGGACCAGAACGAGAAACGCCAGCTCGACGGCCAGATTCTGGACCGGGTTTTCAGCGACAAGGCCTCGGGCAGGGACGCGTCCAGACCGGAGCTCACTGAGCTGCTGCGCTTCGCCCGTGACGGGGACACCGTGGTGGTGCACAGCATGGACCGGCTCGCCCGGAACCTGGATGATTTGCGTTCACTGGTCCAGGGCTTCACGCGTAAGGGCGTGCGCGTGGAGTTCATTAAGGAACAGCTGGTCTTCACCGGGGAGGACTCCCCCATGGCCAACCTCATGCTCTCGGTGATGGGTGCCTTCGCGGAATTCGAGCGCTCCCTGATCCGGGAGCGGCAGCGGGAAGGCATCGCCCTGGCCCAGCAGCGCGGCGCCTACAAAGGGCGGAAAAGGACCCTCACACCGGAACGGGCGGCTGAACTGGTGCAGCGTGCCGACAACGGGGTCCCGAAATCCGTCCTTGCCAGCGACTATGGCATCAGCCGGGAAACTGTGTACCAGTACCTCCGCCAAGCCAAACTTTCCTGAAGCCCTCCCCTGCCGATCCGGCCGCCAGCCATTGGTGGAAAAGGCACAGGCTGACGGAATGATGGTTCGGTGTTTCGACAGACCGTCGTTAGGCGAAAGAATCGCGCATCTGCTCCTGGTTTCCGCCGCCTGCTGACCGGTCGGGCGTGGTCCGGCCGCGAGTCTCCATTCCAAAATTTCGCTCCACGGCAATAGTGCTTTGCGCCTGATGTCGCTTCGGCCGTGTCAACGATGGCAGGTGAGTAGTGGTGAGCCCTTTGGCACTACCCACCGCCGTTGAACCATAAGCCTGTAGGTGCGAGATCGTGTGATGCTGCTCATGGAAAACTCTTGACAACCTTGTACAACTCTTTCCATACTTGGGGAGAAGAGTTTCAAGGGAGCAACTGGAGGACCGATGCCGGCAAAACTTACTGACGTCGCAAAGCTCGCGGGCGTCTCGCTCGCTACGGCGTCACGCGCATTCGGGGATCCCGGCCGGCTGGCTGCGGAAACGCGGCAGAAGGTCATGGATGCCGCCGTCCAACTTGGATACGACGTCCCGGGCCTGAACGGCAGCCGGACCTTCGGCGTTATTGTTCCGGATATCTCCAACGCAGTGTTCGCAGCCCTCATCAAGGCCGTTCAGGACCAGGCCTGGCACGGCCGCCATCGGATGGTCCTGGCGGATACCGGCGAGTCCTCCACCCGGGAGCGCGACCACTTGGAAGCGTTCTCCACCGGAGTCGACGGCATCATCCTTTGCTCTCCGCGGCTGCCGTCGGACCAGATCCATAATCTGGCCGGTAATGCACCACTCGTGGTGATCAATGGCGAGGCGGATCACGCAGCCCGGGTCCTGATGGAAGCGGGCGAGGGGATCCGGCAGGCGGTCGAGCACCTGCACGCCCTTGGCCACCGCAAGCTGGCCTACGTCCCCGGACCGGCCTCCTCGTGGGCCAACAGCCAGCGGCTTGCCGCCATCACACGCCTCTGCGATGACTGGGGCATCGAGCTGGTCACCCTGGGCAACCAAAACGCCACGGTCGACGGTGGCTTGGCCGCTTCCGCTTCCGTAGTCGCCAGCGGTGCCACCGCCGTCATCGCCTACAACGACCTCGTCGCCATCGGCGTACTGGCCGGCGCACGAACGCTGGGCTACCACTGCCCAGAGGACATCAGCGTGGTGGGCATCGATGACCTCGATATCGCCGCGGCCGCCGAACCCGGACTCACGTCAGTGCGAGTTCCTATCAGCCGAAGCGGTTCCCTAGCCCTGGAACTCCTTCTTGAACAAATCGCCGGAAAGCCAGCCGCCACGGAGGCGGTCCACCTCAGCTCCCAGCTCATCGTGCGCGGCTCGACCTCCGCCGCCCGCAACGCCGACCAGACCCTCCAGGGAAAGTAACCATGAGAATCGTCATCGCAGACTCCAACCTGATGCCCCAGCGCGCCACCTTCGAAGCGGCCCTGCCCGAAGGCACCGTCACGTCCTGGCACGAGAGCTGGAACGAACACTCCGTCCTGACCGACCTCAAGGACGCCGACGTCTACGTCGGGCCCAAATTCATCGCCACCATGGGGGCTGAAGCAAGCAACCTCCGGCTGGTGCACGTGGCCGGCGCCGGCTACGACGGTATCGACGCCGATGCGCTGCCGGCCGGGGCCATTTGCGCCAACACCTTCCACCACGAAGGCTCCATCGCCGAACACATCGCCACCGTCCTCGTGGCGCTGCGCCGCAACCTGCTCGGCCAGGACGCCGCCCTGCGCACCGGCATATGGTCCTCGTCCGTCTACTCCCCCGATATCCGCCAGCCCGAGACCCTGCGCGGTGCCGTGATCACCTTCCTCGGCTTCGGCCACATCGGCAGCGCCGCCTGGAAACTGCTGCAGGCCTTCGGCGCCGAAGGCATCGCCATCACCCGCAGCGGATCCGCCAAGGCAGATGAGCACGGACTGCGGTGGACCGGCACCACCGAGCGCCTGGGCGAAGCCCTCAGCGAATCCGACGTGCTGGTGGTCAGCATCCCGCTCGACGATGCCACCACCTCCCTGATCGGCGCGGCCGAGCTGGACAACCTTGGCCCGGACGGACAGATCGTCAACGTGGCCCGCGGCCCCGTCGTCGACGAGTCCGCCCTATACGAGGCCCTCAAAGACCGCCGGATCGCCGGCGCCGCCATCGACGTCTGGTACCAGTACCCCAGCACCGACGGGCGCGGTGAACCTTCAAATCTGCCGTTCGGCCGTCTCGACAACATCATCATGACGCCGCACTCTTCCGGCGTCACCGCCGAAACCTTCCGCGGCCGCGCACTCGAGATCGCGGAAAACATCACCCGCCTGTCCACAAAGCAGCCCCTCAAGAATGTAGTGATCTCCCGATGACCCGAAAAATCGTCGACGTCGACGTCCTCGTTACCAGCCCCAGCCGCAACTTCGTCACCCTCAAGATCACCACGGACGACGGCATTGTCGGCTGGGGAGACGCGACCCTCAACGGCCGCGAACTCTCCGTCGCCAGCTACCTCCGCGACCACCTCGCCCCCGCCCTGCTCGGACGGGACGCGGACCGGATCGAGGACACCTGGAACTACTTTTACCGCGGCGCGTATTGGCGCCGCGGGCCGGTGACCATGGCCGCCATCGGCGCCATCGACCTGGCCCTGTGGGACATCAAAGGCAAGGCCCTCGACGTCCCCGTCTACCAACTCCTCGGCGGCTCCGCCCGGGACAAGATTCTCACCTACACCCACGCCACAGGCTGGGACCTCCCGCAGCTGCTGGACTCCGTGGACCGGCGACGCGAACAGGGCTTCCGTGCCGTCCGCGCCCAGTCCGGCGTCCCCGGCCTGGACAAGGTCTACGGCGTCACCAAGGGCGCCGCGAGCTATGAACCGGCCGGCCGCGGGGCCGGACCAGTTGAAGAAGACTGGGACACCTCGGCCTACCTGCGCCATGCACCCAAGGTTCTCGCCGCTGTGCGTGAGCACGTGGGCCCGGAACTGAAGCTGCTCCACGACGTCCACCACCGGCTCAACCCCACCGAAGCGGCCCGCCTCGCCAGGTCCCTGGAGGCCGTCGACCTGTTCTGGCTTGAAGACGTTACCCCTGCTGAAAACCAGCGGCTGCTGCGCACCCTGCGCCAACAGACCACCATCCCCCTGGCCATCGGCGAAGTCTTCAACACCATCTGGGACTGTGAACTGCTCATCACCGAACGGCTCATCGATTTCATCCGTACAGCCGTCGTCCATGCCGGAGGCATCTCCCACGTCCGCAAAATCCTGGCGCTGGCGGAGGTCTACCAGATCAAGGGCGCCCCGCACGGGCCCTCGGACGTCTCCCCGATCAATCTCTCCGCATCCCTCCACCTCGGGCTGGCGACCACCAACTTCGCCATTCAGGAGTACATGGGCTACGACCCGCTGGTGTCCGAAGTCTTCCAGTCGAGCTTCCGCTTCGAAGACGGCTACCTCCACCCCGGAGAAGAACCCGGCCTCGGAGTCCACGTGGACGAAGCAGCAGCAGCCCGGTTCCCCTACAAACAGGCGTACCTGCCCATCGCCCGCGAGCTCGACGGCTCCATGAAGGACTGGTAAAAACATGAACCCCTCCAGCATCCCGCAGCTCTCCGCTGCCCTCCCGGGAATCCTGCGACGAAACGCCGCCCCGGCCCCCGGTATCGTCCACCTCGGACTGGGCAACTTCCACCGCGCCCACCAGGCCGTCTACACCGACGCCGCCGTCACCGCCGACGGCGGAGACTGGGGCATCATCGGTGTTTCGAGCCGCTCATCCGCGGTCCCGGACGCCATGCACACCCAGGACATGCTCTACACAGTGGTAGAGATTTCGCCGGAAGGTTCAAAGTTCTCGGTCCCTCGGGTCCACAGCGACGCGTTCACGGCAGCGAACAATCCGGACCGTGTGCTTCAGGTCATCGGCGACGCCGCGACGCGAATCGTCTCCCTGACGGTCACCGAAAACGGCTACCACTACACCCCAGCCACGGGCTCCTTGAACCTGCAGGACCCAGCCATCCGCCACGACCTCGAAAACGCAGGAACTCCCCGGACACCCATCGGACAAATCGTCCGCGGCCTGCAGCACAGGGCCAGCACACATGCACAACCGGTGACAATCCTCAGCTGCGACAACCTTGCCGATAACGGCCACCACACCGAGCGCCTGATCAGAGAGTTTGCCTCACAACTCTCCCCCGCTGAAGCCACCGAAACACTGGCCTTCATCGACACCTGCACCAGTTTTCCGTCCTCCATGGTGGACCGTATCGTGCCGGCAACAACAGAGCACTACCGCAACCTCGTCGCAGCCGAGACCGGGTACACCGATCGCATCCCGGTCCCGGCCGAGCCCTTCACGATGTGGATCGTTGAAGACAACTTCATCGCCGGACGACCGGCCTGGGAAGCCGGCGGCGCCGTGTTCTCCAGTGACGTCGCCGGGTACGAACAGCTCAAAGTCCGGCTGCTCAACGGCACCCACTCCCTGATCGCATACCTCGGAGCCCTCTCCGATGCTGTCACCATTCCCGATTCCGTCGCCCACACCCACATCGAACTGGCGGCCCGCTCGGTGCTGAGAAACGAATACCTTCCCAGCGTCTCGGTACCGGCCGGCGTGGACGTGGACGCCTACGAAGAACAGCTCTTTTCCCGCTGGCGGAACACCGCGCTGGGCCACCGGACCAGCCAGGTCGGCTCCGACGGATCGGTAAAACTCCGTCAGCGCATCCCGCTTCCGGCACTGCAGATGCTGGAAACAGGGCACATGCCACACCTGCTGGCACTGACCACAGCCGCCTACCTGACCTGCATCGCGCCGCTGAGCGGGTTCCACCCCGGCCCGCAGGCCGCTGCCATGGAAGACCCGGCCCGGGCGCTGCTCTCCACACTGGCAGCCCAGTCCCGCTCCGGCCAGGACCTGGCCGAGCGGGTGCTCGCCGAACATCACCTCCTTGGTGAGGAACTGGCGGGCCAGACCGGCTTCATCAAGCGCACGGGCGAACTCATCGACACCCTCCACGCCCATGGACCCATCGCCGCGATCGCCGATGCCGGCACGCCCTCACACCCTTACGCAGCCACCCGGAGCACACCATGACCAGCCAAATCCTTGCCCCTGAGGCCCGCACTGAACTCCCCACGACCACCGAAGCCGCCGTCCTCCATGCGGCCTTGGACATCCGCATCGAAAACAAATCCCTGCCACCGCTCGGCCCCACAGATGTCCTGGTCGAGATGCGCTCCGGCGGCATCTGCGGTTCCGACATGCACTACTACGCGGACGGTCGTAACGGCACCAACATCCTGACCCAACCCACAGTGCTGGGACATGAAGGCGCGGGAATCATCATCGCCGCGGGGCCACAGGCCACCCTAGCCGCAGGTACCGCCGTCGTTATCGAACCGGCCCTCCCCTGCCATGACTGCCCCACCTGTCTTTCAGGCCGGTACAACCTCTGCCCGTCCGGTACCTGCTTCGGCTCACCGCCAACTGACGGGCTCTTCGCCCGCCACGTCGTGGTCCCCGCAGCAGCCCTCCACCCGTTGCCCGACGCGGTCCCCGCCGAAATCGGCGCCGCCATCGAACCGCTCGCCGTCGCCGTCTGGGCTGTCGAACGGGCCCAGATCCAACCCGGACACCGGGTACTCATCACCGGCGCCGGCCCCATCGGGCTGCTGGTATCCCAAGTCGCAGCCGCCAAGGGGGCAGCGGAGATCGTGGTGACAGACGTGAACGATGACCGGCTCGCCGTCGCCGCCACGTTCGGGGCAACCCGCACCATCAACACCGCCACGGCTCCCCTGGACCTGGAAAACATGGACCGCCTGATCGAGTGCTCCGGCAACACCCTCGCCCTGGCCGCGGGCATCCGCACCCTCGCGCCAGCCACCCGCGCCACCGTGGTGGGCCAGGCCAGGCCAACCGTGGACGGGATCCCGCTCGGATTCCTCCAGCGCTACGAAATCGACCTGGTAACCGCCTTCCGCTACGCCCACGCCTTTCCCACCGCGATCAAACTCGCCGCCTCAGGAGCAGTAGACCTGGCATCCATCATCACCAGCACCTACCCGCTCGAAGACGCCGCAACCGCACTCACCGCCCCGGTAACCGACCCCACCAACCTCAAAGTCCTCATCACCTACTGACACCACAGGGTCCCCGCGCCGAAGGCGTGCGCGGATCCCTACATGCAGAAGCATCCATTCAAAGGAGTATGGAAATGACCACAGCAGCACACATTCCACACCAGGAACCGGACCAAAGCAAGGTCCGCAAAGCAGCCCTTGCAGGCCTCATTGGCACGACACTGGAACTCTATGACTTCGTCATCTACGGCACAGCGGCAGCCCTCGTATTCGGACAACTCTTCTTTCCCAACGAATCCCCCGCCGTCGCCATGATCGCCAGCTTCAGCACCTTTGCCGTTGGCTTCCTGGCCCGTCCCCTCGGCGGAATCTTCTTCTCGCACTACGGGGACCGTCTCGGCCGCAAATGGGTCCTCGTCACCACCTTGCTGATCATGGGCGGCGCCACGTTGCTCATCGGCCTGTTGCCCACCTACGACCAGATCGGCGTTTGGGCTCCGATCCTCCTCGTCCTCTGCCGGGCCGGCCAAGGCTTCGGCGCCGGCGCCGAACAATCCGGAGGTGCAACCCTGCTCACCGAATCCGCCCGAGTCGGCACCCGGGGCAAGGTGGCATCACTCATCATGGTCGGCGCCGCAGCAGGAACCGCCCTCGGCGCACTCGTCTGGATGGCCGCTCAGGCACTCGCCCCGGACGACATGATGAACTGGGGCTGGAGGCTCGTTTTCCTCTCCAGCATCTTCGTCACCATCGCCGCCATGATCATCCGGCGCAAGCTGGATGAATCCCCGGTCTTCGAAGAAATTAAGCAAACCCGGGAAGAACCGCCCGCTCCGCTCAAGGAGGTTGCGAAGTTCGGCAAGGCCAACGTCCTTCGTGTCACGATGATGACGTTCGGCGTCAGCGCACAGTCCTACACCATCCAGGTCTTCATGGCGACCTACCTGATCTCCGTCGTCGGTACAGATCCCAAATTCATCCCTCAGGTACTGCTGATCGGCGCACTTTGCGGCGGCGTGGCAGCGGTGGCTTTCGGAATGCTGTCGGACAAGATCGGCCGCCGCCGCGTCGTCTCGATCATCACCGGAGCGCTTGTTCTCTTCCCGGCACCGGCCTTCATGCTTCTCACCACCGGGTCTCCCGTGGCCATCATCCTGGTGATGGTTGTCGGCTTCATGCTGGCCTGCCAGGGCGTCGTGGGCGTGCACATGAGCTACTTCCCGGAAATCTTCGGCAGCCGCTACCGCTACGCCGGCGTCACCCTCGGCCGCGAATTCGCCTCAATCATCGGTGGTGGCGTTGCCCCGATGATCTGCGCCGGACTCCTGGCACTCTTCAGCAACTCCTGGATCCCGGTTGCCATCTACATGTCCCTGGTCATGCTCGTCAGCTTCATCGCAACGAGGATGACGCCGGAAACCCTCAACCGCGATCTCACGGACCCCGAGGATGCCCGGTGGAACAACAAGACCACCGCAGAGCACGCAGCCACGGCAGAAGTGACGGCCCCGCAGCACGCCAAGTAAATCGTTCCCACAGCCCGACGGCGGCGGCATCCGCCGCCGTCGGGCACCATTTTCCCCGCCTGACCACTAAAGGAACCTCCATGCAGCGCCTCGATGACCAAGGCACCTTCTTCCGCCCGGCCCCGTCCGCGATCCTCGACACCACCCGGGTCGTGGCGGTCCTCCGCGCCGCTCATGCCTCTGAATGTGCTCCCGTCATCGAGGCGCTGCAGCGCGGCGGCGTCCTGAGCATCGAACTGACCCTGAGCACGCCCGGAGTTTGGGATGAACTGCCCCTCCTCCAGGAAAGGTTCGGGGACGCACTGGAAATCGGCGTCGGGACCGTCACCGCGGTAGCTGAAGCGGAAATTGCCCTTGACCTTGGCGCAGCCTATCTCGTCACCCCAGTCACCGACCCGGACGTCATCACCGCCTGTGTCCGCCGCGGTGTCCCCGTCTACCCCGGCGGCCTGACGCCCACCGAACTCCATACCGGGTGGAAACTCGGCGCCACCGCCGTCAAGGTCTTTCCGGCCTCCACCGTTGGCCCCGGCTATGTTTCTCAGCTGCGAGGCCCGTTCCCTGACATCCAGGTCATCCCGTCCGGCGGCGTGAACATCGACGACGTTCCTGGCTGGATCAGGGCAGGAGCCCTTGCAGTCAGCCTGGGCGGGCCCTTACTGGGGGACGCCTTCAAAGGCGGAGACCTGCAGGAGCTCACGGCCAGGGCCCGGCTCGTCCGCGAACTGGTGGACAAAACCGCAGACGAACTTGGTGCCAGCCAGTGAACGCAGCGCCGTATGTCCTGACCTTCGGTGAAACCATGGCGCTGATGCGCGCTGACCAAGTCGGCCCCCTCGCCCATGCCTCCACCCTCAGCCTTGGCATCGGGGGCTCGGAATCCAACGTCGCCATCGGCCTTCAGCGGCTTGGCGTGCAGGCCGTCTGGTGCGGACGCGTCGGCTCGGACTCACTGGGAAATCTGGTCGAACGCGAGATCCGCGCCGAAGGCGTCGATGTCCGCATCGCCGTCGACCCTGCCGCCCCCACCGGGCTAATGATCAAAGAACGCAGGACTCCGTCCACCCAACGCGTCAACTACTACCGAGCAGGCAGCGCCGGATCCGGAATCAAACCCGAAGACATCAATGAACAGTTAATTGCTAACGCCGCCCTGCTGCACGTCAGCGGCATCACCCCCGCACTCTCCCCTCAAGCGGAGGCGACGCTCAGATACGCAGTGGAAACAGCAAAAACCCACAACGTAATGGTTTCCTTCGACCTAAACTTCCGCGGAAATCTATGGTCACCAGAGAACGCAGGCAGCCTCTACCGCGACATCATCCCGCTTGCAGACATTGTCTTTGCCGGCGACGACGAAGCCGCCATAGCAGTAGGCCCAGGTGCACCCGAAGACCTGGCCCGGCGAATAGCTGCGCTCGGGCCAAGCCAGGCAGTCATCAAACTCGGCGCGGACGGCGCCTTGGCCCTGGTCGACGGAACAACACTCCGGCAGGAAGCGGTCACCGTAGACGCAGTAGACACCGTAGGCGCCGGAGACGCCTTCGTCGCCGGCTACCTCGCCGAACTCATAACAGGAAGCGGACCGCAAGAAAGGCTTAAGACGGCCGCAGCAACAGGAGCCTTTGCATGCCTCGTCCCGGGCGACTGGGAAGGCTTCCCCCGCCGCCACGAACTCCAGATACTCCAGACACGCGAGCCGGTGAGCCGCTAACGGCACCGCCGGCGCTCCCCCGGTGTCGTCCTGATGACAAAAAATGACAACCAAGGCGCTACACGACCTGCTCAGTCGGAGATCGTCCGGTTGGGTTACACCCCAACCTGACACCGGAGGCTTAGGCCCCGCAGTTTCTTCTGAAGGTGCCAGGCTCCAACCTGACAGGATGAGCTCTGGCGCTGTCGTCGGCTCGACAGCGGATCAGGGAGATGGACGCGAGCGGTCTGAACCAGGAAGGAGCGCCGGCTTGAAGGAGGGGAAGGCTCCTCACGGCCCGCCGCATGCTTAGTCTCCGCACGTCTGCTTGCTTGGCAGCGGAACGTGCTGGCAAACGTGCGTTTCGCGCCCTACTAATAAGCCCGAGCTATCTTCGGCTTGGCTCTACAGTTCCTCTCAGCAATAGGCCAGGGATCCATCGGGTCGTATTGGAAGCTGACGCTCCCAATGGACATAGTCGTCAGTGGTAAGCGCGGCTTCGTCGATGTCGATTCCCCAGCCGGGGCGGTCGGGGCGGAGTTCTAGGTGGCCGTCGGTCGGGAGGTAGGGGTCCTGGGCACCAGGTGGTTTCTTCGAGTTTGTATTCGAGGATGGAGAAGTTGCTGCAGGCTGCGGCAAAGTGCAGGTTGTGGGCGACTGCGAGTGGGCCCATGGGGTTGTGGGGTGCCACTGTGGTGAAGTGTGCTTCGGCGATGGTAGCGATTCTCCGCATTTGGGATATTCCTCCGACGACGCATATGTCCGGCTGGATGATGTCTGCTCCAGCGCCTGTGAGGAGGCTCAGGAACTCGTTTGCCGAGTAGAGGCTCTCGCCGGTCGCAAGGGGGACGTGAAGTTCAGCGCGGACTCTGTGCCATGCCGGGAAGTATTCGGGCCGGATGGGTAAAAGAGCGGTTGGTATGCTGCGAGGGCGTTGCCGAGTTGGATCGCTTGGTAGGGCTCGAAAATCTTGGCATGGGCATCAAAAGCGAAGTCCCAGGCGTCCGGACATGCTTCCCGTACGGCGGCGAAGTAGTCAGCCGTTTCCTTGACCACGAGCCCCCCAGCGGCGATCGTGCAGGTCTCCGCGGAACGGGCTTAGCTTGAAAGCGGTGAATCCGTATTCTTCGTTCAGTTCCTGGGTGATTTCCCGGCATTCGATCGGGTCCGGGGCTGAGTAAACGCCCGCGTATACGGAGACGCGGTCACGCACTGCTCCTCCCAGGAGGCTGTAGACAGGTACGTCAAGTGCTTTGGCCGCTATGATCAACAAACTCGAAGGCCAGCTCACCGCCACCCTGCAGCTCACCGAGCAGGACTACCCGACGGCGGCGCCCCTGATCCCTGCCCTCGAACAGAAAGTGGGCCGGATCATCGTCAACGGCTGGCCCACCGGCGTCGAAGTAGGCCACGCCATGGTCCACGGCGGCCCCTTCCCCGCCACCTCCGACTCCCGCACCACCTCCGTCGGCACCCTCGCCATCAACCGCTTCCTGCGCCCCGTCGCATACCAAAACCTCCCCCCGGAACTCCTCCCCACACCCCTGCAGGACACCAACCCCTGGCACCTCAACCGCCGCATCAACGGCGAACAGCAGTTGGCGACAACCTACGCGTGAATGGCAGTTCACACACGGAGCGGCGGGTACCGCCGGGTGATGAAAACCTGAGGACGTAGGGCCAGAGCGATGATGCAGGACTTGGCGGCCAGCAGCCGCGCACCCGTGCGCCCTTGACTTCGCATGCCCCGTGACTTTCGGTCGCGAGTCTACGGCGAGGCGACCTCCGAATGGCGCACTGGTTTCCGCCCGGATCCTTCGGCGTGGAGCGGCTGGGAGTGGGCAACCGATGGTAGGTTCCCCGGCCGGTGGGACGACCTGATGGCCCCGATGCTACCGCCTCCCCTGGGACCGTCTTGCTTCTGGTCGAGAGGCTGGCTTATCGTGGCAGGAGTTTCACCACTTTCACCAGTTTCACCTAGTTTCACCTACTTGTACCCAGGAGGTACGGTGCAGAATCCCTTCAAGCCGACGGCCGGAGCCACCCCTCCCGAGCTGGTAGGGCGGGCCGGGCTGCTCGACGAGTTCGAGTACGGCCTGCAGCAGGGTTCCGGCGCGCCAGGGCTCTTGACCATCATCACCGGCTCCAGGGGCATCGGCAAGACGGTCATGTTGAGCGAAGCCGAAGGCATCGCCCGGAGTCACGGATGGGCCGTGATCTCCCGGACAGCCACTCCGGGCTTCCTCGCAGGGGTCGGCGATGACATGCTCCGCCTCCTGGACGAACTAGGAGATGGGACTCCGTCGCGGAAGATCACCGCTTTTTCAGCAGCAGGATTCGGACTCACAACCCAGCTCCCGCCGGAACGGACCGCTGACTGGCGCCGGACCGGGAACGAACTGCTGCGCCAGCTGGACGAACAAGGCACAGGACTCGTCATCACCATCGACGAGATCCATGCCGTCGACAGGACGGAAATCGCCCAACTGGCCGCCGACGTCCAGCACTTCATCCGCGACGGGCTACCCATCGGCCTGATCTTCGCCGGCCTGCCATCAGCCGTGTCCGACCTGCTGAACGAAGGAGTTGCCACCTTCCTGCGGCGGGCCGACAGGATCAACCTCCACGAAGCAGCCATCGCGGAAGTCACCGCATCGTACAGCGAGCTCTTCAGCCAGGGAGGCATCAGCATCTCCCCCGACCTCATCAACGAGGCCGCCGAAGCCACGGAGGGGTATCCCTTCCTGATCCAACTGGTGGGCTACTACCTCTGGCTCGAAGCCGACAAGGCAGGATGGAAACTGGACCAGACCAACGTCCAGCGTGGAATCGCTGTCGCCCAACGACGGAACACCTTAGTAGTCGTCGAGTCAGCACTGTCGGACATCTCGGACAGAGACCGCGAGTTCCTGGACGCGATGGCCGCTCAGGACGGACCCTCTGCCGCCGGTCAGATCGGCGCCATCCTTAAAGCCAAGCCCAACGTCATTTCCAAATACCGGAACAGGCTCATCGCCGCGGGTCTGATCGAGTCCGCCGGCTACGGCAAAGTCGACTTCGCAATCCCCGGCCTCCGCCAATACCTCCGCGAGTAGGTTGACGGAATATCCGTTATCTGCCTTTTAAAACAGGCGGGGGAGTGCCCCGAAAAGGGCGTTCCTGCCCGTCGCTTACCGCTCCTCACCCTTGCGGCTGGCTGTCTTCGGCGCCGGACAGCAGGGCGTTGGTCACGTCGAAACAATTACTGACGTGATGGAAGGGCGCCGGGAAATCGAAAGCGTTACCTACATCGTTCGCAATCCCAGTGGAGCGAGCCCGTCACCTTCACCCAACAGCACAGTGGTCCGTGTCGGTTCACCAGCGGCGGAGACCACAGTGGCTGAAGCCGATGTAGTAATTTGTGCAACCTCTGCCAGCAAACCGCTCTTCGATTCCTCGCTTGTACGAGCTGATGCCATCGTCATCGCTGTGGGTTCCCACGAACCACACGTGCGGGAAATTGACGCTGCATTGTGCGCCCGTGCACAGGTCATCGTCGAAGATGTGCCGACCGCGTTGCGTGAATCCGGGGACGTCATTATGGCCATCGACGAGGGCGCTTTGGCTGCAGAAGATCTGATCCCCATGAAGGACGTGGCCAACGGAACGGCACGCCTGGACCTCACCCGCCCTGTCCTTTTCAAGAGCTCGGGGATGTCGTGGGAAGACCTTGTCGTCGCAAAGGCAGTCGTTCAGGCCTTAAAAAACAGCAATGCGGTTGCCGTTGGCTGAACTCCCCATCGGCACGCTCCGATCAAGGCAACGCCCGGTGGGAAAGAAGCCGGAGGCGCCTACTCCCCCAACGGGAGCCTCACTCCCCTGGACGGCGTTTCAACACTTAGAGCAAGCACGCCCATTCCTCAGTAGGAGCCTCCATTGACAGTTACCGGCTCGTTAATCGGCCAAATCACCGCCCATCGGCACCATGGCGTAGCCAATGAGAATAGCCGGAAACAGGAAACCACAGCGGTCCCTAACAAAGGCCACAACATCGTCGAGCGGGGATTCAACCGATTCAAGCACTGGCAGGATACGGGGGCCGTCGGCCGCCAGCATGCGCCCACGGCTACGCCGATGGCTCTATTTGATGACGAACCAATGGAGTCGCGGACGACACGGAAAAGCACGCGCAGGCAGTCACGTCGATAACTGCTCATCCGGACCTGGACAGGCATGACAGATTAACCGCAGCAAGAACGGCCACGGAAGAAGGGCTCGGTCCCGCACACCGCCATGCCATGGACGCTTCTGACACAATCTCCGCCGTTTACCGCCAGCCTCCAGCCAGAGCATCCGAACAGCCGGCCCGACCATGAGCGTAAAAGACGTATGAACCAACCCAAGGTCATGTCGCTCAGATCCCGTGGTCGAATGTCAGCTAGCCTCGCTGTACGCGAAACCCGTCAGTATGAGTCCCGATCAGCTTCACGCAGCCAAGGACCCCAGGGCCGTTCTGCTGTGCCCCATCACGCGATATCTGTACCGTGCACTTCCCGTCCTGGCGAACCATTGCCGCAGACACGATTTTCTAGCGCACTAAGAAACAAGGTCACCCGGAGCCCTCCGTGAGGAGAACGCCGGGTGGCCTGCCATATTCGGGTTCTGTCATGCGGCCGCCTGGACGAACGAGCGCAGTGCTTAGAACGTCAGGTGAGTGACGTAGTGCCGAGACATGGGCGCGCCCGATGCGATCTCGGCAAGGCGGGTGGCTCCTTCAGGAGAATTGCGCCAGGCGACATAGGTATCTAGGGCCTCCTGATCGGCCCAGTGCGTCAGCAGCCACAGCTTCGATGGGTCTTCCGGGTCGGCAAGGACCTCGGTGCCCTGGTTGCCGGGAAATGCGGCGGTGTGGGGCAGGTCAGCGCGGAGGATGTCATCGACGCCTTCCGCGTCGGGGCGAATCGACATCTCAAGCAGGGCGACGGCAGTCATGCGGCCGCTCCGCTGGCCGCGGCGAGGAGGTCGGCTATCGGTGCGGACAAGCCGGCACGGACCTGGCGAGTGGTCTCGTCTGCGAGGACCTCGTCCACGTTGTCCTGAAGTCCGTCAAGGATGTCGCGCACGACGTCGGCCGGGTCGTTCATGTCGCCGGGGATGCCTTCGGTCAACGGGGTACGGGTGTAGGCGAGGTATGCGCCAAGGACGTGGACCCTGGACGGCGCGAAGTTGAGACGCTGCGCGTTGGTCGCTGACCACAGGGCCGCTTTGGAGACGCTGTAGCCGTTGGTGAACGGCAACCAGCTTACGACGGAGGCGATGTTGACCAGCCCTCCCTTGCTGGCTCGGAGTGCGGGGGCGAATGCGCGCGTGACAGCGAGGGGGCCGAAGAAATTGGTCTCCATGACCTCGCGGATCTCGTCAGGGGGGCCGTCGACGAGGGAGGTGTCGCGGTAGATGCCGGCGTTGTTGATCACGATGGTTACGTCGCCTGCCTGGGCGGCCGCAGCGGTGATCGAAGCTTCGTCGGTGACGTCGAGGGCGAGAGGGATCACGCGGGCGTCATCCCACGTACGGGGCGTGCGCGCGGCGGCGTAGACGCGGGTGGCGCCGCGCTCGAGGGCTTGTCGGACGAACTCGGTGCCGAGACCTCCGTTGGCGCCGGTGACGAAGACAATGGACTGATTGATGTCGACCATGTGGTGTGCTCCTGAGGGTCTTAGTGGTTGATCGGTCTTGTGGAGTGGTGACGTGCGGTCGTTCAGCGGGGCAGGCGGTTGAGCTTGCGCAGCTGGGCGTCGAAGGCGCCGGTGGGCACGTAGCGGCGCATCCTGCTAACCGGGGCGACGTGCTTGGAGGACGGGACCATGAGGACTCCTTATTCATTGGATGATGATCGTAATACTATGCACAGGGATATCGCGATCGCAAGAGGCGCGTCGGAAACTTGCCCGTGCTGGCGAAAAATATTATGGTCGTAATAAGAACTGGCAGAGGAGCAGCGAAAAGATCGATGCGTTACAGCAGTGACCAGAAGGAAACGACCCGCAGGCGCATCATCGACAAGGCCGGCGAGCGGTTCAAGAAGGACGGCATCGTTGCCTCCGGTATCTCGGCGCTGATGTCCGATGCGGGCCTGACGAACGGCGCGTTCTACGCACACTTCGCTTCAAAGGACGATCTCGTGACCACCACAGTCACCGAGCAGCTCCTCGAGGAGAAGGACCGGTTTGCCGCTCAACCAGGTGAAGCCGCAGCGTTCGAGCGTGTTGTTCGCACCTACCTGTCGCCAGGTCACCGCGACGATCCGGCACACGGTTGCCCCTCTGCCGCTCTGCTCGAGGAGATCAGCAGGTGTACGACGGAGACCCGTGACGCCTACACCGAGGGCGTACTCACCAGCCTGGCCCCCTTGGCGGCCGAACTCGACACCGGAGACTGCGCAAATGCCCAGGTTCGAGCCCTCGGCATCTTTGCCGTGATGGTGGGCACGCTTCAAGCCTCCCGCGCAGTCACAGACCCTGCCATCTCGGATGCAATCCTCGAACAGGGCATAAAGAACGCGCTTTCCTTGGCCAAGTAACCTCGACGCAGCGATGGGGTCACGGCAATCGGGGCGCTATTTAGCTCTGCGAATAGACCGCAGCCCTACTCATGCCGGTTGGAGCAGGTGAAAGCGGTCATCGCTCAGAGCCTCATGGTTGGGAATAGGGCAATCAAAGGTGTCGCATCCTAGGCCATAAAGCCGAAATGTATCCAGACCCGAGAGACGGCGAGGCAGCCCCAACCGTCAGGCACGAATAGACGAACCACCGTCTCGACTCCGCCCTCGGCCTGATCCCGTTGCATTATGCTGCCACTGGCGTTGCCGCGGCCGCGGTGTAACTGGTGCCATCTCGGATCATGGCCCAGAGGACGTTAAGGCGGCGCCTTGCCAGCGAGAGCAGCGCCTGGATGTGGGATTTTCCCTCCACGCGTTTGCGGTCGTACTAGGTCCGGGAGGCGGGGCAGGACTTCAGTGCGGAGAGCGAGGACAGGTAGAAGACCCGGAGCAGCCGCCGGTCGTAGCGTCTGGGCCTATGGTGATTGCCGCTGATTCTCCCTGAGTCCCTGGGGCCGGCGCCAGTCCGACGACGCCCGCGAACCGATCAGCGGACTGGAAGACGGTGAGGTCACCGCCGGTGGCGCCAAGGAACTCGGCGGCCAGAACTGGGCCAAACCCTGGCATGCCCAACAGCACCTCGGGGTGCCGGTGTTCGGCTACTTTCTCGCTGATCAGCGCATCGAGTGCGGTGAGTTCCTCGTTCAGGGTTGAGATTTCGCGGGCGAGTGCGGCGACGATCTCCTCCCCCACGTGCTGGGCGGGAACGATGGTGTGCTGGGATTTGGCCGCCTCGATGGCGGCTGCGGCAACTGCTGCCGAGGAGCGGGCGCCGTGCTTTTTCAGCCAGGCGTGGATCCTGGCTTGGCCGGCGCGGCGGATCCCGTACGGAGTGCGGTGTTTGGTCAGCAACAACAGTGCGGCTTTGGAGCGGCTGTAGTCGAAGGCCTGTTCCAGTGCGGGGAAGTATTCGAGCAGCTAGGCCTGGAGCCGGTTGATCGCTCTTACCCGGTCCGCGGATTTGTCGGCACGGCGTGCTGTGAGGATCCGTAGGCCGGTGCTCGTTTCGTCCCCGGCTCAGGGGCGCAGCAGTGCCGATTTCGGTTGAAGTCAGTACCGAGGAACTGCGTCGTGATCAGTTGAAGTGTGCGCTTTCCTCGGCCCTTCGACGTTGGAAGCACTGAAACTTCCCGTTCGCCGCTAAGTTGCGGAGAGCCTGGCGCCCACAAGGCGAGCTAGTCCAGTTGGGGCACACTCCAACCTGACAGAGAACTTGAGCGTGAATGGCCGGGCAGCGGGCGATTGGCTTTGAAAATAGACCCTGCTGACCAGACGGTCGCCGGGCGGGGCGATTGTCGAGGATGTTCACGAGATCACAGCACTTTATTTATCCAACTGGACTTTATTAGAATCAAATAAAGCGTAGTAAATCTTGTAAGATCCCTTGTATGGATCCCGTGAACAACCCCTACACGCCGAACGCGGGCGCTACCCCAGAGATCGTCATCGGCCGTGATGAGCTGCTGGAGGACTTCCGGGTGCTCCTGCGCAGACTCGACAGAGGCCGCACCAATCAGTCCATGATCATCACGGGACTCCGCGGTGTGGGTAAAACCGTCTTGCTGGGAGAGTTCCGCCAGATAGCCGAAGAGTTCAAATGGAAAGTCCTGGAACTCGAGGCCAGCAAACACGACGACGACCATTTCCGCCGGACCATCTACACGCAGCTGCGGGCCGCGCTTTACCAGATCTCGCCTCGGGCAAAGTGGGGTGACAAAGCCCGGAAGGCGGCCCAGGTTCTACAGTCCTTCAGCCTTTCCATTGATCCTTACTCCGGCATCCCGACCCTCTCCCTCGATGTCGACGCCGCGGAAGGCTTCGCCGACCACGGCAATCTCAGCCTGGACCTGACCGACGTCCTGGTCTCGATAGGTGAAGCCGCCAGGGAACACGGGACGGGCCTTGTACTGCTGTTCGATGAGGTCCAGTTCCTCAGCCCGTCACAACTCGAGGCCGTCATCCAGGCGATCCACAAGTCGGTGCAGAGGAAGCTCCCGGTGACCTTCGTCGGTGCCGGGCTGCCCCAAATCGCCGAACTGGCCGGCGACGCGAAATCCTACGCCGAGCGACTGTTCAAGTTCCCCAAGCTGGGTTCCCTGGGTTTCGAAGACGCGAAGAAGGCCTTTGCAGAACCAGCGCACATCGAACAGGTCCACTTCGATGAGGACGCCTTGGTCCGGGCCTTCGAGCTCACCGAGGGCTACCCCTACTTCGTGCAGGAACTTGGATACCAGGTCTGGGCCGTGGCAGACGGTGACGTCATAACACTCGATGATGTCGAGGACGCGAAGGACGCCTACGAGGCAAAACTTGATTCCTCCTTTTTCCGTGTCCGACTGGACCGGGCCACCCAGCTGCAGATCGCCTACATGCGCGCCATGGCTCAGCTCGGCCCCGACTCCCAGAAAGCCGCGGATGTTGCCGCCGTCATGGGACGCGAATCCACCCAGCTGGCCCCCACCAGATCAGAGCTCATCAACATGGGACTGCTGTACACACCCGCCCACGGCTACGCAGGATTCACCGTGCCACACTTTGACCGGTTCATACTGCGGGCAGTGCCGCACCTGGAGGTCCCGCCAGTCCAAAAGCGCCGTCCCAAGCCCCAAAAATAGCCTTCCCAGCCAACTCCGGCCCGGCGGCGGCCTTGCAGCCAGTCATGCATCCGTTCTGGATTTCGCAGGTCTGCTGCTACAGCCGCCAAATGGTGGCTTTGGTCTAGATTGACGGAACGGCGGTTATCGGCTCTCGAGTGTACTGAGACGTTCGGAGGAAGTCGGCTAATACGACTACCTCTTCCTGGCTGGAGCATCTCAACTTACTCCTGCAGGATTGCCATACAGAGCGGCTAGTAATTCCACCTGCGGCGATGGCGGTTGCGCCTGCAGATCCTTGCGGCTTATTCATCACTCGGGAATTCCGATCCCAGGGTGGAGAGGATACCGAACGCCTTGACCCGAATCTCCTCGTACTCCTCTTTAGCGAGGGAATCTGAGGTGATGGCGCCGCCGACGCCCAACGTCAGGTCGGCGATTGCCTCTGTACCGTCCCCTGCTTCTTTGACTGTGACCAGCGTTCGTATAGTGACTGCGAGGTCTGTTGCGCCGTTGAGTGAAAAGTAGCCGATTGCGCCAGAAAAGATACCACGCGGTGCACCTTCTAGCCGGTCGAGGATGGCCATGCTGCTGATTTTAGGTGCCCCGGTCATCGAACCTGGAGGGAAGCAAGCGGCGACAGCCTTGGCCCGGGAAGAGCCGGGCTGTAGTTGCGCGTCAATGGTACTCACCATCTGGTGCACTGTTGCGTAGCTTTCGATTTCGCACAGCCGGCTCACGGTGACGGTCCCGGGTTGAGCCGTTTGGCTGAGGTCATTGCGTAGAAGATCCACGATCATAATGTTCTCGGCGCGGTCCTTCAGCGATGTCTCCAGCTCCTGCCTGAGTTCGCGGTCACGGGCAGGGTCAGCGGACCGGCGGCGCGTGCCCTTGATGGGTTCGGCGCGCATACCACCGTCGGACGTCATCTTGAGGAAGCGCTCCGGTGACGTACTGGCCACAGTGATGCTGCCGAAGTGCATGTAGCTGCCAAAAGGTGAAGGGTTCTTGCGGCGCAGCGCCAGATAGGTCTGCCAAGGTGCCGCGGAGGCGGCCGGCACGCGGGCCGAAAGAGTTGTGGTCAGGCAGACTTCGTAGGAGTTTCCTTCACTGATCTCGTGTTGGGCGGCGCTGATATTGTTCTTGTAGTTGGACTTGGTTTCGCGGCTCCTGAACCCGGGGCTCACCGAATGAGTGTGGTCGCTGTTGGCATCCGCCCCGCCTCCGGCCGCTTTCTGGGTTGCCGCCGCAACAGCTGTACGCGCGGTTTCGAACCATGTGCCCGCGTCGGACGACTCCAGTGCCAACAGCCAGACGTGACCCTCCAGGTGATCCAAAACCACGGCCCTGCCCGCAAAAATCAATGCGGCGTCAGGAGTTTGAGCAGCCACATTTGTTCCGCCTGTTTCACGTTTGAGCTCGTAACCCAGCCACCCAAGCCAGCCAAGAGTGAAGTCGCCCGGATATTCTTTGGGGCTGGGCGCCGGCCTCTCCCCCCACACGGTCTCGAGCCAGCTGAAAAACGGCCCAGGCACTGTGGCCGTGGCAGAGCCTGCAGATATGATGCTTTCCCCACAATGGTGCATGACCATTTTGCCTAAGGCGCCATCGTCGCTGGCGAGAATACTGAAGCGGTTTCGGTCTACTGCGGCGGCGGATTCGGAGGAGCCTGCGGGTGCGTTGGAGGAGTCCAGCCAAACAGCGTTCCTCGAGGAACCGTAGAGGTCGGCAAACAGTCGCGCGACATCCGGGCGGCCCTCCAGGTCCACAACCTGAAGCTTGCCTTGGCGGTGGTTTCCGAATTCAGGGGCTAATTTCTTCGCTGTGGCGGGAAGAAAGGGAAGGAGTTGCAGCACATGCTCAGCGGCTGAGGTTCCAGTCTTACCCGCAACCCTGATGTCTGGGTTCGTGGAGGCTGGCAGCCCATGGTTGTTACTCGGCAGCACACGGTCTTCCGGGTGGTCGCCCTGATTCGGGGTCGGCAGGGTCGGGACTACGCGAATGCCCAGCTCCTTTGTCCCAGGCAATACTCTTGCTGAATCTATCCAGATTGTGGCGGTCAACAGGTGCCGTGCGCTATCAGCAGCCGCCCCCACCCCCTCGACGAAAATGACCTCGGCGGCAAGGGTGAGCTGCGTGGCGCCGTAACGAGGGCTGGTCTCCTGCGCACCCAATATTGTCGGCTGCTCACCCCGGCTAAGAGGGCTTAGAACCGAGGAGATGTAACGCTCGATATCAGTGTCGAGGCCGCTCCACCCAGGATAAATGTCCTCGAGATGAAGCACTGCCACCTCATGGTGCGTCCTGATCCGGGTCGCCAGTTCAATGGCAAGAGCAGCTTTCGCTTCGCTCGGGTGTCCATCAATTGCGATGATCAAGGGTGGGAGTTTCTTCATCGGCTCTGGTTTAGTGCCGGAACGTGTCTTCGATTCATGGCCAATTGAGGCTGCTGCGGGAACCCCTAGTTGGCTGCGGATCTTACGCACCAGTTACTTGTCCTGCGCTTTCGTCTTCTCCCAGCAATGACAGCCGAGGAGAATTCCTGCCCGACGGTCTCCTGTCGGGCAACGGAGGTGGCGGCCCGTCGTGCGAGAACACGGCGAGTATGGGTGCTCTCACCGTCCATGTATGAGGCTCATAGCTTCGGCTCGCGTGGCCGGGTCATGAAGCTGCCCCCGCACAGCGCTGGTGATAGTTGTAGCACCAGGCTTGCGGATACCGCGCATCGACATACAGAGGTGTTCGCATTCGATGACCACAATTGCTCCGCGTGGCTTCAAATGTGTCACCAGTGCTTCGACGATCTGCGTGGTTAGGCGTTCCTGCACCTGCGGTCGCTTGGCGAACATATCCACCAATCTGGCTAGCTTGCTCAGCCCAGTAACTACGCCGTCATGGGAGGGGATGTATCCGACATGCGCGGCACCATGGAACGGCACCAAGTGGTGCTCGCATGTCGAGTAAAAGGGAATGTCTTTAACCAGGACAAGTTCCTCGTGACCCAGGTCAAAGGTTGTGGACAGGATTTCGGCGGGGTCATCGCGCAAGCCCGAAAACATCTCCGAGTAGGCTTTAGCCACACGGCTGGGGGTGTCCAGGAGGCCGCCGCGATTTGGATCCTCGCCAATGGCCAGTAAGATTTCGCGCACGGCTGCCTCAATCCGAAGCCGGTCCACCCCATCCTGTTCTACGGAGCCAACCCCAAGCGGGCCAGTGGGCACAGTTTCAGTCCTGATGAGAGGGGCCCCTTCGGGCGATGCTCCCCTAACAACTTTACGAACCGATGGGATGTCTCCTCCGGGGCCAGGAGTAATCTCCGTAAAGGCCCTCTGCGACCGGGGCAGGGGAACCAGTTCAGCCATTCTCAACACCACCCGCCGGGGCGGCCATATGGTTATTTAAGGCTCCATAGCGGTTGCCCAAACCTTTTACACCGTCCGCCGCGTCTGACCAGTGTTGCTCAAGAGTTAGACCGAATGGAACCTCCGTGCTGAGCGCAACGGTGAACAGCTGCGGGCTGTAGCGAGTAACCATAATGCCCTTTGAACCGTGCTCACGCGCCCTTAATCGCGCAATTTCTTCAGCTTCCGCGAGCTGCTGGTCTATGGTCAATCTGGTTTCCACCATCATGGTCATGGCAAATTCGGACGTCGGCATTTTTTTGATTTCCTTCCGTTATCGGGCCCATACTTTGTCTTCACCACAGATTGCGCTTGAGTAGCAAACACTCCGAGCCATTAGGGAGTGGCACGCTTATATACAGTTATTTCGCTGCGTAGGAAAAGGCGACGCGTGTCCGCGCCGTCATGTTGGAGCCAAAGCATGCTGGCGTCCAACGCGAGCATGTCCACGCATCCTGAGGCAATAAGTGCTCCCCTGGCGTATATTTCCACCTCGTCGTTGGGCAGGAGGCTTAGCCATTCGAGGATGGGAGCCGATCGGTGTAGTGCGTCTCCATTTACGCAAGACGGGTATGAAAGGTTCGCGGGCTGTCCCAAGGTCATTAGCGGATGGCCTCAAATCGTCGAATCTCTCGATAACTGGGAGGCGCCTCCCCGTCCGGTGGACGTTCGCTCAGTCGAACATTCATAGTCCTCTTTATGCCGTGAAATCAGTTTGAAAAGATCCGCTGGGCGGGTTGGTCGGGTTGGGTCAGCTCAGCCACGGACAGTCCCGGGCGGAAAAGCTGCACGTCCCCGCTGGGCCGGGTGAGCCGGACGCTCCGGTGCCCGTCCCCGCGGCATCCGGGACGATGGTGACCGGCGCGTCCAGAGTCAGGGTGAGCCAGGCCGCCAGCAGGATGGTGGAGGGCGAGTCCGAGGCGCCTTCGACGGCGAGGAAGATTCCGTCGGCCAGTCCGACATGGGCGGTGAGTACTGCCGGTTGTTGCTGATCTATTCCATCAGCTGTGGCAGTGATTTCGTCACGGATAAGGGACAGGTTAGTGCAAGGGAGCTTGCCGTTTCATCCTGTACTTTTATGTCAAGTATCTTCTGGCTCATGATTGAGAATCCTTTGCTACTGTGGCTCGGGTCTGGATCTTCTTGCCCTTCCCGAACGGAAGTAGTCGCCGGATGGCTGCTGTCTGTTTGGAAGTCGCTTCCCACTGGGAGAGGCCGACGGCGGCGAGAAGGGCGACGCCGTTGAAAAGGTCATTGATCCAAGGGGCCGCGCCGATCAGTTGCAGACCCTTGATGCCGGTGGCGAGAACATAGACCGAAATCACGGTGCCCCATACATTAAGCCGACCGCCGCTGAACTGAGTGGAGCCTAGGAATACTGCGGTGAGTGCCGGCAGCAGCAGGCTTGGGCCGACGGTTGGATCACCAGTGTTGATGCGGGAGGTCAGAAGTACGCCGGCGAGGGCGGCGATTGCGCCGCCAGCCATAAGTGCGCCAATCTGTAGCCGTGCAACGTTGACCCCGGCGAGCCTTGCGCCGTCGGGGTTATAGCCGGCAGCGTACATGCGACGCCCTACGGGTGTTCGTTCCAGGATGTACCAGACGATGAACGCCAGAATGATCATGATGTAGGCAGAATTTGTCACGCCTAGGAATCGTCCTGTCGCGACGAGGCGGAAGCCTTCCTGAAGTCCGGTGATTTGCTGGCTCGTGGAGAGCCAAGCGAGTCCGGCGAGCAGGATAGAGCTCAGTCCCAGGGTTGCGATAAAGGAGTCGATTTTTCCTTTGGTGATGATGAGACCGGAGATTAGACCCACGATCGCCCCGGCGAGCAGAGTCAGCGGGATTGCCACAGCGAAGGGAACGCCCATCTTGACCTGAAGGGTCGCGACTACGATGCCGGCAAAGCCTACTTCGGCGCCGATCGCGAGGTTGAAGGCGCCTGTGACGAGCGGGATGAGCACCGCAACCGCCGCGATGACAGTGATGGCTTGGGCGTCCAGCAGAGTCCGCCAGACGCCGGCCTGGAGGAATGTCTCGGGTGTCACGATCGAAAAGATGATGAAGATCGCGATGAAGATGTAGATGGCGCTGATGTTTCGAAAGGAGAAGGGATTTGCCCTGCCTCCTCGGGTTTCGACGCCGGCGGGTTTGGCCCCGTTAAGTTCGGGCCCGCCGGACCTGTGTTCTGTGGTCTTGGCTTCGGTGGTTGTCACTGTTTTCCCTTATTTTCTTCGAGCGGAGTACCCGCTGTAGCGCCGGTGCCCGCTAATCCGTATCCCTCCAGGATCAGCTGCGTTTCCGTCAGTCGGTCGCCGGTGAGTTGGGCGGCCACGCGGCCGTTGCGGAGCACGATGACCCGGTCGCAGAGGCGCACGAGTTCTTTGGCGTCTGAAGAACAGACGAGTACTGCGGCGCCTTCAGCCGCGGCCGCCTCGGTTGCCGCATAGATGGCCTGCTTCGCGCCGATGTCCACGCCCTGGGTCGGCTCTTCCAGGAGAATGACCAGTGGCCGGTTCCGCAGCCATTTGGCGAATACGATTTTCTGCTGATTGCCGCCGCTGAACTGTGAGAACTTCTGTTCCAGCCGTGGCGGTCTGACGTCGTATTTCTGGATCAGGTCGGCGGTTTCGGTGCGCTCCTTCTTTCGTTGCAGATTGCCGAACCGGTTACGAAGGCTTCGCAGTTCCGGCAGCGTGATGTTCTCGCGCGAGCTCATGGCCCGTACTGCGCCGAAGCGGGCGCGGTCGCCCGCGACGAAGGCCATTCCGCGCCTAATGCTTTCCGCGGGGTGGCGTCGGACGTAGGCTTCGCCAGCGACGGTGTATTCGTCAGCTTTCGACTCCATCGCTCCGAACAACATCGCAGGTAGTGCCTCTCGCCCTGAACCCAGGACACCCGCAACGCCCAGGACCTCTCCCGCATGGAGGGTGAGGTCCACCGAATCCACGCCGGCCCCCTTTAGAGCCTTGACAGCGAGAACCACCTCGCCGCCCTTCTTGCGCTTTGATCCGCTGACCATGGCGGCCCCGGCAGGGATACCCGTGACGTGTGCGACTAACTGGTCGTGGTCCAAGGCCCGGCGGGGCACATCGGCGGTTTTCTTGCCTTCGCGGAGTACCACGACGCGGTCCGCCATTTCGAGGACTTCATCGAGACGGTGCGAGATGAAGATAACCCCGGCCCCATTTGCGGCGATACGCTTCACGGCATCGAACAGAACTTTTACTTCGCTGGCGTGGAGGGCCTCGGTTGGCTCATCCAGAATTAGCACGTTCCGGCTGTGGGTCCATCCTTCCAGGGCCCGGGCGATCGCGATGATCGCCCGCTGGGCGGGCGTGAGCGACTTGATCGGGAGATCGACATCAAAGTGCTCGCCGAACTGGCCAATAAGATCAAGTGCACGGGCACGTTCCTGCTTTTTGTTGAACGGCGCAAAGGAAGCGCCGCCCTTATACCGGGTGATCCCAAGGTTCTCGATGGTGCTCAGTTCAGAAATTAGACCAAGGTCCTGGTGGATGATGTGCAGCTCGGTCTCTTCGGTGCCGCTCGTGGACAGTTCCACGGTTCCGCTATCGGCCATGTAGAGACCGGCCAGAACCTTAACGAGCGTGGATTTTCCGGAACCGTTGTGGCCAACGACTGCGACGACCTCCCCACCATGAAGCTCCATCGAGACTGAATCCAGTGCGCGCAAGCCGGGAAAATCCTTGACGACCGCCCCGATTCTGAGGAGCGGTGCCGACTCACTACTCACGTCGTCGGCGATCAGAGGTTCAGCGGTCATGGGTTATTTACCCCAAAGCTTCTTGAAGTCCTCCACCATGTTCGGGTAGGCGACGAATCCCTTCGGGTATTCGGCCGCATTTGCAGGAGTAATGACCCGTGACATGGCCTGGGTGGCCTTGGCCCAGTCGTCGTAAACCACCTTTTCGCCCATGTGACGGCGGAGGCCCTCATCGAGGAGCAACCATGCGTACATGTTGTAGTCTGCAGCGTAGCCAGCCGATTGGAGGCCATTGGCAATCTGCTCCACGTTTGACGGCAGTGAAGAATGACCGATGCCTGCCACGTTAATTCCGGCCAAGTCCTGCTTTGCCTTCAGGCCAATCTGCATTTGGTCGGCAACCGTCATGAAGTACTGAGTCTCGGGGTGCGCCTGCAAATCACTCACGATGGCATCGCCGGCAGTCGTGTCCATCGTTGCTACCGGAATTTCCACGACGCGCAGCTTGCAGTCGGAGCACAGCGTGGCAAAAGATTCACGGATGGCCTCAAGCTGCACGTGAGAAAACGTGAATTCGGGAACGTGATAGAAGACAAAATCCTTGCTCGTTCCGCAGGTGAACTTCACTGCGCTGGCAGCCAAGACTTTACCGTTCTCGATCGAAGCGCCACGGCCCGATAGCGACTCGAGCAGGCCGAAGTCAGCGGCATTGGTGGACCCGGCGTAAACGACAGTGGTCCCTCCTGCTTCGAGAGCCTTGAGCTGGTCCTGGAAGAACGTTGCATCGACCGCTGCGGCGACCAAGACGTCAGGCGCCGACTCCACAACCGTTCCAAGCGCGGCATTAATGCTCTGCGCGTTGGTTCCCGTAGAGACCCGCTGCATCTGAACACCCGCGGTCTTTCCCGCGGATTCCAGGAATCCCCAGATCATGCCGCCCACAGCTGATCCGTTGTCGAGGAAAGCGACAGTGGTTCCCGGGTCAATCGGCTTAGGAAGCGGCTGGGTCACAAGCAGCCCAGTTGCTTTCTGCTCAAAGGGCTCCAAGAAGGCGTGGGCAGCTTTGTAATCCACTCCCTGAAGCGGCTGGGCTGCGCAGCTACCATCCGCCGCCGGGTAAACGGCTCCGGCTGCCACTGAATCATTACCGGGTTCGGCGCTGCAGCCGCCGACGATCAAAGAGATGGAGGCGAGTGCTGCGGCAGTTCCAAGGGCCCTACTAATGCGTCGTTGCATGGTCTTTGTTCGCTTTCTGATGACTTCGTTGTCGGATTGCGTAAGCGTTCTGGGGGTGACGCTCATTCCGGATTAATTCCTCGCCACTCACACTCGTGAGATACGCAGTGGGTTCCGGATACCACATGGTATCTTTACGGTCTTCGGTGGTCAATGGTTTTTAGGGGCAAAGCGCGGGCCCCGGGGAACTCAGATTTCCACTAGATAGCTGGTGAAGCCGCCTTCCCCGCTCGCTGCTCCGGAAATTGCTTCATTGATCTCATCGAGCGGCCAGCTTTTCGGCTGAAGCACGGATATGTCGATGGTTCCGCTGCCCACCATTTCCGCCAGTTCCATTGCTTCGGCTGAGGTAAACCAAACCGAGCCAATCAGCTCCATCTGCTCGTCCATCCACCACTTGACGTCAACGGTGAGCTCGCCGGCCGTTCCGCCGATATTAATGATTCGGCCGCCGCGTTTTACGCCGTGCATCGCGTCCTTAAGCGAGTCCAGGGAGGCGACCGCGCCAAGGGTATCGACCATCAAATCGGACCCAACCCCTCCAGTCAGGGACCGCACCCACGATCCGGTGCTGCCTTCACTGTTGGAGAAGGTTTCAATTCGTTCGGGTGCAAGGGCCTTCAGCCGCTCCAGCAGCGGCAAGCCTCGTGCGACGGCGAAGATGCGTGAGACGCCCAGCGCGAGAGCGATTAGCGTGACGCCGACCCCCAGTGTGCCGGTGGCACCGTTGATAATCAGCGACTTGCCAGCCAGGGGGCCCATTTTTTTGACTGCCGCGTAGGCGGTCCCGAGGTACCCCATCCGGGTCGCCTGCCGGAATTCGATATTGTCCGGCAGCTTCACCAGGGCGCTTTGTGGTGCGCGCATGTATTCGCAGAAGCCGCCGTGAGGGTGGTTCTTGAACATTTCGAGGCTTTTCTGGTTGTAGCCGAAGTACCCGTTCAGCGTCCAGTAATCGCACTTCTGCGGAGTTCCTGAGGCACAGGCGTGACAGGCGCCGCAGGAGCGGCCCGGATTGACGTAGACACGGTCACCGGGTTTGACGTTCACCACGTGCTCACCGACCTCGTGGACCACCCCGACAGGGTCGAGACCAAAAATTGCCGGGCGCGGTGGGAGCGGCATTTGCGGGTACCAGGTCTCCCAGTTCGCCAGCACGTTGGCCAGGTTGGGGACCATCCCGCAGCCCTTCACGGCGACGACGACGTCGGTGCCGCTTGCGCGCGGCCGTTCGACGTCCTCGATCAGCATCTCTTTGCCAACGGTGTGGAGCCGCGCGGCACGCATCAAGTTGTTCATATTTTTCCTCTCAGGAGCAGGCAATTGAGTTGGTTAGTCTTCGGGCGCTACGGTGACCCGGATGCCTGACAACTGGTCGCCGCAGGTCAGCTGGCAGGACAGGCGGGAATGAGGCTCCAAGTAGTCTGAGGAGTCGAGGAGGTCTTCTTCGTCACGTGACTTGGCGGGAAGCTCCGCACCGGCAGGCAAGGTATCGATGTAGACATGGCACGTCGCGCAGGATAACGCTCCGCCGCAGAGTGCCTGCAGTTCATCGATGCCAGCATTGCGGATGTTCTGCATGAGTGAGACACCGGGCCGGCCCTCGACTTCGTGGTCAACTGCATCGCGGGTGGTGACTGTGAATTGCATGATGGTTCCTCTTCTTTGAGTTGGGGACTGCCGCGGCGCGGCATGTCAGACCGCCGCAGCAGCCTCTTTGAGTGATCTCTGTTCGTCGGCCAAAATCGCCGCGTCGACGTGAGCGCCTGCTTCAACGAGCCCGCGGCCGTGCATATAGTCCCGGGTTGCGTTGATGCAATCCATGGCAATGACCACCCCTTGTTTCAGATAGATCAGCGAAAAACTGCGGCTCTGCGGGTCCCCGCGAAGGACAGTCTCGTCGTAGCCCAGGCTGAGGCCGATGGTCTTGAGCCGGAGGTCATACTGGTTTGACCAGAACCAGGGGACAAAGTGCACTGGCTGGGCCTGGCCCGCGATTGCTTTGGCGGCTGCCTGCGCCTGTTCAATGGCGTTCTGCCGCGATTCGATGCGGATGCCGGGGCCGTTCCTAAGCACGGCACTGTCGCCGATGCAGTAAACATCCGGAAGAGACGTCAGGCAATGCCCATCAACCAGAACGCCCATGGCGCCCGCCGCGGCTTCTGCCCCGGCGGCCAGAAGCGGTTGGATCGCAGGAATGATCCCGATTCCCACGATCACCTGGTCCGCGTCGATGACAGTTCCATCGGTGAGCCGCACCCCGGCGACGTTGCCGTCCTGGCCGAGGATCTCAGCGACACCGGTGCCAAGATGCACTGACACGCCGCGGTCACGGTGCTCGTTTTCATAGAACCGTGACACCGGTTCGGCCGCGACCCGGGCGAGGAACCGGTCCAGCGCCTCGATGATGGTGACTTGTTTGCCCATTTCCCGGAGCACTGCCGCCGCCTCCAGGCCGATGAACCCACCGCCGATCACTGCGATACTGCGGCTCTGCGGCAGGGCAGACATGAGCCTGTCGCAGTCAGCCATGTCACGGATGGCATGGATGCCGGTGAGGTCGTGCCCGGGGCAGTTGAGCTGGCGGGGGCTGCCCCCTGCCGCCCAGACCAGAGTGCCATAGCCGAACACGGAACCGTCGCCGCAGCTGACTGTTTTAGCCTGAGCATCAATGCCATCGGCGTGCATCCCCAGGCGGAGTGCGACATCCTGTTCGGTCCAGTACTCGGCCGGGCGCAGCAGGAGCTGGTCAAGGCTCTTCTTTCCTGCGAGGTATTCCTTTGACAGCGCCGGACGTTCGTAGGGGTGAACAGCCTCCTTGCCGAGAAGTCCTATTGTTCCTTTAAAGCCTTTTGTCCGCAGGGTGAAGGCGGCCTCTGCGCCGGCATGTCCGCCACCGATGATGAGGCAGTCGAAATGTTCCTGGCTCATGATGCGTCGCCGCCGATCAGCACGAACATGACTTTGGCCGTGCGGTCCCCTTTGTTGCGCCATGCATGGCGCGTTCCGCACTGGACCACCACGTCCCCGGTCCGCAGATGCGTGATGTGGCCATCGTCGAGTTCGAGCCAGAGCTCACCGTCGATGACGATGCCGTAGTCCACTGTCTCGCTCTGGTGCATTCCGGGGGCGTCCGGCTCAAAGAGCTCGGCCAGTCCGGGAATGAACTCCCGCTGCTCGGCATCTGCGGCTTCCGGGTCAAAATCCGGGTTCGCGTATCCAGCGTCCGGGGGGAAAGCCACCATCATGAGGCGGGTCTCGCCGGGCTTCGGGAGGACAACTGTTCGAAGCGGCGCCGTTTCGGTTTGGTGCTGGGGCAGCTGCGGGGGGGCCGTTGTGGTGTATAGAACGGAGGTCAGCATCCCCGGAATGGCGCTGTAGTGGTGTGCATTCGGGACGGGACCGTCACTGACAACGACGGATTTCCCCTCCCGCAAGCCGGTCACCACACGGCGCGGAACGGCGGGACGGTCAGGCAGGTTCATGGACAAGTCCTTTCCGGGCGAGGCGCGGCCGCATGTCGTTGACATCCAGACTTAGGTGGCCGGCTGCGTACAGCTGTCGTTTTTCTTCTTCCATCGCGGCGCGTCGTCGGGCGTTCTCCAGCACGGCGGCGGCCGAACCTTGGGGTACCAGGCAGACGCCGTCGTCGTCCGCCACGATCACGTCTCCCGGGGTAATCAGGGTGTCACCGCAGATGATGGGGACCTGAACGTTGGCGAGCGTTTCCTTCACCGTTCCCTGGGCGCTGACTGATTTGTTCCATACGGGAAAACCCATGGCGCGCAACTGGGCGACGTCTCGGACGCCGGCGTCGATAATGAGCCCGCGGATGCCCCTGGCCATCGCAGAGGTGGCGAGGAGGTCACCGAAATATCCGTCGTCGCAGGGCGACGTCGGAGAAACTACAAGGATGTCTCCTGGCTGCGCCTGTTCCAGCGCGACATGGATCATCCAGTTATCGCCGGGGGCTACTTCGCAGGTCAAAGCGGGGCCTGCGATCGTCGCCCCGGATTGCAGGGGACGGAGCCGGTGATTTAGGAGACCGGTCCGGCCTTGCGCTTCATGCGCCGTTGCAACATCGAGTGCTGCGAAGCCGTCGCAGAGCGAGGCCTCGGTGCGGGTGATGCCTGTTACTACCTTTGCCATTACCGATTCCTTAACGTGTGGCCGGCGGGGCTGTCGAAGCGGCTGACACGAAAGTCGGGGAAACCGCGGACGCCGCCCCAGGGGCGTTTTCCGGTGCCAGTAGGCCGACACGCATCATGAGGTCTGTGGTGGCTTCGAGGGCTGGTGACGGCACCTCCAGGTTTGTGGGCCACATGCCCATGTCCCTGGTGTAGGCGAGGCCCCGTGCCGCCAGTTCCGGATCCTCAGGGGTTGTCAGCCGCTGGTAGATCGGCAGCGTGATGGCGTCGTTGGCCGGATCGTTGACGAAGTCATGGGCTTCAGCCAATGCCGAGACCAGGCCATGCACTGTTTCCTCGTTTTGCGAAAGCCAGTCGGCGTTGCCGATGATTGCAGCGAAGACGATCTCGGGGATCACCTCGTTTGTTTCACCGATGCGGCCGTAACCTTCGCGTTCTGCGAGGAAATTCCACGGGGCCGGCTGAGGAGCGGCGTCAATTTCGCCGTTCTGCAGCGCCGTCCATCGGGTCGTGTGCACCCCGGCGAGGACGAAGTCGTAGTCCTCCGGATACGAGAGCCCTTCCTGCTGCAGCATCATCTGGGTGTAGATGGCAGTGCCCTCAGTCAGGGACGAGGTGCCGATTCTCTTGCCACGCAGTTCGGCAATGCTGCTGATGCCGGGCCGTGCCACCAGGGACATTGGCAGACGGACCGAATTGGCTCCTACGATGCGCAGCTTTCCGGCCGCGACGTAATCGGCGATTGCCCCTTCTGGCGGTGTGATGGCCAGATCAGCGGAGCCTTCACGTACGGCAGCGGTCGCTTTGTCGACGGAACCGAGCTTCTGGTACGTGATCTTAAGTCCGTTGCGTTCGAAGAAGCCGCGGTCTTCGGCGACGAACACCGGAAGCCAGTTGAATCCTTGGGCTCCGCCGGCAAGCCGGATCTCGGTGGGTGTTGCTTTCATGGTGCGAACTCCTTTGTCCCGTTTGTGGACGCTGCTCAGCGTCCCTGCTCTTTAAGAATTGAGTCGAGGCGCGGATATACGAGCCTGGCGTTTCCTTCCAGAACTGCGTGGCGTGTTTCCTCGTTGAGGCCAAGGGCGTCGATGTAGCGCTTCGTATCGTCGAAGCTGTGCCCCGTTTCGGGGTCCACAGCCCGGACGGCTCCGAGGAGTTCTGAACCGAAGAGGATGTTTTTCGGCTCGACCACCTTGAAGAGGGCATCGATTCCGGCCTGGTGATAAACGCAGGTGTCGAAGTAAAGGTTCTGCATGAGGTGTTCGTTGAGCGGCGCCTTGCCCAGCATCATCGACAAGCCGCGGTAGCGGCCCCAGTGATAGGGAGCCGCCCCGCCGCCATGCGGGATGATGAGCCGGAGCCGGGGATGCCGCTCGAAGAGATCGCCTTCGAGTAACTGCATGAAGACAGCGGTGTCAGCGGCCAGGTAATACGCCCCCGTTGTATGCATGGCCCGTTGACAGGACCCGGATACGTGAATCATCGCCGGCACGTCAAGCCGGGTCATGGTCTCCCAGAGGGGGTCCCACCACTGGTCGTAAAGCGGTGGAGCGGACCAAAGCCCGCCCGACGGGTCCGGATTGAGGTTGCAGCCGATGAAACCGTTTTCGACGCAGCGTTCCAACTCGGCGATCACAGGCCCCAGATCACCGCCAACGGTCTGCGGGAGCTGGCACACCCCAGCGAAATTCCGCGGGAAGAGCCGGCAGATCCGCAAGATGGTGTCGTTGGAGAGCCGCGCCCAGGTGTTTGCAGTTTCCTGCCCCGGAACGTGGTGCCCCATGCCCGACGCGCGCGGCGAAAGAATCGTAAAATCCGAGCCACGCTCCTGCTGAAGGCGTAGCTGATTCTTGGTGATGATCTCACCGAGTTCCGACTCCTCGATTCCCGCGTACGCTGGCTCTCTCTCGGAGTGCCCTTCAGCGAAGGCCACCTGCGCCTTCCGAAAGGCATGAAACCCGGGCGGCTCGGTAGTGAAGTGACCGTGGCCGTCGATAACCAGTGGCTTCATGCGTCCCATTTGGCCGGGAGGTCGGAGACGCCGCGGAAGCGCCACCCTTTGAAGGCCATCTCGCGGCTGTGGTCCTGACGAAGGCCCGGGAGTTGCCGAAAAGCTTCCTCAAGAGCAATTTCACCCATAGCGCGCGACAGTGCGTGACCAGAGCAAAAATGTGGACGGAATCCAAAGGTAAGGTTGGGCCGTTTCTTGCGGAACATATTGAACACGTCGGGATCCTCGAAGCGTGACTCATCGCGGTTAGCGGAGGCCATCACGATGGCAACCGAGGAGCCAGCGGGAATGACGCTCCCGGCAATCTCAAAGTCTTCGGCAGCAACGCGCGGCGTAACCCCGATAGGGGCGATCCAGCGAAGACCCTCGTCAAATGCCCGGAGCGCGTGCTCGCTGGGATTGGCGACCATAGCCTTACTCTGCTCGGGGTCAAGGAGTAGGCCTGCGGCCGCGTTTGCCGCTGCATGGCCGGGCTCCTGGAGGCCGCCAAGGATGATGACCTTCATCGTCGGCATGATCTCTTCGACGCTTCGGACTTCGCCCTCGGGCATGCCACCATGCATGACATGGCTCATCAGCGAATGATCGGGCTTCTTCAGCGCCCTCTCGTAGAGTTCTCCCAACTGTGCGTCGATGTCAGCAAGAGCCAGGTCCACACGGGTCCAGACCGCCGGATCATTGTTGACGTTCTGAAGCCCGGCAGCCATCGCTTGGAACCACTCCACCAGGGTCTCGTTCGGAGTGTCGTTCAAACCGATAACATTTCCGATGCAGCGAACCGAGATGGGCTCAAAAAGGTCTGCCGTCAAATTGGCTTCGCCGCGAGGCTTGAGCTCCTCAAGGTACTGATGAACAACCGGCCGCGTCAGGGCCCCGACGAAGCCGCGTACTGCTTCCTGGGTTAGGTTTTGATCAATCGCAACGCGAAGGCTCGTGTGTTCTTCCCCGCTCATGGATAGGACGTTTGGCATGCCCATGACGCGCGCTTCCGGCCGGTTCGGGCTATCGGAAGGACCAAAAATACGATCGTTGGATCCCACCGTGCGGCAGTCATCGTAGCGAGTAACAAAGTACTCCTGCGTACCTTCAAAAAATGCCACCGGCGACTCTTGACGCAGGCGCGCATATACCGGATAGGGGTCCCGGTAAAGGTTGTCGCCCGTTAATTCTGTAGACATGTCTCCTCCATTGCAGCTCTGTCGGCTTTCTGGACGCCCGCAGCAGCAGGGCTCACCCTCAGCCAAATACGACGAGGCATCCAGATACTGAAGGGTATCCCGCCCTTGCGGGCCCGTCAATGGTTCCAAGATTCACCCGCATTAAGGGGCCAAGCTCACGGGCCGGTTAGCCCGTCGATGGACGTGCACAATCAGGGCTGTTGACGAAACATATCGCTTGATCCCACAGCGGCAACTCAGTAAGATACCGAATGGTATGTGGATACCCAAGGTGACGTGAGTTTTGGCGTTCAAGTTAGAGCTATGGATCGATCCCGCCGATGAAGAACCGAGCCTCCGGTGTGGATGCATGACTGTCGAGACGGCCCACAACGGTGGGGCGTCCATCTTTCAAAGGAGAGAGAATGAACGATTCAACCGTGCTTTTACCCACCATTCCCGACCAGATGATCCGCGACCTGGCCGCCGTCGTTGGCGAGGATGCCGTCCATGTCGAGCGCGCGAAGGTGGACGAATTCAAGGACCCTTACGGCTTCCCCGGCGACGAGACGTACGCTGCTTCTGCCGTGGTTCAACCAACTACCACGGAGCAGGTGCAGGAGATCATGCGCATTGCCAACCGATTCGAGATTCCCGTATGGCCCCACAGCCAGGGTCGGAACGTTGGGCACGGTGGACCGTCGCCGCGGGTCCGCGGCTCCATTCAAATCGGTTTTCAACGGATGAACCGCATTTTAGAGATTAACGACGAGCTCGCTTACGCGGTGGTTGAACCTGGGGTTCGTTGGTTCGACCTCTACGACGCAGTAAAGGACGCAGGCTACAGTCTTATGACTCCGTGCCCGGATCTAGGCTGGGGATCCGTCATCGGCAATTCAATGGACAGCGGCCATTCATACCAGTTCTACGGGGCCGACTACGCGTTTCCGACAGGGTTTGAAGTCGTACTTCCAGATGGCCAACTGCTCCGGACGGGGGCGGGCGCAATCCCAGGGAGTAAGGTCTGGCACCTTTACAAGCGAAGCCTCGGTCCCTCTCTGGATCCGCTGTTTGTCCAGTCGAACCTCGGGATTGTCACGAGAATGGGCGTGTGGCTAAAGAGACTCCCCGAGGCGTACGCACCCGTAATGCTCGCGATTGACGATGACGGCGACCTTGAGGCCGCGATCGACACGATTCGCGAGTTGCGGCTCGCAGGCCATCTGGAGGGTGTCCCGACGTTGTATTCCACACTGCGCGCCGCCGTCATGCTTCGTGACGAAGCAGGGGTCCCTGGCCTACTGACGCCCGCGCAGGTCGACGATATTGCGAAGCGCGCCGGCGTCGGCGCGTGGGCTACGCGGGCAGCCATCTGGGGCGATGCAGACATCGTCCAGATTCGACTCCGGCGCATCACTGAAGCATGGGCGAAGATACCCAGCGGCCGCCTCGTCGCTCCTCGGATATACGCCCCTGAAGAGTACGACCAAATCGTTTACTCGGCAGATCAAATCATGGCTGGAATACCCACGCTCAAGGCAATCGAAAATATGCCCCCACACATCGCCCACGTTGACTTTTCCCCCATCGTGCCAATGCAGGGCACTGAGGTTCGCTTTGTTACCGAAGAGATTCGAAAGCATCTAGCCGATGGAGGGGTGAATTTTTCAGCGGCCGTCATGTTCACCGGCGAACGCTCAGGCGTGGTGCTCTCGGGTGTTCGCTACGACAAAACAGACGCCGGAGCCGTCCGCAACGCGTTCGACGTTGTGAAGGGAATGGTTTCGGCACTTGGCCAGGCTGGCTATGGTGTGTGCCGACCGCATCTCAATTTCATGGACCTCGCGGCGGCCCAATATTCCTTTAATGACCACGCCTATAGGCGCTTTGTCGAGAAGATAAAGGACGCTGTTGACCCCAAGGGCGTCCTATCCCCCGGCCGGCACGGCATCTGGCCTGCAGCGTACCGAGACGGAACGGCTTAAGCGACCATCAAGTATCCAGATACGCGCGGCCGTAATAGAGTTGAAGTGGCTTTTGGCGGCAGCGGCAGAACTTATCCCGGGCGGCTGTTTGCGATGGACGAATTGAAGAAGAGGTATTGATGGCACGGTTAACGAGAGAACAGAGCCAGGCCCTAACGCGGGAGAAACTTCTCAAATCTGCCGGAGAGGTCGTGGCCCGCTACAGCTATGACGGTGCATCAGTCGAGCGCATAGCCGAAGAAGCAGGGTTCTCGAAGGGCGCTTTCTACTCGAACTTCTCCTCGAAAGAGGACATCCTGCAACAACTGCTAAGGAGTCATGCGGGCAGCGATGTCCAGGATCTGACCCGGCTCCTCGAGAACGTCACGAGCCCCGCTGAGGTAGTCGAAACCGTCGCTCAGTGGAGCGACGCGCGAGCAGGCGAACAAAAATGGGGCCTCATCGCCATCGAAGTGCTGCGCCGTGCACAGCGGGACGGGACCCTGCTTGACGAACAACGCCAGCTTTTCGTCGGCCAGTGGGAGGAAGTGGGGCAGCTGCTGCTCAAGAAACTTTTCCCAGACACCAAGCCTCAGATCAGTGCCCTCGATCTTGGCGGGATCGTGCTCGAACTCACCTATGGCGGCGTAGCAGTCTTCGTCAAGGCTCCCGTCTCCTCGGGAGGGATGCTCCGGCAGGTTTTCACGGCTCTTAGGGCTTCGGCCCTGGCCGCAAACGGGGCCCTGCACCCAATCACTTAGATCGACCCGAACATCTACCCCGAGCGGTGGGCTGGTTGATGGTCGACTAACCATCTGGGCTTGCCGCGTGCCCGCGCGGCGGTCGTCATATCAGCGCGGATTGAGCTTCGCGCTAGTTCGGCCGTGCAACATGCAACTAGCTAGCCGGAGACGGTTCCCAGCCCCGTCATGCCCTCGTCCCGACATGCGGACCGCTCAATGTTGCCGGGAGAACCCAGCCCCGTTCGGTCTTTTGGGACAGCTGAGGATGTTCCTGGTTCCAAACTGTTGACTCGGTAAAGCATCGCAAATACTATCTAGTATCTAAAGACGTTTCGGTATCGGAAGCCCACCCGTCACACGACGGGCCAGTTTCTGAATCTTCCCCCGTGGCAAACCGAACGAGATGTGTCTGCAATGGAGGAGACGTGTCAGAAGCTTGGCCGGACATGGCCACCATTGCACCCAACCCCGGCATAAAGCTGCAAGTCGGACTCCAAGAAATCCACTACCGCTGTCCAGGACGTCCCATCTGCTGCGGCAACCGGCCCATCGGGTGACGGTGTCCGGCAGTTTGTCCTCCCATTCAACACTCGGGCCTCAGCGCACAGATGCCGTTGGCATCGGAAGAGGAATTAACAGTGTCACCACAATCGACTGCAAAAAAGACTGGTCCACCGGAGGGCCAGACCACACCAATCATCGAAATGCAGGCGTCATTAGCCAGGAAGGAAGCGGCCGTGACACACGACGTGCTGGAGAAGTTCTCTGTCGACGTAGACAGCTCCGTCGACAAAGGAATACTCATTGTTTCTGGGCCTGACCGGCCAGGAATTGTCTCCGCTGTCTCGACGCTGCTTACCCAGTTCGGGGCAAATATCATCTCGCTTGACCAACACACGAGCGATCCCGTCAGCGGCCGCTTCTTCCAACGATCGGTGTTCCGGCTTCCTGATTTGACGCTTGCCCGCCCCGAACTGGAAGCTGCGCTAGACCGGGAGATCCTCGGCGGTCTCGGCATGGAATGGCGCCTCACGGAGTCGCACAAACGGAAACGTGTTGCGATTTTGGCCTCCAAGACGGACCACTGCCTGTTGGACCTGCTTTGGCGGCAGAAGCGGGGCGAATTGGAAATGACCGTTGAAATGGTCATCTCCAACCACCCCGACCTCGCGGAGTCCGTACGCCAATTTGGTATTCCCTACTTTTACGTACCTGTAAAAGACGGGGACAAGAAGGCTGTGGAGCAGGAGCACTTGCGACTGCTGCAAGGCAATGTCGATTTCGTTGTGCTCGCGCGGTACATGCAGATCATTTCATCTGAGTTCATCGACGAGGTTGGCGTGCCGATAATCAACATCCATCATTCCTTCCTTCCCGCCTTCATCGGGGCCGGCCCGTACCAGAAGGCCAAGGAGCGCGGGGTCAAGCTCATCGGGGCGACGGCCCATTACGTTACTCAGGACCTCGACGAGGGTCCCATCATCGAGCAGGATGTGGTTCGTGTCGATCATTCCAACACGACGCAGGACTTGGTTCGCCGCGGGGCGGACGTTGAACGCCAAGTGCTCTCACGCGCGGTGGCCTGGCACTGCCAAGACCGGGTTCTCCGCGATGGGAACACGACGATTGTGTTCGCGTAATGACTGCAAACCTAGTCGATGGCCGGGCTGTCGCAGCCGCCAGCCTGGCCACAACGGCTGAGCGGGTCAAAGTCTTCGTTGCAGCCCATGGCTACGCGCCTGGCCTGGCAACATTGTTGGTCGGCGATGACGCCGCCAGCGCCGTGTACGTCCGAAGTAAGCGCAAAATGGCGACGGAAGTCGGGCTGGCGGATTTTCATCGCCGGCTGGAAGCGGAGGCCTCCCAAGAGGACGTAGCGGCCGCGATTGACGAACTTGGTCAAAATCCCCGGGTCGCAGGTATCCTGCTCCAGTTTCCCCTGCCGGGGGGCCTGGACCGTTCTGCTCTCATAGATCGAATTCCGGCAGCCAAGGATGTCGACGGCCTGACCACTCTGAACCAGGGCCGGCTGCTACGGGGCGAGCCCGGGCTCCGCCCCTGTACTCCGAGTGGTGTCATCGAGCTGCTCGACTCCGCCGGTGTGAAAATTGAAGGTGCCGCCGCAGTGGTGGTGGGACGCTCTGCATTGGTGGGCCATCCTACGGCAGAGCTACTCCTCGAGCGTTCGGCGACGGTGACCATCGCCCATTCCCGCACCAACGACCTCGAGTCGTACACGACACAGGCAGATATCCTCGTCGCCGCGGCCGGAGTGCCAGGACTTATTACAGCAGGTCACGTAAAGCCAGGAGCCGCCGTGGTGGACGTGGGTATCCATAGGGTCCAGAGCGGCCTCATCGGCGACGTTCGGTTTGACGAGGTCGCACCGATCGCAGGGTGGATCACTCCGGTCCCGGGTGGTGTGGGTCCTATGACCATCGCCTCCCTCATGTCCAATACCATTGCCGCGGCGGAAGCCGCAGTGGTCAGTCATTCGAAACGAGATATCCCATGACCATGACAATCAGCCAGATCCTCGAAGACTTTTCCGTCGAAATGACAGGCAAAGACGTCGATGCCTTGCACGAAGCACGGCCCTACTTGCCGGCGGGAACCCGAGTGAACGTCACCTTTCTCGGCAATGAAGATCTTGCGATGCGCACATCCGCGGCGCGCACCGTCAAGGAAAGCGGGTTGAAGCCTGTCCCCCACATCTCCGCCCGGCGCATCAATTCGCGGGCTGCGCTCGAGGAAGTCTTGAATGCCCTGCATGCCGACGGGACCAGTGAGAACGTCTTCGTCATTGCTGGCGACCCATCCGAACCTGAGGGTCCTTACAACGATGCGTTGGCTCTGATCAATGACACCGACTGGGCCACCTTTGGCGTAAGAACCGTCGGTATCAGCGGCTACCCTGACGGGCATTCCGACATCTCCCGAGACCAACTGTGGGGTGCCATCGAAGACAAGGCCGCTGCACTCAAGGAGCAAGCGAATGCCGGCGACATTATTACCCAGTTTGGTTTCGACGTGGACCCGCTCATCGAGTGGATCGAGGGCGTCCGCGACCGCGGTATCGATATGCCAATCCGGGTCGGGGTCCCAGGGCCCGCTGGCGTGAAGCGGCTGCTCTCCTACGCGCGCCGCTTTGGCGTAGCCTCCAGTGCGGGCATCGCCAAGAAGTACGGCTTCTCACTGACGAACCTGTTGGCCACCACCGGCCCCGACCGATTCGTCACCGAGTTGGCAAGCCGTCTGGACCCAGCCCGGCACGGCACCGTAAAGCTGCACTTCTTCACCTTCGGAGGTCTACGAACCACAGCCGAATGGGTGCGAGACTTCGACGCCCGCTCCCGACCCGAGGTACCTGCCGGGAAGGATCACGTCGGTCACTGACCCATAATGAACGGCCCAGGCTTCAGCATAACAATTTTCATTTCGCGCTCCTGGAGTTCACCGGATTGGAAGGACGTACTTATGTTTCTGACCACTCTCAACTTCTTACTTGAGGTCAGCCGAGGCGGTGCCAGCCCTTTTGAGCACGACGGCAACGCACCAAATCAATTTCCCAACGGGCAACTAAGCTCGGCGGCCTGGGAAGGCTGGTGGCACGAGGACGCAGCGTGACGTGTCGGCCGACCACCGCCTCCCCAGACCGACTAAGCCACCTCGGGGCGTCTGCTGTACCCGGACGCCCTCGAGTTCACACCCGGGCACCCCAATAAGCCTTTCCAGCCCAGCTAACGCCGGCAAGGTGGTGTCCGCAATTGCCATGGTGCGCTGTCGAAACCCGCTCGGAAGCCTTGAAGGGCAGGAAATAAAAAATCCTTGACATGCGCATCGGTAGCCGGATACTAATTAGTATGTGGTCTTCACCACTTTCAATCTGAACCTTACTTTTACCCTACCCACCTATCGGCTCTTCGCCCTGTCAAACTGACGAAGAAGCCAGCAGAATGGAGAATCATGACCTCGAGCAAAGGCGCTCCCAAGAGCCTGGAATCGCTAATCAATGAGGCAGGCAATCCGGTCAAGCATCTGCGGAGTGCCCAACTCGGCCCGTATGTGTTCCCGGGTATTCCGCCCGAGTTCACCAACTGGCGTGACGAGGTGCGCGCCTGGAAAAACGGCGTGGCACTTCTCGAGCAGTCGTACCACATGACCGAACTCCACCTTCGTGGAACCGAGGTCATCCCGTTCCTCTCGCAGTTTGCCGCCAACAAGTTCGATCCGTTCCAGGTCATGCGTGCAAAGCAGCTCGTCCTCGTAGCCCCGGACGGCAACTTCATCGCTGATGGCATCGTCTTCCGTGAGGAAGAGAACTTTTTCCGCGTAGTCGGTGCGCCCTTCGGCAGCGACTGGCTATTGTTCAATGCTGAGCGTTCTTCACTCGACGTCACGGCGGAGAAGAACGACAACTGGTCAGTCCGGCAGGAACCGCGCGATGTGTTCCGCGTCCAGGTGCAGGGTCCGAACGCCCTCGCCCTGATGAAAGAGGTCACCGGGGGCAGCGTTCCGGAGATCAAGTTCTTCTTCATCGGTGAATTCGAGATCGCCGGCAAGAAAGTTCGCGCCCTGCGGCATGGCATGGCTGGAGAGCCCGGCTTCGAAATCTACGGCCCATGGGATGACCAGCAGGTGGTGCGCGAAGCCCTCGAGGTGGCTGGTGCATCTTATGGCCTGCGCAAGATCGGCGCCTTGGCATATTCCACCACCGCGCAGGAATCAGGGTGGATGCCAATGCCGCTCCCCGCAATCTACCAGGGCGAGGAACTCAAGCCCTACCGCGAGTGGCTGAACAACTACTACCTCGAGACGATTGGTTCACTCGGAGGCAGCTTTGTTTCCGATCAAATCGAAGACTACTACGTCGATCCGATCGAAGTCGGCTATGGCGGACTCATCGACTGGGACCGTGATTTCCTGGGCCGCGACGCTCTTAAGGCCAAAGCCGATAACCAGCGCCGGAAGAAGGTCACGCTGGTTTGGAACGATGAGGACGTGGCTGCCACGATCGCGTCCTCCCTTTTCGACACCGAAAGTCCTGCCCGGTTCGCCTCGCTTCCCACACCCATGTACGCGACGTTTGAGTCCGATGCCGTGCTCAGCGGCAATGAGACCGTCGGAATCTCTCAGTGGGTGTCCTACTCGGCCAACGCAGGACACGTCATCTCAACGGCGCTGGTCAACTTGGAACACGCCGAACCAGGCACCGAACTGACGCTGATGTGGGGCGAACCTGACACCCAGCGGGCGAGCGTGGACAAGCACGAGCTGCGTGAGATCCGCGTAACCGTTGCACCTTCCCCGTACTTCAGCAAGATCATCAAGACCGGGCAGCAGTAGCACACCTCCTCGAGAGGTGCCGTATCCATCGCAGATGCGGCACCTCTCCCTAAAGTACGCCACATAGATTCCTTCGATGCCGCAACCTTCGGCTCAAGCCGACCAACTGTACGGGACCACAACGAACGACACCGAGGATTGGGCTGGCATAGCAAGGGCCTTACCTTCAAGGAGTCCGGGAGTCTGTGGCCTTATGGAACGAAAGCAGACACGAATGACTCAACCGCAAGGCGCCCTTCTGGTGGGCAGCATCAATTTCCCCGACGCGGAAACCACTATCCGCACGGCTGCAGGGATCCTCGGCCCTCATCTGAAACGCATCCCCGATGGCGAAGTCGGACACAGGTTTCATTGGATTGCATTCCAGCCTGACCGCCTCTCTCAAACTCAAGGACTCGAACGCGTGGGAGACGCACCCATCTTCGTAGGTCACCTCGATGTGCGTCCGCTCCGTATTGCCGACGGCGCCGCTGCATCTGCTCTCCGGCTCCCCTCACTGGGCTACGCTGATTCGGCCATTGAGTCCTGGCAAGTATTTCGGGCCCTGCAGGATGCAGGTGCCGTATCTCGCGCAACGCGCTTTCAGGTGTCCCTTCCCACGCCAGCGGCAGTCGTTGGTGCCTTCATCGTCGAGGAAGACAGAGAACGGTTTGAGCCGGTCTATCGCGACGCCCTCTACGCCGAACTGGATCGAATCCTCGATGCGATCCCGCACAACAACCTAGCGATCCAGTGGGACACGGCGGTTGAATTCATCTGGATTGAAGCATCAGCCTACGACGACAAATTCGGCGGAGCCTATGCTCATTGGTTTGCCGACGTGTGGGCAGCAGTGATTGAACGGGCAATTGACCAAGCCTCACGCGTGCCTTCGGATGTCGAGGTGGGGTTCCACCTATGCTACGGCGACGCGGGCGAGAAGCACTTTACCGAGCCGCTAGACACGGCAAACCTCGTACGCTTTGCGCGGCTCCTGATTGAGAAGTCGCCACGCCCTATCGACTGGGTGCACATGCCGGTACCCATCGACCGTGACGACGACGCGTACTTCACTCCTTTAGAAGCGTTACAGCTGCCGGAGGAAACGGAACTTTATCTGGGTCTGGTGCACCGCGAGGACGGCATCAAGGGCGCGAACCTCCGCATTGCGACAGCACAACGCCACGTACTCAGATTTGGCGTCGCAACTGAGTGCGGCTGCGGCCGTGGCCCAGAGAACGAAATGAAATCCATCCTTCACACGCAGGCTGAGGTTGCCTCAGCATGGTGAGCTACCGAGGAAGCGGAACCTCTACCAACCTTTAGGGATGCTCTCTGTCCTATGCCCCCGGCAAGAGCATCTTGCTGCAGAGGCGACAACGACTGCGTCATCGAAGCCCACAGACCACGGCTTCCAATCACGGCCGGGGGCCGACCCATTTTGGCTCCCGCCCACCGGTCGCCTACCTATTCCCGTTCTCCGGCTAAGCGTTCACCACCGTGAAAGCTGCAGTGACAGAAAGGCAGCGCCCAGGAATGACCTTGAAAGGGAGACTTGCAGCGTTGTCGTGCACCGCTTGGACCGGCTCGCCCGAAACCTCGTCCACCCGCGTGCTCTCGTCCAAGGCCTGACCAGGAGGGGAGTACGCGTGGATTTCGTCAAAGAGAGATTGGTGTTCACCGTTACGTCGTAATTCCCTAACTTCCCAACAAGCAGTCCCTGGGCGGAAGCAGGTGGCACTCCGCTCCCCACGACCAGCACAACAAAGGAGTTGTAATGTGCAATACGAACGAAACTGCGACTGATGCTCTCATAAACCGTCGGTCCGCACTGGCGGGCCTTTCTGGTGCCGCAGTGATGGGTTTGGCAGCATGCACGACTGAACGAGCGCCGGAGGCGGTTCCTGTAAAGAGCGCGGTAACGGCTCCAGAAAGCGCAGGGAAGTCGGGGCCAGGGCTGGAAGTGGTCTTTCTTGGGACGCAGGCCGGGCCACCGATCGAGGCGAACAGAGCCGGAATTTCCACTGCTCTTCGCGTCGACGATTCGGTTTATGTTATTGACTGTGGGCGGAGTGCAACTACACAGTTCATCCAAGCGGGCTTGAAATTCGAGTCTCTGAAAAGCATATTTATTACCCACTTACACGCCGATCACTTGGCCGATTACTACAACTTCTTTCTTCTGGCGGGTAACGCACCAAACTCCGGGGGTGACAGGCTTTCCGGGCCTGTTCGAGTCTACGGACCGGGGCCGGCCGGAGGTCTCCCCCCGAAGTTCGGCGGCGGTGAAGCAGCAACTATTGCTCCCGAAAACCCGACGCCTGGGATTCGTGCCCTTACGGAGAAGTCCCATGAGGCTTTCGCGTACAGCCACAATGTCTTTATTCGCGGTTCGAACCTTCGCGATGTTCGCGAGCTCGCGGACGTCCATGACATCGAGCTGCCACCGGTCGGGGCAGATTTCCATAACGTCAGTCCAGCAATGGAGCCGTTCCTGGTGATGGAAGATGAAAAGGTGAAGGTCACCGCGACATTGGTTCCGCATGGTCACGTTTTTCCTTGCTTCGCTTACCGATTCGAAACGGAATACGGGTCCGTGACCTTTTCGGGCGACACAACCTACTCCGACAACCTGAACGTACTGGCTTCAGGAACGGACATATTGGTTCACGAAGCAATGAATTTAGAAGGCGCGGAAAACCTACCGCCGGCGCTGCGGAATCACCTTCTAGAAGCACATGTCGAGGTGCAGAAAGTCGGACCAATTGCGGAGAAGGCGGGCGCTTCGAAGCTCGTCCTCTCCCATATTGGCGACCTCAGCGGGACACCGCTGGACGCAGTGCAGTGGAAGACCTGGGCGCAGCAAGGATATAAAGGCGAAGTGGTCATCGCAGAGGATCTGCAGCGCATCTCTATCTGACGTCCGCCAGCGGGGTGCACCTGCCGCTCCAGATGCGTGAACGAAATACCCTTTATGGGAACAAACAGAGTGAGGACGATCTAGATCGTCCTCACTCTGTTTGTTTATGTCGATATTCGAGGTCAACCACGGCCGCGGGGAAAGGGGGCTCGAACGCTGCTTGAGGTCAAAGCTGGTATCGCGGCGCGTTGCTGGCGCGGACGATGGACCGGCTGAGTGCCTCCGAAGTGCGAGCCGCACGCAGTGCGGCCCTGGAGTTGTTAATCCCGGCGGACCGCCACAAGGTCACTGCGGAAAAGGGGGGAGCAATTGAACCGCCAATTGCTCTGCTGCAGGACTGGATCGAACAGCGCCTTCTGTCGGGGGATATCACAGCCCTTCGATCACTGCCGCACACGGGATGTCGGTTCGCGGGTGTGTATAGGGTCTTTGAGGAGGACGGTGAGACTGTAGGAGCGTTCGTGCGTGCAGGACGTCTGGCTCGGGCTGTCAATGGCCAGTCGTTTCTGCCCACGGGCGGCCACTAAAAGTGCCCGCTGGTGGCCAGTAAAACTGCCCGGTGATGGCCAACAGATCTGCCCACTGATTGGTTCGGCGGGATTGGCCATCGTTGGGTTGGTCAGTTCAAGCGGGTGACTCCTTTTCCGGCGAGGGCCTGGGTGAGGCGGACGGAATCGCCGCTGGTCTGGCAGACGTGTGCGTGGTGCAGCAGCCGGTCAACGGTGGCGGTGGCGAGGGTTTTGGGCATGAGCTCGTCGAAGCCGGCGGGGTGGAGGTTGGAGCTGATCGCGACGGAGCGTTTTTCGTAGGCTGCGTCCACGACCCGGTAGAGGCCTTCGGCGGCGTCGGTGGCGACCGGCAGCAGGCCGATGTCATCGATCACCACGAGCTCGGCTCGGAGAATCCGGGCCACGGCCCGGGTGACGCTGTCGTCGGTGCGGTGGGCCCGGATGAGGACGCCGAGGTCTTCGAGCCTGAACCAGGCCACGCGCATGCTGGCTTCGACGGCTTGCTGGCCGAGGGCTTCGAGGAAGAACGTCTTCCCGGTTCCGGAGGGTCCGCAGACGACGAGGTTCTCCCTGCGTGTGATCCATTCCAGGGTCCGGAGCGCCTGCTGGGTCGGGGCCGGTATGGAGGACGCTGCCGGGTCCCATGCCTCGAAGGTTTTCCCGGTCGGGAACCCTGCTGCTTTGCGGCGGGAGGCGAGCATGGATCGGGCCCGGCCGGCGGCTTCTTCGGTGAAGAGGGCTTTGATGACCTCGGCCGGTTCCCACCGCTGCGCGCGGGCGGTCGCGATCAGGTCCGGGGCCAGCGCCCGGGCGTGGGGCATTTTCAGGGACCGCATCAGGGCCTCCAGGTCAGGCGGCAGCGGCGGGACGGCGGTGTTGGTCGTGCTGACGGGGTTCATCGGGCCTCCTCCGGCGTGATGTTGATTGTGGTGTTCAGGGCGGGACTGCCGATCGCGGCCCACGCCCCTGTTCCTTGGGTGAGGGAGGTGGCTTCGTTGGCGGCGTGGGTGGTGGTGCGGCGGATGTTGGCGTTCAGGATCGAGGCGAGGTCCTGGTGCGCGAACCGGCCATGCAGGGCGGCGTCGCCCAGGGCCCGGTCCACCTGGTCGGTGCCGGCGATTTTGGCCAGCGTGACGGCCTCGGCCATTTTCACGTTCATCCGTGCCGTTCCGGCCGCGGCGGCCTCGACGAGCCATGTTCGGGCGCCTTCGCCGATGGCCAGGAACGCGGCCTCGTCCGCGCTGCGGGCCCTCACCTCGTAGTCGCCGGGGAGCTTCGCCCGGGTTCCGGGGAAGTGCTCGTCGTTGATGGCGGGGCTGCCGGGTCGGGCCCGTTCGTGGCGGGCGACTTCGATCGGCCCGGTCGTGCCGTGGTGGACGATGATGACCTGCTCGCCGGGCCCGGTGCCGTGGGTGCGGACGAACACCCGGGCTCCGAGCAGGTGGGCCGGGACGGAGTACTGGCCGTTTTCGAAGGTGACCATCGGGGTGTTCTCCGGAACCCTGCGGGCCAGGCCGAACGCGACCGTGTGCGCGGTGTCCGGGACCCGGTGCAGCCTGGGAGCTTCCTCAACCAGCATGGCCGCGGGTTTACGCCGCGTCACCCGGTGCTCACGGTGATTGACCTCGTCCATGAACGCCAGACAGGCGGCTTCGAGTTCGGCAAAGGTGCGGTAGTCATCGCGGAGGTTGGTGTCTTTGGGCACGAGGTCGGCCTTGGCGAGCTTCACGGACGCTTCCACACCGCCCTTCGTGGCCGGGTCCGCGGGCTGACAGGTCAGCACGGTCACCCCGTAGTGCCGGGCGAAATCCAGGGTCTGCTGGTTCCGCACCGGAACCCCGGCAACATGGGCGGTGGTGACGGTCTTCTCGTTGTCCGTGAGGACATAGGTCGGCGCCCCTCCGAGGATCCGGAAGCACCGGTCCAGGGCCGCGAACACGCTCGGCGCCGTCCTGTCCCTGAGCGGGATCACGATCCGGAAGCGTGAAACGCCAGCCAGGCCACGAACAGGATGGTCTTCACCCCGCCGATCCGGGGCCCGTCGCCGAAGTCGTACTG